>DASZMZ010000232.1:0-5671 GCA_035551455.1 Candidatus Sulfopaludibacter sp.
ATCCCGTCCAAAAAATGCCAGAAAATCGCGGTGACATCGATGGCGGTGCGCTTGGCCGGTCCCAAACGGAGCCGCAGCGCCTGCACATCCACATAAACCAGCGCGGCCACGCCACCCAATAAGTGGAAGGCGTGCGACGCAGTCAGTACGTAAAAGAACGAACTGCTGGGATTGCTCGCGATGTACACGCCGGCGTCTTTCAACTGTCGCCAGGCGACGGCCTGACCCACCAGAAAGAGGATGCCGAGAACGGTGCCTGCGCTCCACCAGAAGTTGAACATGCTGCGATTGCCGGACTTGAGAGCGCGGCGCGACAGATCCAGCGCGAGGCTGGAAGCCAGCAGGATCCCGGTGTTTACCCAGAGGATTACGGGCTTGTGCATCGACGCCCAGTCGTCCGAGAGGCCGCGGCGAACCACGAAGGCGCTGGTCAGCGCGGCGAACACCATGGTGCTGGCGGCCAGCAAAACGAACAAGCCTGTGAAGGAGGCGCGGCGATCGGCTCCGCGGCCTTCGCCACCGCCGCCGCCACCCCAGCCCTTATCCGTGGGAGGAGGAGGCGGACCTTTGAGAATATCGTGTGTGAGAGACCCAGACATACCCATAGGATCTCACTAGTGGCCGGAATGCTTCGGCACCGAAGGCGGATCGGTCTGCATCACGTAGTCGCGATCCATGCCGGGGAGGCTGTATTCGTACGGTCCGTGATGGACGACGGGGTGCACGCCGCCGAAATTATCGAAAGGCGGCGGCGAGGGAATGGACCATTCGAGCGAGGTGGAATTCCAGGGATTCGGACCCGACGGCTTCCCCTTTTTGATGCTCCAAAACAGGTTGATCAGGAAAATGATCTGGACGCCCGCGGTGAAGTACGCAGCGTAGCTCATGAACTGATGGACCGGGATGACCTTCCCCAAAAATTCCACGTTGGTGAAATCGGCATAGCGGCGCGGATTGCCTACCAGTCCCAGATAGTGCATGGGAGTGAAGATGGCGTAGACGCCGATAAAGGTCAGATAGAAATGCAGCTTGCCGAGGGATTCGTTCAACAGCTTGCCGGTGACTTTGGGGAACCAGTAGAACGTGCCGGCGAACATACCGAAGATGGCGGCGACGCCCATGATCATGTGGAAGTGGCCCACCACGAAGTAGGTGTCATGGAAGTACAGGTCGAGCGCCGGCTGTCCCAGGAAGATGCCGCTGACGCCGCCGGTCACGAACAGAGAAACGAAGCCCAGGGCGAACATCATGGCGGTGGTGAAGTGGATTTTGCCGCCCCACAAGGTGCCGATCCAGTTGAAGGTCTTGATGGCCGAGGGAACGCCGATGCACATGGTCAGCATGGAGAACGCCATGGCCGAGTAAGGATTCATGCCGCTCATGAACATGTGGTGGCCCCAGACCAGGAAGCCCAGGAAGCCAATGCTGAGGATGGCGTACACCATGGCTTTATAGCCGAAGACCGGTTTGCGGGCGAAGGTGGAAAGCAGGTGAGAGGTCACGCCCATGCCGGGCAGGATTGCGATGTAGACTTCGGGATGGCCGAAGAACCAGAACAGGTGCTGCCAGAGGAGCGGCGAGCCGCCTTTGTGGTTGCTGATGATCTGGTCGCTGATCATCATGCCGGAGGGCAGGAAGAAACTGGTGCCGGCGGTGCGGTCCAGTAGCAGCAGTGCGCCCGCGGCCAGAAGCACGGCGAAACCCAAGAGGCCTAGAATCGCGGTGACCAGCCAGGTCCAGCAGGTGAGCGGCATGCGCATCAACGTCATGCCCTTGCAGCGCAGGTCCACGGTGGTGGCGATGAAGTTGATGGCGCCCATGAGGGACGCCAGACAGAAGATCGCGATACTGAGGATCCAGAGATTCTGTCCCATGCCTTCGCCGGGACCGGTGATGCGTCCCGCGCCGCTCAGCGGCGGATACGCGGTCCAACCGGAGAGCGGAGCGCCGCCTTGGACGAAGAAGGCCGACACCATCACCACCAGCGCGATGAACGTGGTCCAGAACGACGCCATGTTCAGGAACGGAAACGCCATATCCTCGGCGCCGATTTGTATGGGGAGGAAGTAGTTGCCGAATCCGCCTTGCGGCACGGTGGTGAGCACGAAGAACACCATGATGGTGCCGTGCATGGTCATCAGCGAAAGGTAGAGTTCCGGCGTCATCACGCCGCCCGCCGCGGCTTGCGGCCACAGTGTGGCGAACCACTTCACCGGCACGCTGGGGTTCACCATGTGGAAGCGCATCAGCAGGGAGAGAGACATTCCCAGAAATACGCTGAACAGGCCGAGACACCAGTACTGAACGCCGATCACTTTGTGATCGAGGCTGAAGACATACTTACGAATGAAGCCTTGAGGCGCATGATGCGCATGTGCTACGGGAGCGGACATAAGATCACCTCAGGATATTGACGAAACATTACTTGTTCTGAAGTTGCTGCTGCATCCATTTATCGAAATCGGCCTGACTCATTACCTGCATGGTGGTGCGCATCTGGTAATGGCCGAGGCCACAAAGTTCCGAGCAGGGAACCTCGTAGATGCCGATCTGATCAGCCTGGAAGTGAAGCGGGATTTCCATTCCGGGGACGATGTCCTGCTTCATGCGCAATTCGCGCACAAAGAAATTGTGGATCACGTCGCGGGAATGCAGGATGAGCTTGATGGAGCGGCCGACCGGGACCTTGAGGGACGCGCTGACGATGTCGTCCTTGCTGGCCGGGTCTTTGTCGTCGATGCCCATGGGGTTACCGTTGGCGTCGTTGACCAGCTTGAGATCGGTGTGGCCGAATTTGCCATCGGCGCCGGGATAGCGGAAGCTCCAGGCGAATTGCTTAGCCATGACTTCGACGGCTATGGAATCCGGCGGGGCTTCGTCGAAATGAACGCCGGCCCAAATCTTGGTGCCCATGATGACCAGACCCAGAAAAAGCAAAGCGGTGGCGCTGGTCCAGATAGTCTCGAGCTTATTATTGCCATGGGAATACGAGGCGCGGCCGCCGTCGTCGCGGAATCTGACGATGACATAACCCAGAACAAATTGAGCGAGGAAGAAGATGATACCGACAACGATGAGGGTTCGCATGAACTGGCCGTCGTAGGCTAATCCATGCTGAGAAATTGCCGGCGGAAACCACCAGGTTTTCGCAATAAAAAAATAGCAGATTACTACCGTCAGGGCCCACACTACCGGAGCAAGCAGCATCCCAACACTCCTCCTTCAGCAGGCTATCGTGGCACTGCCACCACAAGGTGGAATGACACTATCACATGCCGTGCGGGAGGCGCAAGTCCGTTATCGAATTTGGCAGGCGAAATGGGGGGCCGAGATCTATCCCATCCAGGGCGCATCTTGGGCGAACCGCGCGAATTGGGCAAACTGCTCTTCGAGAAGCGGCAGCAGGGTGGCGGCTTTCAGGAATTCGCAACTGGCTCCGGCGTCCTCCACGGCGGAAGCCAGCGCACTCAATGAGACGGCTGAGACGGTGGCTGCCGAAGTCTTGAGCGCTTCGGCCTGAGCTCTGACGCCGCGCCCGTCGCAATCTTCGATGCGGCGTTTCAAATGCTTGACCCGGCTCGGAGTTTCTTCGAGAAAACGCTTCACCATCAGGACTGCCAGTTGCCGGTTTCGCCCGAGCCGCCGCAAAAGAGATTCCGCATCGAATACTCCCGCTGCGTCCGTCGTCTCCGCTGTCGCGATTGAGGCCTCGGAGGATTCCGCGCCCAGCCACCGGTTCAGCACGCGGTTCAACTCATTGGCATCCACTGGTTTGGTGAGAAAGTCGTTCATTCCGGCCCGTATGCACTCTTCGCGGTCGCAGTCTCGGGCATGCGCAGTCAGGGCAATAATGGGGATGGATCTGTGCGCGCTGGAACTCCACTGGCGGATCTGAGCAGTAGCCTCGCACCCGCCCATCTCAGGCATTTCGCTATCCATCAGGACCGCGTCGTAGAGGACATTTTGCAGGGCCGTGATTGCTTCCACTCCATTGTTTACCGGATCGGCATCGTAGCCCAGTTTCTGCACCAGCGCCACCGCCAGTTCCCTGCACGATACTTCGTCTTCGACCACCAGGATCCGTTTGCGGTCCTGCCAGGAGACATCTTGCCGGTCGGACCCCGCTTCGGGTGCGTGGCCTGGCGTGACGGCAGGTATCAAGGCGGTCGAAATGGCGGATGCCAGGCTCGCCTCGAAAACCGGCTTCCAGACGTGTGTGACGAAGCCGGCCGTTCGCAGGTTTGCCGTGGTGAAGCGTTGGCCGGGGGAGGTCATCAAAATCAGAGGGATCCCGGCAAATTCGGGATCGCTTGAAATCTGGCGGCCCAACTCCTCGCCATTCATCCCCGGCAGCGTCATGTCCACCATCACCAGATGGAACGGGTCGCCCGCCCGAGATGCGTTGCGCAGCGCCTCCAATGCCGAGGGTCCGTCGTAGGCCAGCCGATTCCGCTGGCCGCCCCAGCCCTTGAGCAGACTCGCCACCAGACTGCGGTTTGCAGAGCTGTCGTCCACGATCAGTGTTTTGATGTTCGTCAGGTCCGGAGCCAAAGCGCGAGCCACTGCGCCGGGCTGGGACGGCTGGCCGAACGATGCCGTGAACCAGAACGTGGAGCCGTGTCCGGGTTCGCTCTCCAAGCCGATTTCTCCGCCCATCATCTCTATTAATTGCTTGGAGATGGCCAAGCCCAGGCCGGCGCCGCCGAACTTTCTGGTGGCCGATCCGTCTCCCAAAACGAAGGGGTCGAAAAGATGGTCCGCCCGCGCCGCGTCTATGCCAATTCCGGTGTCCGTAATTTGAAAGCGCAGTTTGGCGCCGTTCGCGTCCAGACTCTCGGCGAAGGCGGCGATTCCGATTTCCCCGCGGGAGGTGAACTTCACCGCATTCGCCAGCAGGTTGGTCAGAATCTGGCGGAGCCGCAAAGGATCGCCGTGCAGCAGGTCCGGCAGACTTGATGCCAGGTGGCAGGTCAACTCCAGGCCCTTGGCTTGCGACTGCAGTGCCATGGTTTCAGCCGTCTCGCCCAGCAGTTTGCGAATGTCGAAATCGATAGGGGCCAGCGCCAGAGACCGGAATTCGATCCGCGAAAAATCCAGGATATCGCTGAGCAACCCCATGAGCGATTCCGCCGCGCCGTGCGCCACCGTCAGATAGTGCTCCTGTTCCGACGACATATCTCCGTCCATCACCAGTTGCAGCATGCCCAGGACGGCGTTCATGGGTGTGCGAATCTCGTGACTCATGTTGGCGAGAAATTCGCTTTTTGCCCGGTTGGCCGCCTGTGCCTGAGTGACTGCCTCCCGGAGGGCTTCTTCGGCCCGCTTGCGCTCG
Organism: Candidatus Sulfopaludibacter sp.; assembly: GCA_035551455.1. GTDB lineage: Bacteria > Acidobacteriota > Terriglobia > Bryobacterales > Bryobacteraceae > Sulfopaludibacter. Next base: position 5,333 of record DASZMZ010000232.1, read on the forward strand.
GTCAGGTCCATCACCAGGTACATCGCGCCCGCCGCCTCGCCGGCCGGGTTATGCAGGGCAGCCGCGGAGATGCCAATCGGCACCTCCGTGCCGTCCTTGCGAACTGCGACAATTTCCTGATCCGTGATACTTCCTTCCGCAATCACTTTCTGCTGAAGCAGGAGCGTATCGGTGGCGCTTCCAGGCAGTTCCCGGCCTAAGACGTCGGCTCGAGTCCACCCCAAAATCTGCTCGGATGCCGGACTCCACAGGCGAACTTTACCGTCCACGTCAAGCACGGCCACTCCCACAGGGGACGAGCAAACCACGGCTTCCAGCATGTCCTCGCTGCGCCGCAAC
>DASZMZ010000233.1:0-17898 GCA_035551455.1 Candidatus Sulfopaludibacter sp.
TTCCCGAAGTGAACCACCTTTAATACATGAACTTACGCTCTCTTTTCAGCTTATTTTCCTCGGATCTCGCAATCGATCTGGGGACGGCCAACACGCTTGTCTACGCTAAAGGGAAGGGTATCGTCGTCAACGAGCCTTCCATCGTCGCTATCAACAAAAATACCGGGGAAGTGGAAGCAGTTGGCAAGGAAGCCAAGGAAATGCTTGGCCGCACTCCCGGTAACATCGTCGCCATCAAACCCATGAAAGACGGCGTGATCGCCGATTTCAAGGTCACCGAGCGCATGCTGAATTACTTCATTCAGAAGGCGCACGGACGCAAGATGCTGGTCCATCCCCGCATCGTCATCGGCGTTCCCAGTGAAATTACGCAGGTGGAAAAACGGGCCGTCATGGATTCGGCCTATCGCGCCAAAGCCAGCGAAGTCCACCTGGTGGAACAGGCCATGGTCGCTGCCATCGGCGCCGGTCTGCCCATCACCGAACCGTCCGGCAACATGGTGGTGGATATCGGCGGCGGCACCACCGACGTCGCCGTGATTTCGCTCTCCGGCATCGTCTACTCGCGCAGTGTGCGCGTAGCCGGCAATGAGATGGACGACGCGGTCATGCAGTATCTCAAACGCAAGTACAACCTGCTCATCGGCGAACGCACCGCCGAAGCCATCAAAATGGAAGTGGGCTCGGCTTTCCCGCTGGATAAGCCCATCACCATGGAGATCAAAGGACGCAACCTCATCGAAGGCGTGCCCCGCACCATCACCGTGGACGATTCGGAAATTCGCGATTCCCTCGGCGAATGCGTCGCCACCATCATCAACGCCATCCGCGTGGCCCTGGAGCGGACCCCGCCCGAGTTGAGCGCCGATATCAGCGACCGCGGCATCGTGCTCACGGGCGGCGGCGCGCTGCTCAAGAATCTCGACAAGCGCATCCGCGAAGAAACCGGGCTGCCTGTCTCCATTGCCGACGACCCGCTGGCCTCGGTGGTCCTCGGTACCGGCCGCATGTTGAGCGATTTCCGGTTACTGCGCAAGATTTCGATAGACTAGGGACAACGGTCCCCTCCCATGGAGTCCTTTCTCAATCGATTCCGGCACATCACCGTTCTGCTACTGGTGATTTGCGCCCAGCTTGTTCTTCTGGCCGTCCAGGTCAAGAACGATCAGGATGTGCGCTTCATCCGTATCTGGACCATTTCCGCCGTCACTCCCGTGGCCCGTTTCGTCGAAGCTCTGCGCGGCGGCAGCGCCGGCTTTCTGCACAACTACATCACCCTGCACGATACCAACGCGGAGAATCGCCGCCTCAAGGAAGAGGTCGGCCGCCTCAAGCTGGAAAACGTCTTTCTGAAGAATGAGCTCAACACCGCGGACCGCGCCAAGGCTCTCCAGATCTTCCAATCCGTCACTCCGTCGCAGACCCTGGCCGCCAACGTCATCGCCGTCGCCCCGGGCAGCGATTCGAAGGTAGTCACCATCAATCGCGGCTCGCTCTCCGGCGTCGAGCGCGGCATGGCTGTCGTGACCCCGGACGGCATCGTCGGCAAAGTCACCGCCGCTTATCCCACCGCCGCCATGGTCCAATTGGTGACCGACCCCGAATTCGCCGCCGGCGTCGTCTCGCAGAAAAGCCAGGTGCGCGGCACTTTGAAAGGGCAGGGAACTCCCACCTGCAAGGTGGACTACGTAGCGGTGGAGGAGAAGGTCGAGCCCGGCGAGGAGTTCTTCACCTCCGGTGACGATCGTGTCTTCCCGCGCGGCTTCCCCGTCGGCGTCGTGCGCGCCGTGCGCACCGTTCCCGGCTCCAATTTCAAGGAAATTCTGGTCGATCCCCTCGGCGTCCAGCACGGCGTCGAAGACGTACTGATCATTCTGCACGGCGTCCATCAGGATATTCCGGACGCGCCTCCGGCCAATCAGCCGGTCTACCTCACGCCGCCTCCGCCCGCACCCACGCAGGCGCCCGGCGCCGCCGCTGCCTCCGCGCCGCCGCCGGTGGGAACAGAGGCCGACAAGGTCCGCGCCGTCTATAAGAATATCGGCGAAGTGGAGAATCACACCTTCGGTGAAGGCGCACCCGGCACCAAGCCCCCGGACTTCAATATCAAACTGCCCAACGGAGCAACGGCCACACCCGGCGCTGCCGGCACCGGTATCGGCGCTCGTGCTCCTGCTCCTGCCGCGTCGCCGGTTAAGCCTCCCGATGTCAGTCGGCGAGCCAATCAGGCGGCGGGCGCTCCGGAAGGCTCCCCCAAGAAATGAGCTATTCGGAAAGCCGCATCCTCCTCAATAGCCAGCGAGAGAGTCAGGTTTCGCGATTCCGCGCCTGGGTGATGTTCGCCGTGCCGCTGGTGGCGGTGCTCTTTCAGGCCTACGTTCCGCTGTTCTTCCCCTTCCTCCGCTTCCTCGAAGTGCCCCTGATGGTGGTCATCTACTTCGCGCTCATGCGGCGCAGTCAGATGAGCGGCCTCTTCATCGGCTGCTTTGTGGGACTGGCGCAGGATTCGCTTTTCAACAAGCCCCTGGGACTCTATGGCATCGCCGAATCGCTGGTCGGCTATTTCGCCGCATCGATTGGTTTGCGGCTGGACGTCGACCATCCGTTCATGCGCCTGCTGCTCACGTTTTTCTTCTTCATCGTCCATCGCTTTTTCTACTGGATCATTCTGCGCGCCATGCTGGGGAAGATGATGGCCTTCGATATTCAGTCCACGCTCGTGCTGGCGCTCCTCAACGGCGTCGTGGGCGTCTCCCTTTTCCATTTCCTCGATAAGCTCCGCGAAAAGGCCTAAAGCATGGCTCTGGCGCTGCTGCAGTTTGTCTGCTTTCAGGCAGCCCTGTTTGCGGCGGCCACCGCGCTGGTAGGCCGCAGGCCTGCCGCTCTTCTTCTCGTCCTGGCCGTCGAACTGACGCTCGAATCCTCGCTGGCCGCGCTCTTTTCCTTCACCCACGCCAATTCGCCCGTCGCCTATTGGATCGCCGCCCTCGTGTGCGCCGTCGCTGCCGCGGCTTCGGGACGCCTGCGCCTGCCCACCATCAAAGTTGCCCCCCTGGTCGCCGCCCTCCTCGCGCCCCTCGCGCTCCTGGCCTTCCACCCCGTCGATGAGATCGATTCCATCAACTACCTGCACTACCTCATCGAATGGATGGCCAACCGTGCCACGCCCTACGATTTCGCCACCTATTACGTGGCCTTCTGGGAACTGTCGTTTCTGCCTACGTGGGTGGTCACCAAACTCGACGTCTTTTTCCCGCTGCTCGCCCTCAAAGCGCTGGCCATCTTCGCTCTTGCCGCCTGGTATCTGGGCCGCGAATTGCGCTTAAAAGGCGCGCTTCTCACCGCCACCGTCTTCGGCGCCTGCGTCCTGCCGCATCTCTGGAATAACCCCTCGGGTGTCGCCACCCTGAAGAACGACACTCTCCACGGCGCCGGATTCCTGCTGCTCACCCTCGTCGCGGTCCGAGCCGCGCGACGCCGTCTCGCTCCTTCCGATTTTCTCCTGCTCACCGCCGGCATCGTCTTCGCGCCCGTGAAATACCTCGGCATTTTCTTCGTGCCCGTGGCGCTCGCCGTCGTCCTCTGGTATCGCTGGAGGCAGTTCCGCTGGCCCGCCGTCCTCGGCGCGTCACTCACATTCCTGGTCACCACCTGCCACTACTACGTCCATCACCTCGTGAAGTGGGGATCGCCATTCTACCCCGTGCAGATCAATCTCGGACCCATCCACCTGCCGGGCACAGCCGACCTCTCCAACACTTCGATCCTCTATAACATCCGCAATCCCGAGGTCTGGCGCATCTTCTTCCTTCCCGAAGGCGGAGTTTCTCCCGGCGGTCTGATGTTCCCGCTCGTGTTGGCCCTCACCCTGATCCTCTGCGTGGCGCTGCTCTTCCGACGCTCGCATCGCGTGCTGGCGCTGCTCCTGCTCGCCGGCTGGCTGCTCTACTTCCGCTCGGCGCTCGGAGCCGGAGGCGCGCCCGGCGACCTCCACTTCATCCGCAACGGCCTCAATACTCTCCGCTACGCCGAGGGCGTGCTGGCCGCCAGTGAACTCCTGCTCGCCGCACTCTTCGTCCGCATCGCACCCGCGCTGGTAGGCGCCAACGCCGCCAGTCGACTCTATCTGCTTTACCGCCAGATTCCGGCGCAGCTCTTCCCCCTGCCCGTCGTCATCGCCGTGGCTGCCGGAATGCTGCTCCTGCTCCTCGCGATACGGCGACCCAAGCTCCGCGCCCCCGTCTGCCTGCTGGCACTTCTCCTCGGCTGTCCGCTGTTAGTGGAACGCAATCGGGTCCTCTGGACGCCGTATTGGAACGACATGAAGCCCGCACTCGCCGCCGTACGCGACCAGGGCCTCACCGTCCTCGCTCTCCCTGATGGAGGCTACTTCGCCGGCCACATCGTCGCCGCCGGCAACCCCGTCAATCCCGCCGTCCGCTGCCTCCTGCCCGAAGACCTCGACTCTCCCCGCTACCTCGCCATCCTCTTCTCCCCCGGCTCCGAAGGCGCAGCCACCTGGCGCAAATCCTATCCCGGCTACACACCGATCAAAGAAGGCCAATACGGCCAACTCCTAAAGCGCACCCGCTAAAGCCGTGGGCCACAGGATGAACCTAATCCGTATAATTTAGGGATGAAACCAAAGAACACGATTTGCCTGTGGTTTGACAAGGGCGCAGAGGAAGCGGCGCGCTTCTACGCCGCCACGTTTCCGGATAGTGCGGTGACCGCGGTTCACCAGGCCCCCGGTGACTCTCCGGCCGGCAAGAAAGGCGATGTGCTCACGGTGGAATTCACGGTGGTGGGCATCCCCTGTTTCGGTCTCAACGGCGGCCCAATGTTCCAGCACACCGAGGCCTTTTCGTTTCAGATCGCGACCGACAATCAGGAAGAAACGGACCGTTACTGGAACGCCATCGTCGGCAATGGCGGCAAGGAAAGCGATTGCGGTTGGTGCAAGGACCGCTGGGGCATCTCCTGGCAGATCACTCCGCGCACGCTCACCGACGCCCTATCCGCCGGCGGCGCTGAGGCCCAGCGCGCCTTCGGCGCAATGATGACCATGCAAAAGATCGACGTCGCCGCCATCGACGCGGCGCGGCGCGGCTGACGCGAACCCGCCGGTCCGGCCGCGCTCTCCTACATCAGGCTGAAACACGCGGCCCTTATCATGGAGGGATGCGTCGCCTTCTTCTGATCGCTTCGATTTGCGCTTCGTGCGCCGCGCAGGAGACGCTGCGCATGAATCAGATTCAGCTCATCGGGACTCACAACAGCTATCACGCCGGGCTGGCCCCCGGAGAGATGGCGGTGTTGCGGAAACAGAATCCGCAGGCCGCCGAGTCGCTCAATTACAAGCACCCGAAGCTCGAGGCGCAGCTCGATGCCGGGGTCCGGCAATTGGAGTTGGATGTGTTTGGCGATACTGAAGGTGGTCTGTTCGCCGATCCGCTCTTCCTGCGGCTCGCCGCCAAGGAAGGGCCGGCTGCTCCCATGCCGCAGGGCTGGGCGGAGGCCATGAAGAAGCCGGGCTTCAAAGTGATGCACGCCAACGATGTCGATTTCCGCAGCCACTGCGCCACCTTCGTGGCCTGTTTGCAAATCGTACGGACCTGGTCCAAAGCGCACCCGGGCCACCTGCCGATCTATTTGCAGATTGAGAACAAAGACGGGATTGTGCGCGATGGATTCGCCAAGCCGGAACCCATTACCAAGCAGACGATGGACGCGCTCGACGTCGAGATCCAATCCGTCTTCGACAGGAGCGAAGTGGTCACGCCGGACGATGTGCGCGGCAAGCACGCCACCCTGGAGGAGGCGGTGCTGCAGGAAGGCTGGCCGCCGCTCGATTGGGCCCGCAACAAAGTGGTGTTCGTGCTCGATCAGGAGAAGGTGACGCCGTTTTACACCCAGGGTCACCCTTCACTGGAAGGCCGGATGATGTTCACCAACGGCAAGCCCGGTACGCCCGATGCGGCCTTCGTGAAGATGAACAACCCCGCATCGCCGGAGATCGCCGCGCTGGTGCGCAAGGGCTACCTGGTGCGGACCATGACCGACGACCCGCAGTCGGTCCGCTCCGGCGATACCAAACGACAGGAATTGGCCAAGGCCAGCGGCGCCCAGATTCTGAGCACCGATTACCCCTTCGAGTGGAAAGCAGCCTCGGGCTTCCACGTGTCCCTGCCCGGTGACAAGGTCCGCTGCAATCCGGTGAACGCCCCGAAATCCTGCGCCGTGAAGCTGCCCTACTAGCCAGGCGCCGCGTTTCGGTAAACTGGAGGTTCCCCCCGTGATCGTGCCTCCTCTTGAAGACCGCGTCCGGTCGCCGCTGCGCGACGACACTCGCTTCGCCGCGGGCAAGATCACCATATTTCAGTACACCGCGCTCGCCATCTTCCTCTTCCTGATCGGCGGATTCTGGAAGCTCCAGATGCAGAACCCGCAGTGGTACGACGAGCGGGCCACGGAGAATTCCATCAAGAGCGTTCCCATCCCCGCGCCGCGCGGCCGCATTCTCGATCGCGACGGCCGCATCATCGTCGACAACCACTCTTCCTTCACCCTCTGGCTGGCCCGCGAGAACCTGAAGGAAGCCCACCTGCAGCCCATCGCCGACGGACTCGACCTCGATTACGACGAGCTCATCGCCCGCGTCCGCCGCTTCAAATCGCAGCCCAAGTACGTCCCCATGGAGGTCAAGAGCGAGCTCACCCCCGCCGACCTCGCCTTCATCGATTCGCACCGCGATTTCTTCCCGGAGATGGAAGTCATCCCGCACCAGAGCCGCCTCTATCCGCAAAACCAATTGCTCGCCCATGTCATCGGCTACACGGGCGAAGTCAGTGAGCAGGAACTCGATTCACCCGAGTTCGCCAAGACCGACCCCGGCGCCGTGATCGGCAAGTTCGGCATCGAGCGCCAGTACAATTCCACGCTCATGGGTGTGGACGGCCAGCGCCAGGTGGTGGTCGATAATCGCGGCCAGGTGCGCCAGTTGCTCGCCGAGAAGACCGCCTTGCCCGGCAAGGATATCGAACTCACCATCGATCTCGACTATCAGGCCGTGGCCGAACTGGCCATGGAAGGCAAGAACGGCTCCGTCGTGGTGCTCGACCCGCGCAACGGCGAAGTCCTCGCCATGGTCAGCCGGCCCGCCTTCGACCCCAATCAATTCGCCGGTCGCGTGCGCGCCGCCGATTGGAAGGCCATCCTCGCCAATCCCGACCATCCCCTGATGAATCGCGCCATTCAGGAAGCCCAGTCGCCCGGCTCCACCTTCAAGCCCATCGTGGCGCTGGCGGCCCTGGAGACCGGCACCGTGGATTCGCACTTCAGCGTGAACTGTCCCGGCGGCGCCACTTACTATGGCCGCTATTATCACTGCCATCTCAAGACGGGCCACGGCGCCGTCAGCCTGCATAAGGGCATCGTCGATTCCTGCGATACGTACTTCTACGCGGTGGGCGACCGTTTGGGCATCGACAAGATCGCCCACTATGGCGATCTGTTCGGCTACGGTCATCTCACCGGCATCGATCTGCCGCACGAAGGTACCGGGATCATGCCGTCCAACGATTGGAAGATTCACAATCAGCACGATCGCTGGTACGCCGGCGAAACCATCAACGTCTCCATCGGACAGGGCGCGCTCACCGTCACGCCGCTGCAGTTGACCCGCGCCATCGGCGGCCTCGCCATGGGAGGCGTCTGGTACCGGCCGCACCTGCTGCGGCAAGCGGCTCCCGATCCGCCGGTGGTCCATCGCTTCGACGAAGGCCAGCTCAACGAGGTAGTCAACGCCATGTACGGCGTGGTCAACGAGGGCGGCGGCACCGGCGGACGCGCCCAGCTTCCAGGCATCAGCGTCTGCGGCAAGACGGGTACCGCGCAGGTCGCGTCGAACGACCTGGTGAAGAGCCGCGGCAACGCCGCCAATCTGCGCGACAACGCCTGGTTCGTCGGCTTCGCCCCGTGCCAGAATCCGGAGATCGTCGTCACCGCCTTCTTCGAACACGGCATCGAAAGCAAATTCGCAGCCCCCATCGTCCGCGACGTCATGAAGGCCTACTTCGATAAGAAGACGCGCCTCTCCCGGTAGCGGCCCGCGTTACCATGAAGACCGTGATCTCGATTCGCCTGGCCACCTGGGAAGACATTCCGGCGCTCGAATCGCTCATCGCCGAATCGGTGATGACGCTACAGACGGAGTATACGCGGGAGCAGCGTCAGGCGGCCCTCGGATCGGTATTCGGCGTCGACCGGCAACTGATTGGCGATGGCTCCTACTTCGCCGCGATCGCGGACGGAGCCATTGTGGGCTGCGGCGGCTGGAGCCGTCGCAAGACGCCCTTCGGCAGCGACCATTCCCCGGCCCGGGACGACTCCTTTCTCGATCCCGCCTCGGAGGCCGCCCGCGTGCGCGCCTTCTTCATTCACCCGGCGTGGGCGCGGCGAGGCATCGGCAGCAGCCTGTTGCAGGCCTGCGAAACTGCCGCGGCGGCCGCCGGATTTACCCGTCTGGAATTGACGTCGACCCTGTCCGGCGTGCCGCTCTATACGGCACGGGGATTCAGCCCCGAAGTGGAGTTCGCTGTCCCGCTGGCCAACGGCGATCGACTGCCGGTGATCCGAATGACGAAACCAATCCGGTCTTAACCCACTTACAATATTCCTTCATGCCTGAATTCGACTTGGTGGGTGTGGGGCTGAACGCCACCGACACCCTGCTGATTGTTCCCCACTTCCCGGCGTACGCCGGCAAAGTGCCGTTTGAAGAAGAGATCGTGAGCCCGGGCGGCCAGGTGGCCAGCGCCATGGTGGCCTGCGCCCGCCTGGGACTGCGCGTCAAGTACATCGGCGCGATTGGCGACGACGAGCGCGGCCGCGTCCAGATGGAGAGTCTGCAAGGCACCGGCATCAATCTGGATCACGTGCAACTGCGCCGCGGCTGCGCCAACCAATCGGCCTACATCATCATCGACCGGTCCACCGGTGAGCGCACCGTGTTGTGGCGGCGCGAGGACTGCCTGCGCATCGACCCGGAGCAGATTGGCGAAGAGCAGATTTCCAATGCCCGCATGCTGCACATCGACGGCCACGATACTCCGGCCGTGGCGCACGCGGCCGCCGTGGCACGCCGCCACGGAATCCCGGTAACTGTGGACGTCGATACCATTTATCACGGCTTTGACAAGGTGTTGCCGAATGTGGATTACCTGGTGGCCAGCTCCGAATTTCCGGCGGCGTGGACCGGCAATCGCGATCCCTTCAGCGCCCTGGAAAAGCTGCAGACTGAGTACGGTATGAAGGTAGCGGCCATGACGCTGGGCGCCCACGGCTCGCTGGCGCGGCTGAACGGTGAGTTCCTGTACGCACCGGCCTATGTGGTGAATTGCGTGGATACCACCGGTGCTGGAGACGTGTTCCACGGGGCGTTCTGCTATGCTGTTTTGCAAGGCATGCCGATGCGCCAGGTTTTGGAGTTTTCCAATGCGATGGCGGCGCTCAACTGTACCGCGCTGGGCGCTCGCGGGGGCATTTGCGGCGTGGAGGAAGTCCGCGCTCTGATGGCCCGGGCGGAGCGGCGAGCGCATCCGGAATTCGCCGGGCGGGCGAATCTTACCGCCGGCCCCACTGCATCCAACTACTAAATGTTCCCCATACGCGATTCACAGCCGAGTTACTCGAAGCCGATTGTCACGGTGCTGTTGATTGTGATCAACATCCTGGTCTTTCTGTTCGAGTTCTCGATGGATCCGTATACGCTCAACGCGTTCATCGCGGCTTACGGCCTGGTGCCCGATCAGTTCCACGTTTCCGCCATCTTCACCGCCATGTTCATGCATGCCGGCTGGCTGCACGTGTTGGGCAACATGTGGTTCCTGTGGATTTTCGGGGACAACATCGAAGACATTCTGGGTCATGGGAAGTATCTGCTGTTCTATCTGCTGTGCGGGGTGGCTGCCGCGGTGGCGCAGACGTTTCTCAATCCCTTTTCGCGGGTTCCGATGGTGGGCGCGAGCGGCGCCATCGCCGGCGTCATGGGCGCCTATCTGGTGAAGTTTCCGCGGGCCGAAATTCGCGCTCTGGTGACTCTGGTTTTCTTCTTCTTTCTGACTGACGTGCCGGCGTGGGCCATGCTGATCTACTGGTTCGTGATCCAGCTTTTCAGCGGCGTGGGCAGCATCGCCTCGCCGCAATACGCGCAGGGCGGCGGCACCGCCTTCTTCGCCCACGTGGGCGGCTTTGTGGCTGGTATTGTGCTCATCAAGACCCTGGGGACGCGCGAGGCATTCTCCCGCCGGCGCGACCTTTCCTGGTAAATGAAGCCTCTGGTGACACTCTATACCCGGGCCGGCTGCTGCCTGTGCGACGAAGCCAAGCACGTGCTGGCCGCAGCCCGCGACCGCGCTTCCTTCGATTACGAAGAATTCGATATCGACGCCGATCCCGACCTCTTGCTCCGCTATAACGAAGAGGTCCCGGTGATTGCGATCAACGGCGTGAAAGCATTCAAATACAAGGTGGACATGAAAGACTTCCTGAAGAAACTGGCGGCGCGCGTATGAGCCTCGACGTACTAGCAATCGCGGCGCATCCCGACGATGTGGAGCAGACCTGCGGAGGCACGTTGATCCGCATGGCCGAGGCCGGCTACCGCACCGGCGTACTGGATCTCACGGCCGGTGACATGGGCACGCGCGGCACGCCCGAATTGCGCGTGGAGGAATCGCAGGCCGCGGGGAAGGAAATGCTGCTGAGCTGGCGCGGCAACATGTACATGCCGGACGCGCGGCTGGAAAACAACATTGGAGCGCGCATGACCCTGGCGGTCAAAATCCGCGAACTCAAGCCGCGCGTGGTGATCCTGCCGTACTGGCAGGCGCGCCATCCCGACCACTACCGGTGCTGCGAACTGAGCTTCGAGGCCTGCTTCCTGGCGGGGCTGAAGAAGCTCGATGAGTACAGCGAGCCGCACCGGCCGCAGAAGATCCTCTACGCGAGTCTCTACGCCGACGTGAAGCCGAGTTTCATTGTCGATATCAGCGGTCAGTTCGAACGCCGCATGAAGGCGCTGTTGAGCTACGCCTCGCAGTACGGCAAGACGGAGGAAGGCTCGGCGCTATTCCCCGACGAGGCCGAGATCCGCGACCGGCTAGGCGCTGTCGCGCGCTTCTACGGCAACCAGATCGGGGTCAAGTACGGCGAGCCTTTCGTGGTGAAGGAAGCCATACAGATCGACGACATCGTGTCGATGCCGGTGAAGTCGATCTAGCATCGAACTGCAGACGAGACGGTCGCCTTCGACGCGTGTTATATTTCTATAGCCGCAATGTCCGACTCCAAGAACCCGCTCTCCCAACTGGATCATCAGGAACTGCTCTGGCTCACCGGCATTCTGAAAGATGCCTGCCGAGAGAAACTGGAAAAGAATCTCGTCAGCCAGGCCTTTGAGGCCCGCTTATACCAGCGGGGCCCCGTGAAGGGCCGGCTGGATCCCCGCCCCTTTCTCAAAATCTGGGAGCCGCGCTACCGCAAATTTCTGGAGATCGCCGAAGAGCTGCGTGTGCAGCTTGAAGGCGAAGAGGCGCGCGCGGCCGCGGAGAGTTTTCGCGAACAGTTCCAGCCTCAAGTTGTGCGGCAGGGTCCGCGTTCCGAGCAATTGGCGCTCGAACTCCGTCCCAGAGTGCGCCGCTGAACGGCTCTCACGATACCGTGATCATGGCCGCGATGTGGTCTCCAATGGCGAGCGACGCCGTGGCTGCCGGACTCGGAGCGTTGAGGACGTGCAGGGCGTTGGGCCGCTCGATGAAGCGGAAGTCCTGAATGATATCGCCCTCCGGGGATATGGCCTGCGCCCGAACACCCGAGCCTCCCGTATCCAGATCGGCGGGCTGAATCTCCGGCACCAGTTTCTGCAGACTCTGGCAGAATAGCTGCCGGCTGAAACTGCGCCGCAGTTCGTACCAGCACATCGAGGGATACCGCCGCAGGAAGCGCCAGAAGCCGCCGTAACTGAGGGCATCCCAAAGGTCGGCCGCGCTGAAATCCGTTTTGCGGTAGCCCTCGCGCTTGAACGCGAGGACGGCGTTGGGACCGGCCTCGACCCCCCCGTGGATCAGCCGGGTGAAGTGTACGCCCAGAAACGGAAATCGCGGATCCGGCACGGGGTAGATCAAGTGGCGCACCAGACTCTGCCGCTCGGGACGGAGCTTGTAGTACTCGCCGCGGAACGGCAGGATGCGCATCTCGCGCCGCTCGCCGGCATTCTCCGCCACGCGGTCGCAATGCAGACCGGCGCAGTTGATCAGGAAATCCGCGCTGAACTCGCCGGCCGTGGTCTCAATGCTCCAGGCGTCATGCCTCGGCGTCATGAGCAGCGCTTGCGCGCCGGTCACCACTTGCACGCCGCGCTCGCCGAGTCGAGCCACCAGGGCCTCGCACACTCGCGGATAATCGACGATGCCTTCCTGCGGCACGCGCAGCGCGGCCACGCCGCCGACGTGCGGTTCGATCTCCCGCATCTCCTCGCGGCCCAGCCAGCGCAGACCCTCCAGTCCGTTGGCGCGGCCGCGTTCTTCCAAGCCGCGGAGCCGCTCCACTTCGGTCGCATCGGCGGCCACCACGAGCTTTCCGCAGATCTCGTGCGGCACCTCATTTTCCTGGCAAAAGGCCACCATCTGGCGAATCCCCGAGACGGCCAGCAGGGCTTTGATGGAGCCCGGCTTGTAGTAGAGGCCGCTGTGCAGCACGCCGCTATTGTGGCCGGTCTGATGACGGCCTACGCCGCTCTCTTTTTCCAGCAGGGTGATGCGCGCGCCGGGGAAACGGCCGCTCAATTTATAGGCCGTGGCAAGGCCCACAATGCCGCCGCCGACGATGGCGAAGCGGCGGGACTCAGTTGAGTTCATCCGTCTTTAGTCTACTTGAGCCAACTTTACCGATGGAGAGTTCCAGATCGGGTTCACCACGGAGGCACGAAGAACACGGAGGAAGCACGGAGGAAATCTCTTTCACCGGCGAGAGGTTTACTGGGAGCCGGCCGGCGTAACATTCAGGTAAATCGCGGGGCGGCAACTCCGCCTACGGACACTACTACGGCCTGCTGGAATGGCAGGCAACTCGGTCAAGGCGCGAGGGCCTTGGCAGGACGGCGGCCGGCGAGAGGTTTACTGGGAGCCGGCCGGGGTTACATTCAGGTAAATCGCGGGGGCGGCAACTCCGCCTACGGTTACTACCACGGCCTGCTTGCCGGGGGAGACGCTGGGGGGGACCTGGAAGTCGATTTGGGTGGTTCCGGCCAGTCCGTTGGGAATGCCGGCGAAGAGCGGAGTCACTGTCACGCCACCCACAGTCAAGGTCAACGGGAGACGGGAATGCGGCAGACGGGTCGGGTCGGTAATCGTGGCTGAGGGGGTGGCGCCGGTGCCGAGCGTGGGAGTGACGTCGCCCTCTCCGGTGACGAAGAGCAGCAGCACGTTGCCGCCGCCGGCTTGCACCGAAGTTACAGGCAGGCCGGTGGCGTTGTCGTAAGCATTCGCGAGCAGACCCGGAGCCGCCGCTGCTACCGTCAGCGGGAACGATGCAATCTGCCCGTTGTTGTTGATCGCCAGCGCCGCCGGGCCGGCGCCCGCTTCATACGGCACCTGCAAATTGATCTGCCCGGCCGAGACGTAATATAGCGGGGCGGGGAAGCCGTTCACGGTCGCCGTGACGCCGGCCGATACCAGCGGCAGCGGCAACCTCGTCGCCTGTCCGATGGAGTTCGCCAATTGGGTTCCGTAGACGCTCAAAATGGAGCCCGGCGCCACGGTGGTCCCGCCGGAGAAGGCATTGCCCACGCCCGCGATGCTTGTGGACGAGGAGGGGCTCACGACGAACGTCACGGGGAAACTCACCACTTGCGGCACGGCGTCGGTGGCCTGCACGTTCACGGTGGCCATGTACACTCCTGGTGAGAGTCCTGCCGCCGACGCTTGTAGGTTGATGGGGCTCGAGCCCGAGGCCAATCCCGGCGTGACCGTCAGCCACGACGATGTGCGATTCGCGGGCGACACCGAAGCGGTCCACTGCGGCGAGCCTCCCGAGAAGTTGAGCGGCATCGAACCGGTGACGCTGCCTTGCGCCGACGCGATGGAGAGAGAGAGCGCGGGCGACCCCAGCGACATGGTTGCCGGTCCGGGCGATGCGGTGGTGAAGGCCAGCGGCAGCGTGGCAACTACGGTGGTGGACACACTCGAAGTACCCGAAATCTGCATGGTCTTGACGGACGGCGGCGTGGTGCCGCTGAAACAGACGGTCCCATTCAGAGAGCCGAACGGCGCCAGATGGGTGGTGCCGAAGATGGAGGAAATCTGTGACGTGAAACTGGTGGTTCCCGCAATCAACGCGCCGAGAGAGGTGGGGTAGCCGCCCAGTTCCTGCACGGTCACCTGCTGCGACCACTGGCAGGACGCATCGGCCTGCGGGTTCTGCTGCACGGTGGTGGTGGGGCTGGTGAGCGAAATCGCGGGAGCGATCTGGCTGCCGAGCGGCGGCAGGAATGGCACCGTCAGTTGCTGCGTCCACTTGTTGCCGTTGGCGTCGGTGCCGCCGAAAATGAAGACTCGATTGAGCGGCGCGGCCAAGCCGCTGCCGGCCAGACCCGCGCTGATAGTGCTGTTTGCCGGCAGTTTGGCATTGGCACCAAACGCGCCGATATTGTTCACGCCGTTCACCGTGAATGAAGTGATGGTGGCATCTACGCCGGCCTTCTCCGACAGTCCCACGGTGTAAGGCCAATTCCCCGCGGCGGCCAGTTCGTAGACGGGATTCGAATTCACAAACGGCACCACCAGAGCGGCGCCCGCCGGCATGTTCAGCGCCAGACGGCCGGAGCCGCGCGAGCCGCTGTACACAGCGTCCCCGCTATAAAGCGCGGTCACCGTACCGTTGCCCGCAGCCAGCAGCAGTACACTCACCTGCGCGCCGGCCGAAGTGACGCCGTCAGCCGTTTTTAGAGGCGCTGTGGCGATGGTGATGTCGTTGGCTACGAAGGAGACGCTGCCGGTGGGCGCCGTTCCCGAGCCGGCCACGATGGCCGAGAGTTGCACCGTATCGCTGAGATTCAGCGCGTTATTGGGGCTGATGCTCAGTGCCGTGCTGCTGAGCGAGCCGCTGGACCATTCCATCACGAGGTTGTAGCCGTCCACGGTCCCGAGGCCGGTGGCCATGTCGTATCCCGTACCGGCCGAGAAGCCCACCAGGCCGTTCACGCAACCCGGACTGGACTGTATGCAGGCAGCCTTGTTGTCACCGGCGGTCACGTCGTGGAAAACGTCCGTGGTGGATTGGGCCAAGCGGTACAGCGCCGGATTGATGTTGCCCAATCCGCTGCCGCCGGTGTGCTGGAGCACCAGAGACATGAGGCCCGCGAAGGCCGGACTGGATCCCGAGGTACCGCCGAAGCCCACCAGGCCGCCGTTCAAAATGGCCAGGTAGGGCACCGTTCCCGACGCCGGAAACGAAACGTCCGGCACATCGCGCACTCCGTCTTTGGGTACGCCGGGGCCGAATTGCCAGGAGGGTTTGGCGAACAGAGCGCTGGGTCCGCCGCCGGTGCCCCACGTGGCGATGGTCCCGGTGGGGACGAAGTCATTCCACGCCTTTTCCGGGACGTACGAGAGCGCCGACGCGCTATTGGCATCGTTGCGCGCGGACCAGTAGGTGGCGGTGGTATCGGTGAATTCGGTGCCGCCCACGGCCGTGATCTCCGGCAGGCTGGCGGGCGAGGAGACGGTGGGTCCGAGTGTCGCGACGGGCGTCACATCGTTACGGTCGCAGGTCACCGCGCCACTATCGCCGGACGAGGCGAACCACGTGATCCCCTGCGCGTTGCCCTGCTGCGCCACGCCTTGCACCGAAATATCGTTGTAAGCTTCGCAGCCGCCGTAGCTGAGGCTCATCACCGGCGCCACGTTCTGATCGATGGCGTACTGCGCCGAGGTGATGACGTCCGAGGAGTAGACGTAGACGATGTTGGCATTGCGCGCGATGGCGCCGGACCACTGCAGGTCCAGATCGGCTTCGGCCAGGTCAGCCGAGCGGAGGCCCGGGTCGGTGCCGAACAACATGGTGGTGGGCGGGTTGGCCGGGAGGTTGTAGCGGGTGCGGAAGGTGGCGATGTCGGAGGGAACGATGCGTGTCTGTCCGATGATGGCGATGGTCTGTCCGGTGCCGTCGATGCCCTTGGCGTAGAGCTGCTGGAGGTCGAAGATGGTGGCGAAATCGTTGGGCGCCAAAGCGCGTCCGGTGGCCGTATTGTAATTGGGCTGAACGGGCACGATCTGGGCTTGCGATTGGAGGCGGAAATCGTCGAAGCCTCGGATGCCGGTGACCACGCCGGCCAAGGCTTCGGGGATGGAGGGCGGGGTGGCATTCGCGAAATGCATTTCGCCATACACCAGGTAGCGGTGAATCTCGGTGTGGAAGGAGCGATTCACTTGTCCGGCGGTGCCGCTGAAGGTGACCCAGTGGCGGCCTCGGGCGATGTCGTGGACCTGGAAGCCTTCGGCCTTGAGCCAGTCCGTGATCTTGGCCAGGTCGCTTGGGGTGAGGCCGAAGCGGTCGCCGAACTGTTCGGGAGTGAGCCACTTGTGGAAGTTGGGCGATGCCGGGTCCTGTTGCTCGGCGAGGAAGGCCGCGAGGCCGGGGCCGGGTTTCAAATGCAGCGTGGCGTAGGCGATGGGGAGGGCGGCATCGGCGCGTCCCTGATCAAAACGCGATTGGGCCCGGGGGTGCACATTGGCCTTCAAGATCACCGATCGGGAAGGATCCACGGAGGTTCGGACGCGGTCCTGGGCAGCGGCAAGACTGAGGCCCGATAACAAAAGGAATACTATTACTTTTTGCATACGGAAAGTCCACACGGATGCCTCATTGTATAACTGCTCACAGATTTCCGCCTTGGTTTCGCGATTCGCGATTAGAGACGCCAGGATTTCGGCTCATTTCCGGTCCAGCCGGCGGCGGATTTGGAGGCCGGGTTGGGTTTGGGGGCTGGGTAGGGGGAGGTGCGGAACGAAGCCAATTGTTGAGTTTTCTCTTTGGTTTCAGTGGGCTGGCGGAGGCGTCTGTAGGCGGCCATGGCTTCCTTGTAGGATTTCTCGGAGGCGGCGACCCGGCGGTGGAGGCGCATGAAAGTGGGACTGGTCTTGTCGAAGGCCTCGCCGAGTTGGATGCCGGTGCCGGGTTCGGCTTGTTTGGCTTCGTGGATCCAGAGTTCGGCTTCGACGCGGTGGAAGCGGCGGAGGAGCCATTCGTGGCGGATGGCGGTGTCGAGGTAGAAGCGCTGTTCTGGGTTTTCGACAGGGTAGTGGTCGTAGTATTCGGATTGGAGTTTGGCGAAAGCTTCGCGCGATTCTCCGATGACGAATTGAGATTCGGCATCGAGGCCTGATTTGAGAGCGTTCATGGAGGAGATGGCTTTTCCTTCTTCGGACTTGGGTCCGGTAGAGAGTTGGGCGTTGCGACGGTTGGCTTCGAGTTGTTTTTGAGTAGACATAGGTTCCTCGGGTCAATTTCATGGTGACAGAGGGGGTGGGGGGAGTCTGAAATTGCGGAGGTGGAAGTGGTTTGTTTTGTAGGTAACAAATATTGGCGAAACGGGAAATGGATTTTCATCGCGGAGGCGCTGAGCGGAGGAAGACGCGGAGAGGGTCGAAAAACCTCCTCACCACGGAGTCACGGAGGACACGAAGGAAGCACGGAGAAAAATTCTTTTCACCGCCGAGCATCTGACTGGGGGGACCCAGTTTGGTGGGGGGAGGAAACAGGGTGGTATTGTGGCTTCATCCCAACGTGGTGGCAGTCAAAGCCGTTTGCGCACTGGTGTTTGTAAGCCCGTCGCCGAGC
>DASZMZ010000234.1:0-3299 GCA_035551455.1 Candidatus Sulfopaludibacter sp.
TCTCCACGGACGGATATTACGATTCGCAGACCAACGTGACGGTGAAGGTGACGCCGCTGCCGGGCTTCCGCTTCCGAACATGGTCGGGCGATTTGAGCGGCAACACACCGGCGGGGACGCTGGCGATGTCGTCGCCGCGGGCGGTGCAGGCGGTCTTCGACAAGGTGCCCTACATTCTGCCCTCCGGTGTTTCCAATGCAGCGGGGACCACGCCGGTGACGGCGGTGGCCGCGGGAAGCGTGGTTTCGATCTTCGGCGCGAACCTGGCGAACAGTGTGGAACTGGGACCGTCGAGTCCGCTGGCGCAGACGCTGGCCGGAGTGACGGTGCGGCTGGGCGACCGGCTACTGCCGCTATACTTCGCATCGCCGACGCAGATCAATGTGCAGATGCCGTCGGACCTGGACTCCGGCACGCAGACTGTCACGGTGAGCACGGTCGGACAGGCGGACGTGCAGGCATCGTTCAATGTGGTGCCGGATGCTCCGGGACTGTTCCCCTCGTTGGGCGCGGACGGGCAGGTGTACGCGGTGGCGTCGCATGGCGACGGCTCGCCGGTGACCAAGGATGCTCCGGTGAAACCGGGTGAGACCATCACCCTGTACGGTACTGGCTTCGGCGCGACCACTCCGGTGCGTCCCTTCGGATTTGCCGTACCGGACTCGGCCCAATACACGCTGAACGATGCGGTGTCGCTCCAAATTGCCAGTGCGACGCCTTTGGCTCCGGCCGCGGCGTATGCGGTGACCGGGATGGTGGGCGTGGACGCCGTGCAGTTCGTGCTCGGCAGCGATGCGCCGTCGGGTACCAACGCGGCGATCACGGTGACCATCAACGGCCAGACCAGCAATACGGTGCTGCTGCCAATTCAATAACCGAGTAGGACGGACGATCGCCTTGCGTCGTCTGTCCTCTTACGTTCTTACAGCCCGGCTTGGCCGATTCTCTGAATCAACGAGAGCATGTCTTCGGCGTGCTCTTCCTCTTTGGCCAGAATTTCCTCCATCATGCGGCGGGTGGTGGGATCGTTTTCGCCAAGATACCGAATGATTTCCGAGTAGGACTCGATGGCGATCCGCTCGGCCACCAGATCTTCCTTGATCATGTCTGTCAGCTTGTCGCCTTCGACGTACTCGGAGTGGCTGCGGGAGAGTAGACCCTCGGGACTGAAATTCGGCTCTCCGCCCAGCTCGGTGATGCGCTTGGCGATCATATCGGCATGCTCCTGCTCTTCGGCGGCATGTTCGGCGAATTCGTCGGCCACGGATTGTGCACTGAGTCCGTGGGCCATAAACTGGTGGCGCTTGTAGCGCAGCACACAGACAATTTCGGTCGCGAGACCTTCATTGAGCAGGCGGAGGACGGTTTCCCGGTCGGCTTTGTAGCCGCCGGTCACGGCGCCTTTCTCCATGTGCTGGCGGGCGCGTTTGCGAATCTCCTTGATGTCGGAGAGGAAAGGCTGGTTTGGATGCATCGTGGCCATGTCCCTATGATGAAATCGTCCCGGCTGGAATGCCTGTTCGGTTTCACACAGGGTGACCGGGCCTCTGTGCGGGCACGCCCTATTGCGCTATGGTAGCTGTTTGATGACCGAAGCCTACATTCGCGCGCGCGACCTTTCCAAAGTCTATAAATCCGGCGAAAGCGATCTGGTCGTATTCTCCGGTGTGTCTCTGGATGTGCATAAAGGCGAGATGCTGGCGCTGGTCGGCGAGAGCGGCGCGGGCAAGAGCACCCTGCTGCACCTTTTGGGCGGTCTGGACAGGCCTTCGAACGGTACGATATACTACGGAGGAACAGAGATTTCACGACTCGCTGACTCGGAACAAGCGGATTTTCGGAATCGGGAAATAGGATTCGTCTGGCAGATTCACTACCTGCTGCCTGAGTTTACGGCCCAGGAAAACGTGATGATGCCTTTGCTGATTCGGGGTGTGTCCCATGCGCAGGCTGCTTCCGAATCGCTCGCGAGGTTAGATGAAGTGGGGCTTTTGGCGCGGTCGTCGCATCGCGCCGGCGAATTGTCGGGAGGCGAACAACAGCGGGTGGTGCTCGCCCGCGCTCTGGTGGGCAAACCTTCCGTCTTGCTGGCCGATGAGCCCACGGGAAACCTCGATTTCCGGACCGGCGAGATGATCTTCGAGCTGCTCGAAGGCTTGCACCGGACTCACCAGCTCACGTCGGTATTTTGCACGCACAATCTGTCGTTCGCACGCCGGTGCGATCGGGTCTTGAACATGGAAAAAGGCGGGTTGGTACCGGGAAAACCAAATGGTTCGCAACCGGAGAGCCCGCGGGAGTATCTTTAGTTCTAGGGGGCGTCACTTTATATGTTTGAGCGATACACGGAGAAGGCTCGAAGAGTGATCTTCTTCGCGCGCTACGAGGCCAGCCAGTTCGGCAGTCCCTATATTGAAACCGAACACCTGCTTCTCGGCCTGTTACGCGAAGACAAGGCACTGGCGAACCGATTCCTTCGTTCCCATGCCGCGGTCGAATCGATTCGCAAGCAGATTGAGGGGCACACGACCATTCGGGAGAAAGTCTCCACGTCCGTCGATCTCCCTTTGAGCCACGAATGCAAGCGTGTGCTGGCGTACGGAGCCGAAGAAGCCGAACGGCTGAATCACAAGCACATCGGGACCGAGCATCTGCTGCTCGGCCTCTTGCGCGAGGAAAAATGCTTTGCGGCGGAAATCCTGCATGAACGGGGCCTGCGGCTTTCCACCATCCGCGAGGAACTGGCACGGTCGCAAAGCGAAAAGGTAGCATCGCAGCGACCTAAGGAAAGTTCCCTGCTGACCGAATTCAGCCGGGACCTCACCCAGGCCGCCATGGACAATACGCTGGATCCGCTGATTGGGCGCGATTATGAACTGGAGCGGGTGGTACAGATTCTGTGCCGGCGCACCAAGAACAATCCGGTCCTGATCGGCGAGCCTGGCGTCGGCAAGACCGCCATTGTGGAAGGGCTGGCGCAGCGCATCGCCGAGGGAGACGTACCCAGCTTCCTGGCGGATAAGCGCATTCTGGCGCTGGATCTTTCCCTGATCGTGGCCGGCACGAAGTACCGCGGCCAGTTCGAAGAGCGGCTCAAGACGATCATGAAGGAGTTGATGGAGAATCAGAACGCCATCATCTTCATTGATGAGCTTCACACTCTCGTCGGCGCCGGTTCGGCCGAAGGCTCGCTCGATGCCGCCAATATCCTGAAGCCGGCGCTTTCGCGGGGTGAAATACAGTGCATCGGCGCCACCACGCCGGGTGAATTCCGCAAATCGATCGAGAAGGACCGCTCG
>DASZMZ010000235.1:0-8284 GCA_035551455.1 Candidatus Sulfopaludibacter sp.
CGGAGTACTTGGCGTACATCTGATACTTGCCTTCGGGATCGGGTACGCCTTCGATGGCGCGCGAGGCGACGGTGCCTTCGGCAAGCATCATGGCGCGGACGCTCTTGCGGAATTCGGCGTTCTCGCTGACCCACTCGGCCACGATGTGGCGGGCGCCCTCGAGCGCTTCTTTGGTGGAGGCGACGCCTTTTTCTTCGCTGACGAAGGCCGCGGCGAAATCGGCGAGCGGCGGGCCCGGCTGCTGGTCCCAGAGATATTGGGCGAGCGGCTCCAGGCCTTTGTCGCGCGCCATGGACGCCTTGGTGCGGCGCTTGGGCTTGTAGGGCAGGTAGAGATCTTCGAGCTCGGTCTTTTCGAGCGCGGCTTCGATGCGGGCCTTCAGTTCCGGTGTGAGTTTGCCCTGCTCTTCGATGGAGGCGAGCACCGTCTCGCGGCGCTCTTCA
This sequence comes from Candidatus Sulfopaludibacter sp., assembly GCA_035551455.1. Classification (GTDB taxonomy): domain Bacteria; phylum Acidobacteriota; class Terriglobia; order Bryobacterales; family Bryobacteraceae; genus Sulfopaludibacter. The sequence goes on from DASZMZ010000235.1 coordinate 444, forward strand.
AGCTCGCGAAAGTATTCCAGCTTTTCCTGAATGTCGCGGATCTGAACTTCGTCCAGATTGAAAGTGGCCTCTTTGCGATAGCGCGCGATGAAGGGCACCGTGCCGCCTTCATCGAGCAGCGCGATGGTGGCGGCGAGGCTCTTGAGAGAGACATTCAGGAGCTTGGAAATATGCAGTAAAACGTGAGTCGGAAGCGGTTTCGGTTGATTCATCCCTGTAGACTTTCATGATGACACGCCAGGCAGCGTTTCACCACGAAGGCACGAGGAAGCTATTCTGACTTCTGTCTCCTGCCTTCTGTCTCCTCAAAGGTATTTCACGAACATCACGGCATTGCCCTGTTCGTTGTAGAGGAGTTCGTCTACCAGATTGCGCGTCATGAGGATGCCGAAGCCTCCGGGACGGCGGCCTTCTTCGGCGCGGATCTCCACGTGTCGAATGGGCGAATCTTCCGGATTGGAGATGGCGGCATGGGGCAGGAGGTCGAGCGAGAAGCCGGGACCGGGGTCGTGAATATGAACGATGAGAGATCGGCCGGTGCGCAGGCAGGAGACGCGAGCCCACTTTTCGGGGTCTGAGAGGCCGCCGTGTTCGATGGCGTTCATCAGGAGTTCACGCAGGGCGGCCACCACATCTTCACAAGAGTGGGATGGCAAGTCGCCGAGCATCTCGCGCAGGAAGTGGGTGGTCCGCTCAGCCGCCTCGAGCTTGCAGCGGATATCCAGAGTGATCCACTCGGGGCGGGCTGAGACGACGCGGATATCGTCATTCCCGTCGGTGGATTCCAGGGCTTGAAGGACGATATCGTTCACAATGTTTCCCGCCAAAGGTTTGTGGAGGTAGCTAAAGGCGCGTTCGCGAATGGCGCCGAGGATGCGTTCGGGGTCGCGCTCGCCGGTGACGATGACGCGGGCGGCGGGTTGAATCTCGCGGACCCGCTGGACCAGGCGAAGGCCGTCATACCCATTGCGTCCCTGACCGGCTACGACTACATCGAAGTGGGCCTCGCGCAGACAGTTCAACGCCTCTTTCCCGTCAAATACAGCCTGGATATGGCGATCCGCGCGCTGGAGCAGCCCTTGAAAGAGTTCGTGCACCGCGGGGTCGGAATCGATAACCAAGAGCGATCGCGAATTCACCGAGGTTCAGGATATCACGCTTGGCAGTTTATACATTAAAATACAGTAACCATGAAGTACCGGAGTGCATCGAAGTCACTGATGGAACATCCAGAGCCCGCTCCACGTGTATTCCGAGCCGGCGTTCGTGTACTGCTGGCACTTTTGGCCGCCGGAACCCTTTCCGCACAGATTTATCCGCCCGGAGGCTATCCTCCCGGCGGCGGCTACCCTCCGGGTCAGTATCCGGGCCAATACCCCGGGCAGTACCCGTCGGGGCGGGGAAGCGGCATTCCCATTCCCTCTCGCACTTCGAGGAGCAAGGACACCACCAAAGGGCCGATGCCGAATTTCCGCGGCAAGCTGAAGCGGTTCGACTCGAAGATGATTTCGATCGCTCTGGATGACGACCGCGTGTTGGATTTTAGGCGCGACGGCAAGACGAAGTTCTTCAAGGGTGGCGACGAGATCAAGGATCCGAAATTTAGCATCGGTGACCAGGTGTCGGTGGAAGGTCCCGAAGACGCGGCCGGATCGCTGATTGCGGTAAATGTTTACTGGGAGAAGAGCGCGGGGGCCGCGACTTCCACGGCGAGCACCGCCAAGGGCGACGAGAAGAACGATGGCGCCGTAGTGGATACCTGGAAGGATGCGCCGGGCAAGGAGACGGGAACGGCTCCGCCTCCGGCCACTCGCGCCACCGAGGTTGCGCCGCCGGCGACGCGCGATTCCGATGATCCGGGTCCGCCGTCACTCAAGCGCGGCAGGCCTTCGGACACAGCGCGGGAGCACGTACCGGATCCGCCGATTTCCTTGTCCCGCGACGCGGCCAATCCGGCGGGCGCGCTGCCGCCTCCGGGAATGGCGCCGTCCGCGCCGAGTTCGGCTGCAAGGGGTGAGAATGAATACCCCAGCATCGCGCGGCGGGGAGACGACTTGATTCGCAAGGCGGCCGATGCCGCGCTGGATTTCACCGACGCGCTGCCGAATTACGTCTGTCAGGAGCAGGTGGCGCGCTACCAGAGCGAATCCAGTCCGCCGAGCTGGCAGGCCCTCGACATCGTGAGCACCGACGTGTTGTACGAAAACCATAAGGAGACCTACAAGAACCTGGCGGTGAACGGCAGGAAGGTCAATAAAAAGATGGAGGAGATGGACGGCTCCTGGTCTACGGGCGAGTTCGGCACCATCTTGATCAATTTGTTTTCGCCAGGGACGGCGGCGGATTTCCGCTATCAGAAAGATTCACGTTCGGCGGGGATCACGGCCAAGGTCTATAACTTCACGGTGGATCACCAGCATTCGGCGTGGGACATTCATTTCGGCGGTCAGAGTTATATGCCGGCATACAAGGGCTCGGTCTGGATCGATCCGGCGACCGGTCGCGTGCTGCGAATTGAGATGCAGGCATACGGCTTCCCGGAGGACTTTCCCACCGACCACGTGGAATCGGCAACGGACTACGAGTACACCCGGTTGGGGGATGCCAAGCAATACCTGCTGCCGGTCCATTCGGAGACGTTGAGCTGCCAGCGCGGCTCCAGTTTCTGCAGCCGCAATGCGATCGACTTCCGCAACTATCACAAGTACTCCGGCGAATCGACGATCACGTTCGGGGATCCGAAGAAGTGAGGGCGTCGGGGACTTTCGAGGTCAAGCTCACACCGCAACCATCCGAACCCATCGGACGGATGTCGCTCGATAAACAGTACAGCGGCGATCTCGAGGCCGCCAGCCGCGGCGAGATGCTCGCCTTCATGTCGGACGTGAAGGGTTCGGCCGGATACGTGGCGATGGAGCGGGTGACGGGGTCGATGCAAGGCCGCAGCGGCGCCTTTACACTCCAGCATTTCGGCATGATGAATCGGGGTACGCCTGAGCTATCGGTGAGGGTGGTGCCGGATTCGGGTACCGATGGTTTGGCGGGCATTGCCGGTTCGCTGAACATCGTAATCGAGGGCGGCAAACACTCTTACGAATTCGAATACACGCTGCCTGAGTAGCGCGTCAGTTGCCGCGGCGGCTGATCAAGAACAGAGTGAGACCCACCGCGAAACCGATCGAGATGATGCTGTCGCCCGGGTGGTGAATCACAAAGATCAGAATGAGAGCCGCGGAGGCCATCGTGCAAATCAGTAGCGCGAGGCCGGCGACCGCCGTTCGAGGGATCAGCACCAGAAGGCCGCCCAGGATTTCCACCACTCCGGTGGCATAACGGAACCACTGGCCGAAGCCGACATCCTGGAAGAACTTCACCCACTGCTCGCCCGGACCGGAGGGGAATTTCTCCGACCCAAAAATAACGAAAGCCAGCGCAATTCCCCCGCGGATGCACCAGTCGACGGCGCCCCCGCGCGCTTCTCGGGTGATTACCGGTTCAAACATGAGTGTTTTGACACCGAATTTTCAGTGCAGGTTTCCAGTAGTGTGTAGCGAAACTGTCTCGGTCTTGAAATCGCAAATCAACGCCTGTATTCTATGCTGCACTTATGCTTCGACTCGCTATTGGAATGGTATTTGTTTGCGCCGCATATGCTCAATATGATGCGACGGTTTTGGGCGCCGTGAAAGATCCCACGGGCCTCGCAGTCGCGGGCGCCAAAGTAACACTTGCAAACCTGGCTAACGGCGTACAGAGTGCGTCGGTAACGGATGTAAACGGGAACTACGAGTTCCTCAACGTACGAATCGGTGAGTACCGCGTGACGGCCGAGAAATCGGGATTCAAAACGGCTTCGGCGGAACGCTTTACCGTGACCGTGAACGCGCGCCAACGCGTGGATCTGCAACTGGAGGTAGGTGCGGCGTCCGAGAAGGTGACCGTGGAGGGCACGGTGGAAGTTCTGGAGACGGATTCGAGCGAGCGCAGCGTGGTGGTGGCGTCGCGCGAAATCGTCAATTTGCCGCTGAATGGACGCTCTTATGCGGACCTGACGCTGCTGGTTCCGGGCGTGCGGAAATCGCAGCTCGAGGATCAGACGCTGACCTCGCGCGAGGCGTCGTACAACGTCAACGGGCAGCGCGCGGAATCCAATAACTTCGTCCTGGACGGTATCGACAATAATGCGTACGGAACCAGTAATCAAGGCTTCTCGAATCAAATCGTACAAATCAATCCCGACGCGGTGGCCGAGTATCGTGTGGAGACGAATAACTTCAGCGCCGAGTATGGTCACGCATCGGGTGCGGTGATTGTGGCCACCACTAAGAGCGGCACTAATCAATTGCACGGATCGCTCTGGGAGTTTCTGCGAAACACGGACCTGAACGCGGTGGGATTCTTTCAACCGCTGGGCGGAGTGAAGCCGAAGTTCAATCAGAACCAGTTCGGCGCTTCGGCCGGCGGGGCCATAAAAAAGGACAAGCTGTTTCTATTCGCCGATTACGAAGGGCTGCGCCGGTCGCAGAGCCAGTTGACGTTCGCGACGCTGCCCAGTCTGGATCAGCGCAAGGGAATCATGGGCACCCCGGTGGTGAATCCGCTGACCGGCGCGGTGTACGCCGATGGCATCATTCCGCAGTCGGTGATGCTGCCTTCGTCAGTGGCGATTCTGAACGCGCTGCCGGCGCCGAATAACCCGGCGTCCGTCAACAATGCGAACAATTTCGAATCGCTGCCGAAGGGAACGGCTACCGATAACAAGGGCGATTTCCGCGTAGACTATTACGCCAGTTCCAAACTAACCGGCTTCGTCCGGTACAGCCACCGCGTGGACGACATTTTTGTGCCCGGCAACATTCCCGGTCCGGCCGGCGGCAACAATAACGGCAACGTGCATATCCTGAATAAGCAGGTGGACCCGGGCGCCACTTACATCGTAAGTTCGAGCAGTTCGATTGACGCGCGGCTCGGCTTCAGTTGGGTGGAGGGCGGCAAGACGCCTCTGGGCCTCGGTCAGCCGAGCCTGCTGGTGGGCATCCCGAATATTCCGACCGATCCGCGCGTGGCCGGCGCACTAAATTCGATTTCGGTGAACGGCTTCGATCAGTTCGGGCGGCAGACCTCGAATCCGCAGTTCCAGAATCCGTTCTCGATCAATCCCAAGATCGGCTATTCGAAAATCGCCGGACGTCACACATTGAAGTTCGGCTACGAGTACCTGCACCTGGATACGGCCATCGACGATTTCAACCCGGCATACGGCAGCTTCCAGTACAACGGGGCATTCAGCAAGCAGGCGTCGACGCTGCCTGCGGCGGTACAGACGCAGGTCTGGGGCATGACGGATTTCTTTGTCGGCGCTCCCAGCCACTACGAACTGAATAATATCGCTGTGGTGGACTACAACCAGTTCATGCACTTCCTGTATGCGCAGGACGACTGGAAGGTGAGTTCGCGCCTGACGCTGAATCTGGGCCTCCGCTACGAGTTCGCTTCGCCGCAGTGGGTGACCAACAATCACCTGGCGAATTTCGACCCCGTGAGCCACACCCTCATTCAGGCCCAGGGCGGCGGACTATACGACCGCTCCCTCCAACAGCCGAACTATCACAACTTCGCGCCGCGGCTCGGCTTCGCCTGGCGGCCCTTCGACCAGAAGACGGTAATCCGTTCGGCATACGGCATCAGCTATCAGCAGTTCAACCGCCTGGGCGGTGAGAATCTGCTGGCTTACAACGGGCCGAACATCGTGGACGCGCAGATCGATCAGGTGCCCACGCAGGGAATCTGCGCGTCGCCAAGCGCATCCCCGCTGAGTTGTTTCCGTCCCACCGCGTTCGGCTACCCGGACAACTTCGCATCGCCGGCGAATTTCGATCCGTTGAAGTCGCAGGCGCGCTACATCCCCAAGGGCAACCCTACGGGATATGTCCAGAGCTGGCACTTCACCGTGCAGCGCGAGATCGTCAAGGATCTGGTGCTGGACGTGGCCTACGTGGGCAATCGCGGCGTGCACCTGATGATTCTGGCGGACTACAACCAGGCGACGCCGAATCAGCCGGGGCAGAATCTGGCGCTGCAGGCTCGGCGTCCCATCTCCAACTTCGCGTATATCGAAGTGGCGTTCGGCGCGGGCAACTCCTGGTATAACGGCCTCCAGACGAAGCTCGAAAAGCGCTTCTCGCGCGGCTTGTACCTGTTGAATTCCTTCACGTGGTCGAAGGCGCTGGACGATGCGCCGGGCCACCTGGAAGCCTACAACGGCGACCAGACGCGCGTGAACTTCGCCAACATCGCCAATGATAAGGGGCTTTCGAACTACAATCAGCCGTTGAACGACACGGTGTCGTTGATTTGGGAACTGCCGTTCGGCAAGGGCCGGCAGTTCGGGAACAGCGCGGGCAAGTTGATGCAGGGCGCCCTCGGCGGCTGGGAAATGACGGCGATCGATACGGCCACCAGCGGACTGCCGGTGAATCTCACGTACAGCCCGACTTCGCAGTTCCAGGTGAGCACGGCGCCGAATTACCGGCCCAACGTGGCATGCGATCCGGTGACGCCGCAGGGCCAGCGCACCACGTCCAACTACCTGAACAAGTCGTGCGTCTCGGTGCCCACCGATCCCAGCCATCCCTGGGGCAACGCGGGACGCAACAGCGTGCGCAGCTATCCCTTCTATCAGCTCGATATTGGACTGCACAAGCAGTTTGGGTTGGGCGGCGAGACGCGCAAGCTCGAATTTCGCGCCGAGGCGTTCAACATTTTGAATCAGACGAATTTCCAGGCTCCGAACAGCAACATCAGCAGTTCGGCGTTTGGCAGCATCACGTCCACGTTTCCGGCGCGTCAACTGCAATTCGCGATGAAGATCCTGTTCTAAAGGAATCCTGGTATCATGCAACCAGGAGGTTGCATGATACCAGACAGTATTGAGAAGCGGATTGAGTTGCAGGCGCCGCGGGAACGGGTTTGGCGAGCGATCGTGAATCCGGCGGAGTTCGGGGCCTGGTTCGGGGTCGAGTTTGTGGAAGGCGGGTTTGAGACGGGCCGCCGCGCCAAGCTGCGGTCCACGCATCCGGGCTACCGGCACATCGAATTCTACGTCACGGTAGAGAAAATGGAACCGCCGGCGTACTTTTCGTGGCGATGGATTCCCGGAGCGGAACAGCCCGAGGGCGAGGCGTCGACCCTGGTGGAGTTCCGCCTGGAGGAGACACAAACGGGCACGCTGCTGACGGTGACCGAGTCGGGCTTCGACCGGCTGTCGCTGGCGTACCGCGCCAAGGCATACAAGGACAATACGGGCGGGTGGGATGCGCAGGCCAAGTCGATCGAGAAGTACCTCACGGCGTCCGCATAACGCGGCGGTCTTCGCGGCGCTGGGCGACGAGACGCGGCTGGCGCTGATCGAAGCGCTATCGGCGGGCGAGTCGCTGTCCATCACGCGGCTGACGGCGGGCCGCCGGGTCACGCGCCAGGCGATTACAAAACATCTGCACGTGCTCTCGGCGGCGGGCCTGGTGCGTGCGACGCGGCAGGGTCGGGAGCAGCTCTGGGAACTGGACGGCGAGCCTCTGCGTGAGGCGCGGCGGCAGTTAGAGGTGATCTCGGGAGAGTGGGATTCGGCGCTGGCCCGTCTGCGGGCGCAGGTAGAGGATCGTTAGACTCGCGGCTGAGCTCTCCTCGGCTAGATTTCAGTGACTTACAGAGATGGTATGAGAAGGCCGGTCTCCCACGGGACGGTTTACAATCCCGGTAGACGCACTCGATGAGGTGCAGAAAGGAGACCGGCTTGAAAAAGGATAACATTGCGAAACTACAGGTGAGGAAGAGTCAGATCC
>DASZMZ010000236.1:0-37098 GCA_035551455.1 Candidatus Sulfopaludibacter sp.
CGGCCGTCACTACGCCCTCGCGCACCAGCCGCTCGGTATAGATGGTCCCTACCGAGGGGTGCGCTTTGATCTTGCGGTACATGATCGGTTGCGTATAGCTCGGGTCGTCGCCTTCGTTGTGGCCGTGGCGGCGATAGCAGATCATGTCGATCACCACGTCCTTCTTGAATTGCTGGCGGTAATCGAAGGCCAATTGCACCACGCGGATGGCGGCATCGGGATCGTCGCCGTTCACGTGGAATATCGGCGCTTGCACGCCGCGCGCCACGTCCGTCGAATACGGGGTGGAACGCGATTCATCGGGATTGGTGGTGAAGCCGATCTGGTTGTTGATGATGACGTGAATGGTGCCGCCCGTGGAGTAGCCCTCGAGCTGCGAAAGGTTCAGCGTCTCGGCCACCACGCCCTGTCCGGCAAATGCCGCGTCGCCGTGAATCAGGATCGGGATCACGCGTGCGCGCGCCGTATCGCCCAGACGATCCTGTTTGGGACGCACGATGCCTTCCACCACAGGGTCCACCGCTTCCAGGTGGCTGGGATTCGGCGAGAGGGACACCAGCAGGTCCTTGCCGCTTTCCATTTTGCGCACACAGGTAGCGCCCAAATGGTACTTCACGTCGCCCGAGCCTTGCGTGCTGCCCGGATCGATCTCGCCTTCGAACTCGCTGAAGATCTGTTTGACGTCCTTGCCCACCACGTTGGCCAGAATGTTGAGGCGGCCGCGATGCGCCATGCCCATCACCACTTCGTGGACGTTGTTGTCGGCGGCCCGCTCCAGAAGCTCTTCCAGAATCGCCATGGCCGTTTCGCCGCCTTCCAGGGCGAAGCGCTTCTGCCCCACGAAGCGCGAATGCAGGAAGTGTTCGAACTCTTCGGCCAGCACGATGTGCTTCAGGATGCGACGGCGAATGGAACGGTCCAGCGGCCACTGATTGGCCTCCGGCTCCATGTGCTGCTGCAGCCAGAGCTTCTGCTCCGGCACCTGAATGTTCATGTACTCGCAGCCGATTTTGCCGCAGTACGTCTGACGCAGCGTTTCCAGAATCTCGCGCAGGGTGGCGACCGGCTTGTATCCGCCTTCGCCGATGGCTTCGCCCAGGCTGCCGGTCAGAAACTCGCGATCCAGATCCCAGATGGTGAGGCCATAGGTCTCCGGATCCAGTTCCGGATGGTGGCTGGGTTCGTGACCCAGCGGGTCCAGGTCGGCAATCAGGTGGCCGCGCACGCGGTAGGCGTTGATCATCTGCATGATCCCCGCTTCCTTGGCGATTTCCGCGGTGCGCGCGCTGGTCATGCCGGGAAGCAGAGGCTTGCGGTCCGTCTCCCAATGCACCGGATTGTGCGGCAGCCGCAGGTGGTCGAAGACTTCCTCGTAGAAGCCGTCCTTACCGTCCAGCAGTTCCTGCACACGCCCCAGGAAGCTGCCCGATTCCGCGCCCTGAATGATGCGGTGATCGTAGGTGCAGCTCAGCGTCATGATCTTGCTGATGCCCAGCGTGGCGCGCGTCTCCGCCGCCGTGCCGTGATACTCGGCCGGATAATCGATGGCGCCCGCCGCGATGATGGCCCCCTGACCCAGCATCAGCCGGGGATTGGAAGACATGGTGCCCACCGTGCCCGGGTTGGTCAGCGAAATGGTCGTGCCCTGGAAATCGGCGGTGGTCAACTTGCCCTTGCGGGCGCGCGCCACCAGATCGTCAAACGCGTTCAGGTAGTCCTGGAACGTCAGGCCGCCGGCGTTCTTGATGTTGGGCACCATGAGAACGCGCCCGCCATCCTTGCCGGCCACGTCCACCGCGATGCCCAGATTCACCTGCGGCCGCACCAGCCGGTAGGGCTGACCGTCCTTCTCCGTGTACGCGTAATTCAAGCCCGGTATTTCGTCCAGCGCCTTCACCACGGCCCAGCCGATCAGGTGCGTGTAGGAGACCTTGCTCTTACCGATGAGCGAGCGGTGCTGATTGATGATGCGGCGATTCTCGTCCATCACCTTGACGGCGATGGAGCGCTGCGAGGTGGCCAGGGGAATGGCCAGGCTGGCCGCCATATTTTCGGCGATCTTGCCGGCTACGCCGCGCAGCGGCTGCAATTGCTCGCCGTCTTGCGGCTCAATGGCAGGCGGGGCGTTCTCTTTTCGAACCGGAGCCGCGGGCGGTGTGACGCCGTTGGCCTTCTCGAACACGTGTTTCCAGCTTTCGTCCACGGTCGAGCGGTCATGCAGATACTGTTGATATAGCTCGTCTTCGAGCCAGCTATTGATTCCCATTTCAGGATCGGATTGCAAAGGCATTTTGCGAGGAGGTGCTTTCTCTTTTATGATACCGTGAGTGATCGTCACAGAACGTCTGCTGCTTCGTCCGTGGCGGGACTCCGACCGCGAGCCCTTCTTTCAGATGAATTCAGACCCCGCCGTGATGCGCTATTTTCCAGCCCTGCTCACGCGGCAGGAAAGCGATGGCCTGGTAGATCGCTGCATCGCCCAGTGGGACCAGCGGGGCTTCACCTTCTACGCCGCCGAACTCCGCGAAACCGCTGATTTCATTGGCTTCCTCGGCATTGCCGCGACTCCGTTCCAGGCCCCGTTTACGCCCTGCGTCGAAATCGGCTGGCGTCTGGCCGCGGCCTATTGGAATCGCGGATTGGCCACCGAAGGCGCCCGCGCCGTCCTGCGGCACGCTTTTGACGATCTCGGTCTTCCCGAAGTGGTGGCCTTTACCGTGCCCGCCAATCTGCCCTCCCGCCGCGTGATGGAGAAACTCGGCATGACCCGCAATCCGGCCGACGATTTCGAGCACCCCCGTCTGCCCGAAGGCCACCACCTCCGTCGGCACGTATTGTACCGGAGCGTTCGGGAAAACTGGCCCCCGAGCGTTCACCGCCCTTGAACGGTAGCCAATGCCTGAAATGCCGGTTCGCCATGCAGAGACGCGAAGGCCGGCTCAGTGGCAGCCAGCGGCATCAGCAGATGATGCTGGTCGCGGGCGGTTTTCAAGGCGGCCAGAGCTTCGGTCTTGCGACCCAGTTCCGCCGCCGCCAGGGCCTGCCGGTAAGGATCGGGATGAGCCAGTTCCTTTTCGAAGAAACTCCTCTCATTGCGCTTGCCCTGGTACAGTTCGGCGCGCGCGATGCAGGCCTGCGCTTCCTGCAATCCGGGCTCGAGTTCCAGGGCACGGCGCGCGGCGCGGATGGCTTCGTCGAAACGATGGGCTTGCAGCAGGACCCAGCCCGCATCCACATTGACGCGCGGCGACAGCGGATCCAGCGCGATGGCGCGTTTCAGTGAGGCCACTCCGGCCTCGGCATGTCCCGTCACCACTTGCAGAAATGCGTAGTCGTGATGGGCTTGCGCCATGCTGGGATTGAGGCTCAAGGCTCGCTCAAACTGGCGGCCTGCGGCGGCGAAATCCCAGTCGCGCCAGAAGGCCACGCTGCCCAGCGCGTTGTGGGCCTCGGCGTTGGAATCGTCGATGCGCACGGCCCGGTTGGCGGCATCACGGGCCCTTTCCAGCGAGACCGCGGGCTCGGCGGCTCCTGAAAGCGCTTGGCCCAGGTAGGCTTCCGCGGCGGCTGCCCATGGCTCGGCATAAGCTGCATCCAGAGCACCGGCTTTGCCGAACCAGTCCAGGGCGCGCAGATTATCGGCGGTGGTCCGCTTGTGTTGCAGGTAGCGGCCGTTTACGAAAGCTTCGTAGGCGGCCGTCGAAGGACGGTGCGCCTGGCGCGCGGCGCCCCCCTGCGGAAACAGCGCACGCACAACCGCCGCACTCGCCTTCGCCGCGGTGTCTTCCTGAAATTCAATGGCGCCGCCGCCGTCGAACTGGTAAGTGTCGTTCCACACCTGCGTCTGGTCCGCGGCTTTCACCAGGCGGATGGAAATCCGCTGCACGGCGCCTTCCCGCCGTAAATCGCCCTCCACGATGTACGAAACGCCGAGCCGCGCAATCTCTCCGCCGCTGCGCAGCACGCTGGTGCGTCCGATGGCGCCCAAACGGTCCGGCAGCAGCGTGCCGAACTGCGTGATCAGCTCGTCCAGCAACCCGTCCAGCATCACCGAGTCCTGTCCCTGTTGCGTGGTGTTGGCAAAGGGCAGGACCGCGATCAGGATGCGCGGCGCGGGCGCGGCGCTCCTCCACAACAGGAAGACGGCCAGCAGCGCGGCGGCGATCGGAATCAGGAACGGTGCTCGCCGCGTGCCCCGGATCGGCGGATTCTCGGGCGGTAGAGCGGCGCTCACCGAATCCACCGGCGCTACGAAGCGATAGCCCCGGCGGGGCACCGTCTGGATGAAGCGCGGCGAATCGGAATCGTCATTCAGGGCGGCCCGGATCTGCGCGATGCCGACGTTCAGGCTGCGGTCGAAATCCACGAACGTTTCGGCGCCCCAGATCGCTCGTTGGATGTCCTCGCGCGAGCAGACCTGCCCCGCATGCTCGGCCAGAAAGCGAAGCACACGAAACGGCTGCGGCGAGAGTTTGATCAGCACTCCGCCGCGGCGGAGCTCTTCCTGTTGCAAGTCGAGTTCAAAGGCGGCGAATCGCAGGATGCGGACCGGAGTGGCGGCGGGCGTCACGGTTTCCAGTATAGCGGCGAGCCTCTCCCGGCGGACGCCGGCAGCCTCTCCGCGTTATTAATAAGACGCCGCAACTGATTGAAAGCTCGCAGGTTCTTCGATAACACAAAAATGACTCCAGCCGTCTTGCGAACGCCGGCGCGTCCCCGCAAACTCGGCCTCATGGCACACACTCGAAGAGACTTTCTGATCCAATCGGCACTCACTACGGGAGCCGCAACCCTCGGCGCACACGCCGCGCCTCTCGATATCTTCCAGGCTGCCGCCGCCGGCGATTCGGCCCGCGTCGTCGAACTCCTCACCGCCGATCCTCTGCTGGTCCGCACGCGGTCCGCCGACGGTCGCACGCCTCTGCACTACGCTACCGCCGCCGCCAAACAGGAGATGGTGATTCTTCTGGGAACGCGCGGCGCCGAACTCAGCGCCGGTCCCGAAACTCCCCTGCTGGCCGCCGTCGACTGCCCGGAACCGGCCGCCGCCCGGGACATGAGTCAGTTCCTGCTCGCCAACGCCTCCGACCCCAATGCGCGCCGCAAGGACGGCGCCACCGCCCTCCAACTGGCGCAGACCCGCGGCTATCGCGACGTGGCCGAGATGCTCATTCATCGCGGCGCTGCCAGTGACGACCACGCCATCGAACGCGTCTACTTTAATCGCCGCAACCTGCCCGCCGACACCACCCACGGCCTTTCCTGGACGGAGATCAATCCCTTCGTCTCCATCGCTCACGCCGATTTTGACAAGGTCAGGCAGTTGCTGAACGCCAATCCCGCTCTGCTCAACACGCGGGCCAGTTGGGATGAGCTGGCCATCGAAGCCGCGGCCCACACCGGTCACCTGGAGATGGCCGAATGGCTGGCCGAAAAAGGGGGCGCCGTCTCTACGTGTACCGCCGTCCTGCTGGGCCGGGTCGAACTGGTGAAGCAGGTTCTGGCTGCCGACCGCCTGGTGATCCACGAGCGCGGCGCCCACGATATTTCCATCCTGGGCTACACGGCGTACGCCCAGGAGCAGGCGTCCATTGCCGAGTTGCTGCTGAAAGCCGGGGCGCCGGTGCACGGCAAGGCATTGGGCGTGACGGCCCTGCACCTGGCCGCGCAGAAGGGCTATACCAACCTGGCGGAAGTCCTGATTGCGCACGGCGCCGATGTGAATCTCCCGGTGCAGTCGCGAGGCCAGATGGTCACGCCTCTCGCCGTGGCCGTGAAGGCCGATCAGAAGAAGATGGCCGATCTGTTGCGTGCCAAAGGCGCGATATAGACTGCCTGTTCTCAACGGCTCCGCGTGGCCGGATGACTTTCCAGTTTCTTGGCCTCTGCTTCCCGGCCCAGTTTGCGCAGCAGTGTTGCGTAGTTCTGCACGGTGCGCTCCAGCAGTTCCGCGTCTCCCGCGCGTTCGGCCAGGGGTAGGGCGCGCTTGTATTGCGTTTCTGCCCCGGCGTTGTCACCCTTGCCGTCCAGAGCCAGCGCCAGATTATTCAGACTCAGCACGGTGTCTTTCTGGCGCAGGGCCAGGGACCGCCGGTATAGCGGCTCGGCCAGGGCGAACTTCTCCTGCGACGCGTAGACCACCGCCAGATTGTCCAGCGTCGTGGCAAGCTGCGGCGCGTCGGGTCCGAGTTTGGCCTCCCAAATGGCCAGCGACCGTTTGTACAGCGGCTCTGCTTCGGCGTATCGCTTCGACAGGTAAAACACCATGGCCAGCGAATCCAGATACGTGGCTACATTGTAGTTGGCCGGACCGTACAGGCTTTCCTGAATCGAGATGGCATGGCGCAGCGGCGATTCGGCGGCCGCGAAATTCTTGGTGTTGACGTACAGTGCCGCAATGTTGTCGAGTACCGGCACGAGCGATGGGTCGCCCGGCCCCAGCCGCTTTTCGATGATCACCAGGGCCCGCCGCAGATTGGGCTCGGCCACCGCATAACGTTTGCGGTCGAGATAGAAGGCGGCCAGCGCGGAGCAGTCGGAGGCCAGGTCCAGGTCGTCCAGCCCGCGGTTCTTCTCGCGCACCGAAATGATGCGCAGGTAGGCCCGCTCAGCGTCGGTGGTGCGCTCCGGTCCCATGCCGCCGTAGATCCCGGCGAGTGCTTTCAGCGGCGAAATCAAATCGGGATTCTGTGCTCCGGCTGCTTTTTCCAGAAGAGCGATGGCGCGCAGGTAAAGCTTTTCGGCATCGGGATTACGGCCTTCGGAGCGATACACGGCAGCCAGGGCTTCGAGATTGCCGGGCGATTCCCGCTGCACCAGAATGCGCGTGAGCACGGGCTCCGCTTCGGAATATTTGCCCATGGCGACCAGCCGCGCCGCCTGCAGGTGAAGTTCCCCGGGGTCCTCCGCCACCTGCGGAGCGGCAGCCAGCAGCGCCATCATCGCAAGAATCATCGCCCCATTGTAATTCGCCTTCCGCCCGCGCGGAATTCATTCCTCCTCAACCGAATCGTCCTTACGCCCGCACTGCGCAGTGGGACAGACGATCGCCTTTCGTCGTCTGTCTCCTTTGTCTTCCTCGGCGTTGTTGGAACAAATGACTTACATTGACATTCAATCCACAGAGAATCAGCCGCGCGGACATGCTGTTTCCTCCCCACCCAACTGGGTCCCCCCAGTCAGATGCTCCGCAGTGAATTCCCTCTCTCACTCGTGCCGAAGAGCTCGGATCGGGTTGATGCGGAATTCATTCGTCCTCCGCGTCTTCCTCAGCGCCTCAGCGCCTCCGCGGTGAAGTCCCTCTCTCACTCGTGCCGAAGTGCGCGGATAACGGCCCCGCGGAATTCATTCGTCCTCCGCGTCTTCCTCAGCGCCTCAGCGCCTCCGCGTTGAATTCCCTCTCTCACTCGTGCCGAAGTGCGCGGATCGGGTCGATGCGTAGTGCCCGCCGAGCAGGCAGTACTGCCGCCAAGGTCACCGTCGCCAGAAAAATACCGATGGCCGCCAAGTAAGCCGTGGCATCCAGATTGTCGATCCCGTACAGCACGCCGCGCAGGAACCGCGACAGCACCACCGCCGCCGCCACACCCACCGTCAGCCCCGCCAGCACCGGCGCCGAAAACTGGCGCAGCACCACCGAAAGCACATGCGATCGGTCGGCGCCCAGCGCCATCCGGATCCCGATCTCCCGCGTCCGCTGCGACACCGCGTAAGAGACCACTCCCAGAATTCCCAGACAGGCCAGCAGGTGCGCCGTCGAGCCGAACAGCCCCACGGCCAGCGCCACGTACTCCGCCCCCTGCATTTTCAGCGCATACGCTTGCTTGAGCAGTTGCACCTCGGCAAACGTATTCGGATCGATCGCGCGAGCCGCGGCGGCGGCCAGGCGGACCGTCGTGTCGGGCGGTCCCGCGGTTCTCAGCACCACGAACAGGGAAGGGAAATCGGCGGGACGGATCGGCAGATACACTTCCATCGAATCGGAATCTTCCGGCTTGACCATGCGGGCAGTCCCGGCCACGCCGATCACCGTATAGTCCTCCACGATATTCAGAGTCTTGCCGATCGGGTCCTGACCCGGCCACGCCGCGCGCGCCAGAGATTCGCCCACCACCATCGCGTGCGCATCGCCGGGCGCCAGATTGCGGCCCCGCAGCAGCGGGATCTGCATAGTTTGAAAGAATTCCGAGTCCACCCGATTGAGCATCATGTTGACTTGGCGGCCGTCGAGCGTGGCCCCCGCGGAGATGCTCACCCGGCCCAGCGGAGGAACCTGCGTCAACGAGACGGACTGCACCCCCGGCAGCCCGCGCAGCCGATTGGTCAGCGTCTCCAGATACGCCTGCGCCTTAGCCGCCGAATAACCGCTGCGCGAAAGGCCGGGTTCCACCGAAAGCACGTGCTCATAATCGAAGCCCGGATCGGAGGATGCGGCGTGCGTCAGGGCGCGCCCCAGCAAACCGGCGACAATCAACAGGACGCAGCTTGCCGCCACCTGCGCACCCACCAGAAACTGGCGGAACTTCGTGGCCTGCCGCTGTTGCCGCGCCACCTGCACCGCCGGAGCCAGGCCGAACAGGATCGCCGAGAGCAGGCCCGCGCCCGCCGCGAACGCGATCACTCTCCCGTCCGGAACGGGATCGAGCCATGCCGGACGGCGACTGATCAGCAGCAGGCCGCGCACCACCAGATATCCCAAACCGAGGCCGGCCGCCGAACCGGAGAGGGCTAGCAAAAGGCTTTCGGTGAGCAACTGTCGAATGAGGCGTCCGCGTCCCGCGCCCACCGCGGTGCGGATCGCGATCTCGCGCTGCCGCGTCACCCCGCGCGCCAGTAGCAGGCTGCCCAGATTGGCGCAGGCAATCGCCAGGATCAGCAGCGAAAGCGCCACCGCCAATTCGTAAACCGGCAGCATCTGATTCCGGCCTTCCGACCCCGTGCCGCTCCGGTTGCCGATCATCAGGCTCGTGGCATATCCGCCCGGTTCGCTGACAATCCGCTCCTTATCCCAAAGCTCTTTCGGATGCTGCCGGTACAACTCCGCCGCCAGCGCAGTGAGTTCCGCCTCCGCGGCGGCGGGCGCGACGCCCTCCGCCAGTCGTCCCCACACCTGCACGCCGGGACTGTCCACCGAATAATCGGTGAGCAGGTGATCGTTGCCCACATAGTAAGGCTGCTGCGCCACCGGGGCCCACAACGGCGTATCGTCCATCCGCAAGCCGCTGAAACGCGGCGAGGCGACGCCGACAATCGTTGCCGGTTTGCCGTTCAGGCGCAGGCTGCGGCCCAGCGCGGCAGCGTCTCCGCCAAAGTGGCGCTGCCAGAAACCGTAACCGAGCACCACCACCGGGCCGGCCGCCGGGGCTTCGTCGCGATCCGGATCGAGCAGCCTGCCGATGACCGGCGTGGCGCCCAAATCGCGAAACAGATTGGCGGAAACAAATTGCACATTGATTTGCCGCTCCTCACCCTCCACGGCCAGCCGCGTCGTGTTCACCGCCAGCACCGATTTCAGCGTTCTGGTGTGCTCGCGAAAAAAGACCATCTCAGGGTATGGCGCGGCGTAGGCGTACGACTGCTCGGCGCGCCGGTGGAATCGCAGCAGCGTGGCCGGATCGCGCACATCCAGAGGACGCAGCACCATCAGGTCGAAAAAGCCGAAAACCGCCACGTTCACGCCGATCCCGATGGCCAGCATCAGCATCGCTGCCAGCGTAAAGCCCGGCGACCGCCGCAGCATGCGCGCCGCAAAACGAACGTCCTGGAAGAAGCGGTCGAGCCACGTCCAGCCCCAGGCATCGCGCGATTCTTCCCGCAAACGGAGCGTGCTGCCGAAGTTCACGCCCTCGTGGCCGGCGGCCATCTCGCGGTGAAACTCCATGTCGGAATCCAATTCGCGCTGAAAACGGCGGCGGAACACCAGGTAACGCAGGCGACGCAGGAATTCGTTCATGGCATCCTCCTATGCGGTGCGCAGGACCGCCTGAATGGCTTCGTGCAGACGGGAGTAGCCGGAAAGCTCGGCTTCCAGTGCGGCTTTGCCCGCCGGAGTCAAATGATAGAACCGGACCTTCCGGCCGGTCTCAGAGGTCCCCCACTTGGCCGATACCCAACCCTTCAGCAGCATCCGCTGGAGCGCCGGATACAGCACGCCTTCCTCCACGTGCAGTACTTCCGACGAGAGAATGTGGATGCGCTGCGCAATCGCGTACCCATGCAGCGAGCCGGAACTGAGCACGCGCAGGATCAGCAGATTGAGCGCACCTGAAGGCGTATCTTTTCTAGGCATATAAATTCTATGGGTAGTATACAAATGCCTTCAGTCGCTGTCAATCGGGCAGAATGGAAACAGATGGGTCGTGGCCTTCTGCTCTTCGCTGCTCTCGTACTCTTCGCCGCGCCGTCCTACCGGCAGGCGCTTCCCGGCTATCGCTACGAGTTTCCGCGCGACCATTTCAACCATCCCGAATTCCAGACCGAGTGGTGGTATTACACCGGCAACGTGCAGGCGCGCGACGGCCACCGCTACGGCTTCGAACTGGTCTTCTTCCGCCGCGGACGCGAGGCCTCGCAGACCAATCCCTCCGTCTGGCGAGTGGACGACCTGTACCTCGCGCATCTCGCCCTCACCGATATCGATGGCCGCAAATTTCGCTCCGTCCAGCGGCTGAATCGCGCCGGACCGGGCGTCGCCGGCGTCAGCATGTCCGAAGGCCGCATCTGGAACGGCAATTGGACCGTCCAATGGCAGACGCCCGGCGACGTGCAGACGCTTTCCGCAATCGCAGAGGGCATCCAGTTTCACCTGCGGCTCACACCGCGCAAGCCCGTCGTGATCCACGGCGAGAATGGAGTCAGTCAGACCGGCGCCGCTCCCGGACAGGCGTCGTACTACACCTCCTTTCCGCTGCTGGAAGTGGAGGGCACGCTCAACGGCGCGGAGGTGGTCGGCACGGCGTGGATGGATCACGAATGGTTTACCAGCCTGATGGATCCCGGTCAGGTGGGGTGGGACTGGTTCAGCGCGCAACTGGAAAACAACACGCAGCTCATGCTCTTTCAAATCCGCCGCACGGATGGCTCCGAGGACCCGCACTCCTCGGCCACGTATATCGACCCCGCCGGGCGCGCCACCTTTCTCGCGCGCCAGGACTTCGCATTGCGCCCTCTGGAGTTTTGGACCAGCCCCAAGACCCATGCGCGGTATCCCGTGAAATGGCACCTTGAGATTCCGCGCCTGCATGTCTCGCTCGATTGCGAGGCGGCGCTGCCCAACCAGGAGTTGACCGGCGAAGGCGAGGGGGCGTCCACGTATTGGGAAGGCGCGGCCCGTTATTCCGGCTCGGTGCGTGGGGTTGGATACCTGGAAATGACCGGCTACGACAAGGCCTTCAAAATGTAATCGCCGGCCACCATATAATAACTTTATGAAACTCTCTGAGGGAAAAGAGAAGCGCATGAAGGCGCTCTCGAACGAGCGTGGTGTGATTGCAGCCGCGGCGATGGATCAGCGCGGCAGTCTGCAAAAGTCTCTGGCGTCCGCCCGCGGCGTCGACGTCAAAGAGATCACTCCCGACATGATGAGTGAATTCAAAGTGGCCGTGAGCAAAGTGCTCACGCCGCATGCCAGTGCGATTCTGCTGGACCCGGAGTTTGGTCTGGAGGCAGGCAAGGCGCGCAGCAAGAATGCCGGTCTGCTGCTGGCCTACGAACTCAGCGGCTACGACAACACGCGTCCCGGTCGCCTGCCCGATTTGCTGCCGCACGTTTCCGTCAAACGGATTCTGGATTGGGGCGCCGACGCCGTCAAGATTTTGATTTACTATTCGCCCTATGACGATCAGGCGGTGAACGACGTCAAACACGCCTTCATCGAACGCATCGGCGCGGAGTGCGAGAGTCACGAGATTCCCTTTTTCCTCGAGTTCGTCGGTTACGATCCCAAGGGCAATGACGAAAAGGGCGTGGAGTACGCCAAGATCAAGCCCGAGATCGTGAAGAAGAGCATGGAAGAGTTTTCCAAGCCGCAGTACATGGTGGATGTACTCAAGGTCGAGGTGCCCATCAATGCGGAGTTTGTGGAAGGCTCCAGCGTATTCAAGGGTCAGAAGGCCTACACGCGCGATGAAGCCCTGAAGCATTTCCGGGAAGCCGCGGCCATCGCCACCAAGCCCTTCATCTACCTGAGCGCCGGCGTGGGCAACGCGCAATTCGTGGAGTCGCTGAATATGGCGGCTGAAGCGGGAACCAATTATTCGGGCGTCCTCTGCGGCCGCGCCACCTGGAAGGAAGGCATCCCGGTGTACGCCAAGCAGGGTGTCAAAGCTCTCGAAGAGTGGCTGCAGCGCGAAGGCGTGAAGAACATCAACGCCGTCAACGACGCCATCCGCCCGGCCAAACCCTGGTACGACCGATAAGCTACCCCTGCCGCACAAACATGGGAGCTACAGAGAGCAGCGCCAGCCCGCACAGATAAAACACCAGCGTCACTACCGCTGACATTTTCACCCGGAGGTCCGCCCCTCGGAATTCCTTCCAGAGCAGCAGGCCCCACAGCGCCGCGATCAGAGCGAAACACTGCGGCAGCAGGTAGCCGATCGCGCTCCCCAGAGTGGCCTCCGGCGGCGCGGCCAGGGCGACCAGTGTGGCCGCCGCGCCAATGGCCCAAATCGCTCCGCCGCTCAATCCCAACAGGTGTACCTTGGGACTCACTTTGAAAAACTCGCCCATCTCCGCCGGATCGCCTTCCACCGGAAGATTCACGAAGAACATGTTGTACGCAATCGTCGAAAAGAACAGGCCTGCGGCAAACATGAAGCTGATCGAATACGGGCCGAGCCCCAACTCGCCGCTCGCCGCCATTCGCGTGAGCAGCGGGGACAGACCCATGAATACGCCGCCCGCCAAACAAAGCAGGAGCACCTTGGTCGGTTTCGGACGGCGAGTGCTCTTGGCTTTCCCGGCCTTGGCCATCTCCTCGTGGCGGATCATCAGCAGGCCGCTATAGGCTGAGGCGTCGGCGGCAACCGCCAGCACCAGCATCAGGCAGCCGCCGGCGATCAAGCCCGCATTTACGCCGCCATTCACTGCCAGGTTCAGCAGCGAACCCACCACCAGCCCGATCCCCGCCACCATGGGAAAGGCCACCGTAATGCCGGCCACTGACGAGGCTCCGATCAGCAGCATATTCGCCAGATTGAAAAGGGCGCCCGCCAGAAAGGCGAACATCCACTGCCGCTTCCCGCCGTGCATCATGTCATCGCCGAAGGAGAAGCCGTCGAAACCCATGCTGCCCACCGTGAACACAATCAGCACCGTGGCCAACAGCACGCCGATAGCGAAATCGAAGTAGTAAAACTCGAATCGCCATCCCTTGCCCAACTTAAAAGTGTTGACCCAGGATCCTAAACAGAAGAGGGCAACGATCATCACGATCAGGGTAGCTGCGTATGACTGAGTAAGAACCATGGAATCAATCCCGGAAGTGTGAGGGTACACTGGGGGACGCCGCCGGGTCAACCTGCCGCTCAAACAGATACGGAGGTCCTCCGCCTTTCTGCCGGACTTCGACCCTGCGGTGCGCCGTGCTGCAATCGGGCAGTGGAGTCACTGAGTAGTAATTCAGGCTGTAGCCCAAATTCCGCGACAGTCCGGCCACGCAGACGTCGTCGGCCTGCGGAGCAATCCGCCGCCAGAGTAGCCGGGCGGAAGCGCTGCGGTCTACCTGTGGTGCGGC
The DNA here is from genome assembly GCA_035551455.1 of Candidatus Sulfopaludibacter sp. GTDB lineage: Bacteria > Acidobacteriota > Terriglobia > Bryobacterales > Bryobacteraceae > Sulfopaludibacter. The sequence continues at coordinate 13,736 of DASZMZ010000236.1, forward strand.
CAGCACCTTCACGGCGATCATTCCGGCACAGGCTCCGGCTGCCAGAGTGAAGACCGCAGCCACACGCCGGCCGCGCGCGTCCAGAATCCAACAGGGCACGGCGAACGCCAACGGCCACAGCCACACCGCTTGGAATCGCGGCCAGACCGCATGGGTGACCCCCGATTCCAGCGCTACGGGCAGCACTGCCGCAGCCACCGGAAACGCCACCAGAAGCGCTGCGCAGCAGGCCAGCAGCGGCCGCGGATTCTCCGCTTCCGCGAGTGCCAGTCCCATCAGGACCGCGGCGAAGGGAAACAGCGGCAGCACATAGCCGGCCAGTTTATTCGGCGCCAGCGAAAAGAACACCATGCCCCACACGATCAACGCCAGCAGGAACGCCCGGCGCGGATCGCGATATGCCGTCCGGCGAAACAACAGCAATAGCAGAGGCGTCCAGGGCAGCAACAGGCCCAGCAGTACGGGAAGGTAATACCAGAACGGCTGCACATGCTGCAAGGCTCCGCTGGTGAGACGCTGGAATTGCTGCTTGAAGAAAAGCTCACGCACAAACGGCATGCCGTTGCGGCAATAGCAGACCACATACCAAGGCAGCGCGATTACGGCGAACGGCAGAATCACGCGCGGGGTCAGCAGATCGCGCAGCCGCCGCCGTCCCCACCAGGCCAGCGGCAGCATCAGCACCAGCGCCACTCCGCTTTTCGCCAACACGGCCAAACCCAGAAGCGCCGCCGCCGCCGGAAGGTATCGCGTCTCGCCCTTCCCGATCCAGGGCAGCGCCAGCAGCATCGCTCCGCCGTACGTGGCGGTCAGCAGCATGTCCATGTGACCCACCTGGCTGTACGCCAGATAACCGCCCGTGGTGGCCAGAATCAGGGTGGATATCCCCGCGGTCAGGCAACTGAACTCCCGGCGCACAATCCACCAGAAGAAGGCGAGAAACAGGAGCGCGCACACCGCCACGGGCAATCGCGGCGCCAGTTCCGGCCCGAATCCCAGACGATACGCGATGCCTTCGACCCAATACAGCAGGGCCGGTTTTTCGAACCACGGCTGACCCCACAATCGCGGTGTCACCCAATCGCCGGACCGTGCCATTTCGCGCGCGATGGAGGCGTACCGCGGCTCGTCGGCCCCCATCACGCCCACCATGCCCAAGCCATAGAGATAGGTGAAGCAAGCCAGCAGCGCGGCCGGCCACACCAGTGGCGGGATTTTCCGGGGCATTTCTCCCATTCTAGATTCTTACGCCCTTAATCGTAAACAGAAACACTTCAACGTTACTGATTCTCCTACCATTCACGTGCACGTGCATTCTGACTCCTGCCTTCTGGCTCCTGGCTCCTGACTAGCCTTCTTATCCACGGAACGGACATTTCCGGCGTCTAACGGAAGGGGTGCCGCGTGATTCCACCATTGCTGGGTTTGATTTTTCTTCTGGCTGCACAGCCGCAGTTCGAAGTGGCGTCGGTCAAGGTGCATCCCGAGCCGCCCCGGATCATGGGCGTGAAGGCCACCGGCAATCGCCTGGTCGCCGATGCCGAGACGGTGCGCGGCCTCATCATGTGGGCCTGGAAGCTGAAGAACTATCAGGTCGATGGTCCCGGCGCGAACTCCCCCGTGGGCGACACCTTCTACGATGTGGTCGCCAAGGCGGAGGGCGACGCCATTCCGACCGTCGCCGAAATGCGTGTCCTGCTCCAGAGCCTGCTGGCCGACCGCTTCCATCTCAAGGTCCATCGCGAGACGCGTGAGATGCCGGTGTATGCCCTGGTGCTCGGCAAGAACGCGCCCAAGCTCAAGCCCAGCGCCCCGGACGCAGGCCCGGGCGGCAATCTCCACGTAGTGGACCGCAACTACGAATACACCGTCCCCAAGGCGACCATGAGCGACATCCTCGACGGCATCGCCAACAGTTTCCTGGACCGCCCCGTGGTCGACCAGACCGGACTCACCGGCACCTACGATCTGAAGTTGGTCTATACCCCCGACCTCCGCTCGAATCGCGAACCCGATCCCGCCGATATCAGCATCTTCACCGCCGTCCAGAACCAGCTTGGGCTTAAACTGGTGCCACAGAAGGCCCCGGTCGAAATCCTGGTGGTCGACCACGTGGAGAAGCCGACGGAGAACTGAACTGAGCCCAACTCGCCTGACAAATGCATATACACGGTCGCGCAAATCTGGTCATGCCCTAGATCGCGTTCCTGCGGGCGCTAAGGTGTTCATCGCGCCTATGGAGAATGGGCTCGACGGTTTCATCGCTCCGGAGCTTATCAAGAAGAAAGTCCCGGTCGTTGTCGTCACCGATGAGAAGGACGCGGAATATGTCCTGGCCGGCGGCTCGAGCAAGGCCGACGATAAGTGGTACCACGTTGTATTTGGCGGTAAAGACAAGAACGAGGGAAATGTTCGGCTTCTTTCCGTTAAGGACAAACAGATGGTCTGGGCCGGCGAAGCTGGTGACCGTTCGCTGTGGTGGGGAAGCCTGAAGCGTGGGGGCCAACGAAAGGTAGCCGATCGAATCGTGAGGCAGATGGCCAAGGACCTGTTCAAGAAGTGACTACCGCTCGCCAAGGAATTCTTCTATCCTTGGTTCTATAAATTCTACCCGCCCCACCTTCGTGCCGTTATCGGCCGACACACTGCCGGCGGCACTCGACTTCCGCCGTGAACTGTACCTGCATGAGGACTTGGTCTACGAGCCGGGCGACGCCGCGCGCCTGGTCCGCGAACTCATCGAGAGTCCCGAGTACGGCGGCATCTGGCTCATCCTGGTGGACGGGCAGGCCGCCGGATACCTGCTCCTCACCGTCTGCTACAGCCTGGAATTCGGCGGACGCTTCGGGCTGCTCGACGAGTTCTATCTCGACGACCGATGGCGGGGGCAGGGAATCGGCACCGCCGCCCTGGCCTTCTGTGAGGACGCCTGTCGCGAGCGCGGGCTCCGGGCTCTGCGCCTCGAAGTAGGCCACTCCAATCCACGCGCCCTCGAACTCTACCGGCGCAGCGGCTTCGCCGTCGAGAGCCGTCATCTTATGACAAAGTGGATATAGGAACTCCATGCTTCTCGACATCGCCAAACTGCCTACCGCCGAAAACTCGGCCCTGCATCTCCATCCGCGGGACAACGTGGCAATTGCGCGCGTCCCCATTGCCGCCGGTACCGAGCTTCGGGTGGACGGTGTGGCGGTGACGGCGGTCGACGCGATTCCCGCGGGTCACAAACTGGCGCTCCGGTCCATCCAGCCGGGCGAAGCCGTGGAACGGTACGGTCAGGTGATCGGCCGCGCGAAACAGGCAATCCAACCGGGACGCCACATCCACACCCACAACCTGGCCTTCGAGGAGTTGGAACTGACGTACGATTTTCCGTCGGGCGATCTGCCCTTGCCCGCCAGGAAAGACGCTCCGACATTTCTCGGGTATCAGCGCGAGGACGGGCGCGCTGGAACCCGGAACTACATCGCCGTGGTGGCGGCCAGCAATTGCGCCGCCCATACCGCCGAATTGATAGCCGCCAGCTATGCCGGCCAGACGCTGCCGCCGAATGTGGATGGCGTGGTCGCCTTTCCGCACGGCGAAGGCTGCGGCCATGCCTTCGGTCCCGACGTGGATCAATTGCGCCGCACGCTCGCCGGAGTGCTCGACCATCCGAACGTCTCGGCGGCCATCATCCTCGGACTCGGCTGCGAGGTCAATCAGATCGATCATTACCTCGGCGGCGCAGCGCCCTCTTCGCGCCGTCTGGCCGGGCTGACTCTGCAGAATAGCGGCGGCACCAGCGGCACCATCGAAGCCAGCCGCCGCGAGATCGATCGCTTCCTGGATCAGGCAGCCTCCGAAACGCGGGTTCCGATTCCGGCTTCACGGATCGTGCTGGGTCTGAACTGCGGCGGGTCGGACAGCTTCTCAGGCATCACTGCCAATCCGGCCCTCGGCTATTGTTCCGATTTGTTGGCCGAATTAGGGGGGACCCCGGTGTTAGCCGAAACAACCGAGATTTTCGGCGCGGAACACCTCCTGGTGCGGCGGGCCAGAAATCGCCAAGTAGCTGAAAAACTATTGGATTGCATCCGAAAGTATAAGTTGTACCTGAACCGCTTCTCTGGGAGCTTCGACGATAACCCGAGCCCCGGAAATAAGGAAGGCGGACTCAGCAATATCCTGGAGAAGTCGCTGGGCGCCGTGGCCAAAGGCGGCACCTCCCCGCTCACCGAAGTCTACGATTATGCCGAGCGCATCACGTCGCCGGGCTTCGCTTTCATGAATACTCCGGGCTACGATCCGGTCTCGCTCACGGGTCTCGCCGCCGGCGGCTGCAATCTGATTGCCTTCACCACCGGACGCGGCAGCGCCATCGGCTTCCCCACCATCCCGGTGATCAAGATCGCCACCAACTCCAACATGTACCGGCGCATGCAGGCGAATATGGATGTGAACGCCGGGTCCATCGCCGATGGCGAACGCGGCGTGCAGGACGTGGGCCGCGAGATTTTCGACCTGATGCTGGATGTCGCTTCAGGCCGCAAAACGTGTGCCGAACGGCTGGGTCACAAGGAATTTGTCCCATGGCGGATTGGACCGGTGTTATAGAGGCAGGTGTTAGTACAATATGAAAAGCATGCTGCGTTCCCTCCTTTTTGCACTCACGACCGTCGTGCTGTTCGTGTCCGCCGGTCCCGCCCAAAACACAAAGAAATCGGCGCTCGATAAGGCCACCCTCGAAGCCTATGTCCGCCACTTATACGTGATGGACAGCCGGATCACCATCCAGGTCTCCGATCCTAAGCCGAGCGCGGAGTTACCGGGATTTTCGGATGTAACGGTTCACGCCGCGCTGGGGCCGCAGACGCAGGATTTCAAGTTCCTCGTGTCCAAAGACGGCAGCAAGATTCTGCAGGCCAGCGTGTACGACATCGCCAGCAATCCCTTCAAGTCGGAGCTCGACAAGTTGAATACGACTGGCGCTCCCAACTTCGGCACGCAGGGCGCGCCGGTGGTGATTGTCGAATTCAGCGACTTCGAGTGCCCCTTCTGTAAGCTGGAGGCGGCCATGCTGCGCGCGAATATTCCGGTCAGCTATCCCACGCAGGTCCACGTCTACTTCAAGGAATTCCCGCTGGAGAGTCTCCACCCGTGGGCCAAGGCGGCGGCGATCGACAGCCGTTGCGTTTTCAGGCAGACTCCCACCACCGAGTATTGGGAATTCCACGATTTGCTGTTCTCCCACCAGACCGACATAACGGCGGAAAACCTCAAGGAGAAGGTGATGGAGTGGGCTAAGTTGAAGCCGTCCATCGACTCGGCCAAACTGGCAAGCTGTATGGACACTCGCGCCACCGAGGCGGAGGTCAACGCGAGCCAGGCCGAAGGCCGCGCGCTGGCTGTCGACCAGACGCCGACCCTGTTTGTGAACGGCCGCAGAGTCCCCGGGCAGGTGGATTGGCCGGCGTTGAAGAACATCATCGACTACGAAATCGAATACCAGAAGACGGCCAAGAATGCGGGAGAAGATTGCGGCTGCGACCTGAAACTCAGTCTGCCCGGTCAGACTGCGGCTCCCAAGACGACCCTGGTTCCCCCCAAAAAGTAACGGCAGTTTGGTATATGAAAAACTGGCAGCGCGGGCTCAGGCCCCTTTCCTTGCTGGCGGCGTGGCTTGCCTTCGGCGCCACCGCGGCCATTGATCCAAATGTTTATTTGGACGATGTTAAATTCTTGTCTTCACAGGAGATGCGCGGAAGAGCAACGGGCAGCCCGGAGCTCGAAAAGGCGGCTCAGTTCCTGGCGGGAAAGTATCGCCAATTCGGGCTGAAGCCGGGGGCGGGCAGCAGCTACCTGCAGGCGTTTCCGGCTACCACGGGCGGGAAACTCGGTCCGGCGAATCGCTTTCAGTTCACCGGAAACGGCCGGCCGGTGTCCTTGAAGTTCCCCGGTGAATTCGTCCCCTTCGCCTTCTCGGCGAACGCCCACCTCACCGGCGGCGTCGTGTTCGCCGGCTACGGCATCACGGCTCCGGAATATCACTATGACGACTATGCCGGAATCGACGTAAAGGGCAAGATTGTCTTGCTGTTGCGCCACGAACCTCAAGAAAATGACGAGCACAGTGTGTTCGCCGGTAAGGCTCTCACCAACCATGCACAATTCGCAGCCAAGGCGACCAACGCCAAGATGCACGGTGCGGCTGGAGTGATCCTGATCGGCGACGTTTTCGCGCACCGCGGCGACTCGGACGATCTACAGAAGTTCGGTAACGTCGAAGGACCCTCGGAGAGCGGGATTCCGTTTGTGCAGGTGAAGGAGAGGTCGATCGATCCGTGGTTCGCCGCGGCGGGCAAAAGCCTGGAGCAGATTGAAGCCGGCATCGATCAGGATTTGAAGCCCGAGTCTTTCACCTTCCCGGCATCGGTGAAAGTGGATGCGAATGTGGACATCCAGCGGATCGTCAAGACGGTGCACAATGTGGCGGCATATCTGCCGGGACAGACGGACGAATACGTGATCATCGGCGGTCATTATGACCATCTCGGTTTGGGCGAGCAGTATTCCATGGCGCCGGATCTGGCGGGGACCATCCACCCCGGCGCCGACGATAACGCGTCGGGTGCTGCCGGCGTAGTGGAACTGGCCCGCTGGTTCTCTCAACAGCCTAAACAAAAGCGCGGCATTTTGTTCTTGAACTTCGCGGGCGAGGAATTGGGATTGTTGGGCTCGGCGTGGTATGTGGAGCATCCCGAATTGCCGCTGGCCAAGGCGGTCGCCATGATCAACCTGGATATGATCGGCCGCGTGCGCAGCGGGAAGGTCTACATCGGCGGGGTCGATACCGGCAGCGGGCTTCGTGCGATGCTCGATTCGATCACGCCCAAGTATCAGCTGAAGATGGATTACTCGGATTCATCCGGTTACGGATCGAGCGACCATACCTCATTTACGATTAAGCAGGTTCCGGTACTGTTCTTCTTCTCCGGACTGCACTCGGATTATCACAAGCCCAGCGACACGTGGGACAAGATCGATGCTCCGGGCGCGGTGAAGGTGTTGAACGTGGTGGCCGAGTCGACGTCGCATTTGCTGGAATCGCCCACGCGTCCTGCGTTTGTCCGGGTCGCGCCGGCGAGTCCGGTGAGTTCCTCGCCGGGTAGCGGCTACGGTCCGTATTTCGGCTCCATTCCCGATTTCGGAGAGGGCACGAAGGGCGTCAAGTTCGCCGACGTGCGCGAGGGCTCGCCGGCGGGGAAAGCCGGCTTCAAAGCCGGCGACGTCATGGTGGAATTCGACGGCAAGGCCATCCAGAATCTGTACGACTTCACTTACGCCCTGCAGGCCAAGAAGCCGGGCGATGAGGTGGTGGTGAAGGTGCTGCGCGACGGCAAGCCGGTCGAAGCCAAAGTCCTCCTGACCAAGCGGCAATAGTCAGCCACGGATGGGGCCTAGTCCTCGCGGAGCGCTGACATGGGTTCCAGGCGGGCGGCGCGCATGGCGGGCCAGTAGCTGGCGAGGAGGGCGACCGTGGAGAGGAGGAGGACCGCCATCCCGATGGCGATTCCGATGGCCAGGAGCAGAACGGCCTCACGCAGCACCGGGCGCACCACGCAGCCGCGATCCGCGCCGAGCGCCACTCGGACTCCGATCTCGTTGCGGCGGCGCGCCACCATATAACGGTCCCTGGTGGAATTCGACGGCAAGCCGGTCGAAGCCAAAGTCCTCTTGACCAAGCGGCAATAGTTAGCCACGGATGGGGCCTACTCCTCGCGGAGCGCCGACATGGGTTCCAGGCGGGCGGCGCGCATGGCGGGCCAGTAGCTGGCGAGGAGGGCGACCGTGGAGAGGAGGAGGACCGCCATCCCGATGGTCACCGGATCGTAGGGTTTGAGTCCGAAGAGCAGCGATGCGGCGGCTCGGCCGGCCCAGATGGAGAGCGCCGTCCCGATGGCGATTCCGATGGCCAGGAGCAGCACGGCCTCACGCAGCACCAGGCGCACGACGCTGCCGCGATCCGCGCCGAGCGCCACTCGGACTCCGATCTCATTGCGGCGGCGCGCCACCATATAAGAGATGACGCCGTAGAGTCCGATGGTGGCCAGCATTCCGGCCAGCAGTCCGAAGACTCCGGCGAGCATCGCCATGAGGCGGTCGCGCTGCAGCGAATCCTGGATCCGTTCGCTCATTGGATGAAACTCAATCCCAATCGCGGGGTTGACCAGGGCGACCGCCGTTTTCACGCCGCGCATGGTCTCCGCCAAGCCGCCCGCACTGCGCAGGACGAAGGTGGGGCCGGTGCCCGGATCGTCATTCTGGGCTTCGGGGTAGTAGGCTTGCGGGAGGAAGTCTTCGCGCAATTCGTAATACTTGGTATTTCGCACCATGCCGATGACCTGGTAGACCGGGTCGGGCTTGCCCGCCTGTCCCTGGGTGCGATAGGCGCGGCCCACCGGATTGGCGCCGCCGAAGATGGTGCGCGCGAACTTCTCGTTGACGATGGCGACCTTCACGCCGCCGACGGTGTCCCGATCGTTAAAATCGCGGCCGCTCACCAGGGCCGTTCCCATGGTCTGGAAGTAATTCGGACTCACCCGGTTGAAGAAGCAGTCGGTGCGATTGTTGGCGGCGCCATCGGCCCAGGTGAATTCATCCCAGCCGCCGCCACTGACGGGCACGAGGTCCACCTGCGCGGCGGAAGTGACACCCGGGACGGCGGCGATGGACTCCTGCAAGCGGCGATAGGCTAGCAGGCGGCTGTCCTTCGGATAGTGCGCGGGACGAAGGTCGAGGTCCATCGCGAGCACGCCCTCGCTGCGGAAGCCTGTATCGACGGCCAGAAGCTTTTGGAGACTTCGGACGAACAAGAGCGCGCCGACCAGCAGGAGCAACGAGAGGGATACTTGAGCCACCACGAGGGCGCGGCGCAAGCCGAAGCGGCCACTGCCGGGAGTGAGTCCGCGTCCGCCGGTACGCATCGCCGAGGCCGGTGAAACTTGCGTGGCGCGCAATGCCGGGAGCAGGCCGAACAGCAGGCAGGTTGCTATGGCGATTCCGGCCGTGAATGCCAGGACGCGCAGATCCAGACCCAAGCCGACGAAGACCTGGTTATTGTTGCTGGTGAGGAAGGCCACCAGGCCGCGGCTCAGTCCTTGAGCGAGCAGCACGCCGAGGACGGTTCCGGCGACGGAGAGTAGCATGCTCTCGGAGAGGAGTTGGGCGACGAGGCGGGCGCGCGACGCACCGGTGGCCTGACGGATGGCGATTTCCCGTTCGCGCACGCTGGCGCGCGCCAGCAGCAGGTTGGCGAGATTGGCGCAGGCGATCAAGAGCACCAAGCCGGTGGTGGCGAGCAGTAGCCAGAGCGGAGATTCGTATTCGCGGCGGAGTCCCGAGACTCCGGTAGCGCCTTCGGTGACGTCGAGTTTGTCGGCGAGATACCGCTTAGCATCTTCCGGCCGGTAAGTGGGCGGCAGGGTGGCTTGCATGAAGGCGGGCGAGATGGCCTGCATGTGAGCGAGCGCCCGTTGGACGGTCCAGCCCGGTTTCAAGCGGCCCATCAGGGAGAGCCACCAGGCCGTCTTATTGGGGATGCGGCCTTTTCCGTCGGCGGCGAAAAGCGGGTCGGCGCAGAGGGGCACGGCGACGTCGTAGCGATGGCCTACTTCGACGCCGAAGAAGTCAGGGCGGGTGACGCCGGCGATGGGGAAGGGTCGTCCATCGAGCATGACGGTGCGGTTGAGGGCATCGACGGAGCCGGCGAGTTCGCGCTGCCAAAAGGCGTAACTGACCACCGCGGCGGGAGAGCCGCAGCCCGGTTGATCGTCTGCATTACCGAGCACGCGTCCGAGTAGAGGCGAGACGCCCAGTCCTTGAAAGAACTCGCCGCTGACGAACAAGCCCTCGGCGTAGCGCGCCTCCCCGCCATTGGCCAGATTGAATCTGGTGCTGCTCCAGGCGAAGAGGCTGGAGAATTCCTGCTGCTGCGTCTGAATCTGTTGCCACTGGGGGTAAGTGAAGCGGGCGCTGCGAGTGGAGAACCAGCCCGACCGCATGGAGCCCTTGGCAAAATCGACATAGGCCAATTCGTTGGGACGCTGCACGGGCAGCGAGCGCAGACGGATGGCGTTCACCAGTTGAAAGATTGCCGTGTTGGCGCCGATACCGAGTGCCAGCGAGAGTACCGCCACTGCCGCGAAGCCAGGATTCCGCAAGAGCTGGCGCGCGCCGAAACGAATGTCTTGCCACATGTAGAGTGAGACGTGCTGGACGGCGAGCGGTTGGCAAGCCAAGGGCTCCGCCCTCGAAATCCCTACGGGATTTGGGAGTCAGGAGCCAGAAGTCAGGAGTCAGAATGCACGTGCGAATCAGTAGCTTGTAAGAATCTAGAGCATTTCGCGGAGCATGTCCACGAGTTGAGAAGGGAAGAACGGCTTCTTGAGGAAGCGGACGCGCGCCGACCTGATGGACGCCGGCGGCTCCTTGTAATGGCCCGAAATCAGCAGTACGGAAACTAACGGGTAGAGCTTCAGGACGCGTTCAGCCAGTCTGATGCCGTCCATCTCCGGCAGGGCGACGTCGGAAATGAGCACGTCGACGGGAATCAACTCGAAGATTTTGAGGGCCTCGCTGGGACGCGGCGCCATGATTACTTTCACGCCGCTGGAGCCGAGCATCCTTTCCACCAGCCGCAGAATCTGCGGCTCGTCGTCGACCACGAGAACGGTGCGGGCCTGGTCCATTGCGAATCTTGATTCTACCGTACGCCTTGTCACAGTATCCTGCGAATCGATTTGCGACAATGCGGAAAGTTCGCCGGATAAACTATGCCCTGCCTCCTGTTGATTCTCGTGCTCGCGTTTCCCCGGGTGATCCTGGTGTTGATGTTTCTGATGTCGAACTATCTGCAGCGTGCGTACCATGGCCTGCTGATTCCACTGTTAGGTTTCTTCTTTCTGCCGCTCACTACGCTGGTGTATGCGTGGCTGGTGAATTCCAATCTTCCGCTGGCGGGGATCAATCTCCTGTTTCTGATCATCGCCATTGTGATCGATCTGGGAGGACTGGGCGGAGGCGAATGGCATCGTCGCCGACGGTATTACGATTAGCCTTTCCCGCCGGGTTGCAATCGCTTACAATGGCGTGTCATGAGATCTAGTTCTTGGGCCGCCGCCTTTGTGGCCGGCGCAGCGATACTGACCGGTTGTTCCTCCGCCCCTCCTCCGGCGCCTGAATCGAAAGGAAACGCTCCCGTGAAGTCTGCTCCTTATGGAAAGATGCCGGACGGCACTCCGGTAGAAGTCTACACGCTGTCCAACGCTTCCGGCATGCAAGCCGAAATTCTTACTTACGGCGGCACCCTGCGGTCGTTGACCGCTCCCGATAAGAGCGGTAAGTTAGCCGACATCGTGCTCGGCATGGACTCGCTCGACGGATATTTCCATCAGACGGCTTTCTTCGGCGCGTTGATTGGCCGCTACGGCAATCGCATCGCGCACGGGACTTTCAAGCTCGAAGGCGTCACCTATACATTGCCCAAGAACAACGGCGAGAATACGCTGCACGGCGGTCCCGAAGGCTTCGACAAAAAAGTATGGACGGCGAAGCCCGGCGCCGGCGCATCGCTCGAACTCACGTATGTGAGTAAAGACGGCGAGATGGGTTTCCCCGGCACGCTGACCGCGAAGGTGGTCTACACGCTCACGGACGCCAACGAGTTGAAGCTTGAGTACACGGCGACGACCGATAAGCCGACGGTGGTCAATCTGACCAACCACTCCTACTTCAACCTGGCGGGAGCGGGTGTGGGCACGAATCTCCAGCATCAAGTGATGATCAATGCCGACCGGTTCACGCCGGTGGACGAGGGTCTGATTCCGACTGGCGAATTGAAGCCGGTGAAAGGGACGCCGTTCGATTTCACCACGGCGACTGCGATTGGCGCGCGGATCAATGACGACAATCAGCAGCTCAAGTTCGGCAAGGGATACGATCACAACTGGGTGCTCAACAAGGGCGACGGCGGCATGACGAAGGCGGCTGAAGTATACGAACCCACCACCGGCCGCGTCATGGAAGTGTTTACCACCGAGCCGGGCCTGCAGTTCTATACCGGGAATTTCCTGGATGGCACGGTGAAGGGTAAGGGCGGGATCGCCTATCCGCAGCGCGCGGCCTTGTGCATGGAGACGCAGCACTATCCGGACTCGCCGAATCATCCGAAGTTTCCGAGCACGGAGTTGAAGCCGGGCGAGACTTATCACACGGCGACTACTTATAAGTTCTCGGCGCGGTAGTTTTCAGGGGTTGAAAGAAATTTTCACCGCCGAGACACCGAGACGCCGAGGAAGAACGGATTTGTGGCGTATGGGTTGGGAGAAGACTTTCGGTTGTCAAAGATCAGTAGCGGTTAACGGGTTTTTGCCAGGGTTTTGGACCGCTATAGGCGGATTTCGGGGTCGATTTTAGGGGTTGAAAAAACAAAATCGGGCTGGAGGATTTCGTCGGGATAGACGGGGGCCTCGGGTTTTGTTTTGTGGGGTTTGAGTTTCTCGGCGGCCAGGCGAATGGCTTGTTCTTTGCGGAGCAGGTCGAGATTCTTTTCCATCTTGCGATGGAGGCGGCTTTCGTAGAGGGTCAGGAGGTTGAAGTTTTTGACGTTCTTGACCCAGGCGAAGGCCTGGAGGAAAGCATCCGAGACCTGCGGGGGCTGTATGGAGTAGGGGTCCTCCTTGGTGTTCAGGCCGATGCCGATCAGGGTGTTTTCGATGGAGGCGGCGCGGGAGAGACGCCAGGAATCATCGGCGATGGCTTGGGCGAAGGACGTTTCGAGTCCTCCGACCGGGGCCAGCGATTCGAGCAGGGCTTTGCAGTGTTTGTTGTAGGCCTCCTGCTCGGGTTTGGTGAACATCATGACTTGGCCGGTGAGGCCGTGACGGTAGGCGTTGATGATGCGGCGATCAGGCAACGCGGCTTTCTCTTCGATTTGGATTAGCTTGGGACACATGTTCCGTTGCTCCTTCCTGAGACCATTCAAACATGTGAGGCAGGGGAATACGGGGAGTTTAGGGTCTGGAAATCAGGTAAGTGGTTTGGAATGTTGGGAAAGAAATAGTTGCGAAAGTTGTGAATGGATTTTCACCGCGGAGGCGCGGAGGCGCCGAGGAAGACGCGGAGGACAGTACCCTTCAATCTGAATTACGCTTAAATCAGAGAGAAGTTTATGACCGTCACGATAGATATCAAGCCTGAAACTCAGGCTGGGCTCCTTGCACTGGCTCACGCTGCCGGCATGTCGGTCGAAGAGTACCTTTTGGCGATGGTCGAGGGTACGGTGGTCTCGCGTTCGCCCAAAACGCTCAGACCGGACGAACGGGCCGCGGCGTTTGAGGCCTGGTCCGCCGGGCACCGCTTTACGCCGCCGCTCTCCGATCATGCGGTTAGCCGCCAATCGATGTACGAAGACCGCCGTCTTTAATGGCCATGCGCTGTGCGTAATTCCGGGGGGCGGCCTCGTATATAGTGTATGGTTGCCGTTGTGACGGCCTTTTCGGGTGTGGCGGAACACGAGTCTCAGGCGATCGCGCGTGCATTGCGGCGAAGAGACTCGGAGTTCATTGGCCGAATCGTGTCGCAGTATCACTACCGGCTGCTCCGGTATTTGGTCTTCTGGACATCCCGGCGGGAACAGGCCGAGGACCTCGTTCAGGAAACCTGGCTGCGTGTATTGGAACGCGCGGAGCAGTATGACGGCCGCCTGCGTTTCGAGCCGTGGTTGTTTTCCATCGCACGAAATCTGGCGATCGATCATTTGCGAAAGCAACAGACGGCGACGCATCGGATGTTCCAGGAGGACGAAGCGGGCGTGGACGTTGCGGCGCCGGATTTCGAATCGCCATTCTTCGCGGCCGCGAGAAGCGAAGATGCCCAACGAATCGCGGCGGCTTTGGGGGCGCTAGAGCCCATCTACAGGGAAGCGCTGCTCCTGCGTTTCCAGGAAGAACTGTCGCTCGCGGAAATCGCTCAAGTGGCCGGCGCTCCGATTACAACCGTTTCGTCGAGGATTTATCGAGGTTTGTCGATGCTGCAAGCCGCTTTGGGGGGAGGAACCGATGCCGCTTGAGAAGCATGAAAAAGCCCGGCTTCTGCTTCATCGGTCCCTGGTTGAAGGAATTTCGCGGGAGGACCAGCAGTGGCTCGATGCTCACGTCGGAGAATGCGCCGAATGTGCCGGGTATGCCGATCTGGCGGCGCGTGCCGTGGGAGCCCTGGACTGGTTCGCGATTGACCTCGACCCGGCGGCAGCGCTGCGGGTTGAGAACGTAGTCCGCAGTCGTGCCGAGGAGATGAAATCGGCCGAGTCGCAGGTGAAGAGCGTGTGGATCGGCACAGGGGTCGCCATATTCCTGACGTTCACGGGATCTGCGGTAGCGTGGCACGTTTTGGCAGGGCTGGCGAGTCAATGGAATCTCCCGAGCCGCGCATGGCAGATCGGATTCGCGGCGTTCTGGCTACTGCCATCCCTGCTTCTCGCGTTGGTGCCGCTCTTTCGACGAACACTTATGGGAGAGGATTCCGACAGCAAAGGACAAACTGTATGAGCTGGCGCAGCGGATTCGGTCTGATTCCAGTTTTGGCCAAGATCGTGGCGGTTTTGGCTTTCGTGGTTTTCTTTTTCGGGGTCCTGAGGGAGTATCGGGCGAGCAGTTTCGGGATTTTGATTGGTCTGGCCGGTGGCGCGCTTGGCGCCGCTTACTTTCTTCTGGCCGGCTATGTTTACGTAGACGCAGCGCGGCGCGGTATGCCGCCGATTCCCTGGACGGCGCTGGCGGTGGTGGTTCCGAACTGCGTTGGCTTCGTGCTGTACTTCGTGCTGCGAAAGCCGGTGGTCCATCCGTGTCCCGGTTGCGGGTGCGGAGTTGGACCGGATGCCGCGTTTTGTCCCCGCTGTGGGCAACGGCAAATGAACATGGGAGGGCAAGCGTCGGACCTGGGTGCGCGTACATGAGCATAAATCCGGCGGTTCAAAGGCGGGCGCTTCCTTACGGGCGCGGCTCGGATTGGAGTTCGTTGGTGGGCGTACATGAACGTAAATCCGGCAGTTCAAAGGCGGGCGCTTCCTTACGGGCGCGGCTCGGATTGGAGTTCGTTGGTGGGCGTATATGAGCATAAATCAGGCAGTTCAAAGGCGGGCGCTTCCTTACGGGCGCGGCTCGGATTGGAGTTCGTTGGTGGGCGTACATGAGCCTAAATCCGGCAGTTCCAAGGCCGATTGGAGTTCGTTGGTGGGCGTATGAAACAAAACGCTACGTTGACTACGGCGTCGTTGCTCACGGTTTTGTTCGTGACGCTTCACCTGACCGGCGACATCCTGTACAAGATGTCCCCGGCAGGTTTCGTCAATCTGGTTCCTGTGTTCATTTTCGTAGGCCAGCTCTATGGAACGCTGGTGCTGGGCGAAAAGCGGGCGGGATACATCATCATCTTGGTCGGGTCGGTGCTCGGGCTGGTCGTCCCTCTCGTTCACATGAGAGGGACGCGGGGTCTGATCGGCGGCGACATCGGCACCTCAGGCCAAGCATTCCTGTTCGTGTGGACCATGCTCGCGTTGGCCATCACCTCGACGTTCTCCATCCTCTTATCGGCGCGCGGACTGTGGAACTTGCGCCGGCGCCCTACTTAAAACGGGAGGCCGGCGTTGCGGGCGCTCACCTGGGCCACGCTGGACCAATCGAAATCGGACTGGCCCTGGGCGATGGCCGAGAGCATGTGGTCGCGCAAGAGGCTGGCGATGGGCATGGGGGAGGCGCACTCATCGGCGGTTTGGAGGGCGAGGCGCACGTCCTTCAGGCCGAGTTTGAGGGGGAAACTGGCGGGCTGGAACTGCTGGTCGGCGATTATGCGGCCGTAATGGGCATAGACCGGGGACGCGAATAACGCGTTCATGGTGTCGAGGAAGAGGTGGGGATCCACTCCGGCCTTGCGCAGTGTGGCGAACGCTTCGCCGAAAGTTTCGATTAAGGCTGCGAGCATGAAATTGCCGCAGAGTTTGACGGTGTTGGCGTGCTGGGGTTCCGGGCCCGCGATGAAGGTGAGGCGGCCGATGGCGTCGAAAATGGGCTGGCATCGCTGGATCAACTCCGGTGGTCCGCCGGCGACGACGAGCAGTTTCCGGGACTCGGCGGCCTCGGGACGGCCGAAAACGGGAGTGCTCAAGTAGCCCTGGCCGCGCGCCGCGTGGAGTGCGCCGAGACGGCGGGCCATGGCGGTGCTGATGGTGCTGCTGGAGAGATGGACGGCGCCGGGCGGGAGTCCCGCGGCGATACCGTCTGCGCCGGTGGTGGTTTGCTCGACGGCGGCATCGTCGGCGAGCATGCTGATGGCGGCGTCGCAGCCGTGGCAGGCTTCGGCGGGTGAATCGGCAACGCGAGCGCCGAGGATGGCCTCGGCTTTTTCGCGGGTCCGGTTATAGGCGGCGACTTCATGTCCGGCGAGGATCAAATTGCGGGCCATGCCGCTGCCCATCTGGCCTAGTCCAAGGAACGCAATCTTCATATCTCCAGGATACCGGGGACATGGCCGATTGAGTGCGGCGCGGTTGTATCGCAAGAGTGCGTTGTGCTACTTGCTGAGCGCGTTTGGATCGTCCGCCTGGGGCGTTCCCGTGTTCCGGAAATTCCGGTGAGGATGTTCCTTCAGAAGGAGTTCCGGATTGCCCGCGTAGCGGTTCCCCGACTCGATTCCCTTCTGATGCAGATAGTCCGCCTGCTCGTCGGGTGTCATCTGCTCCAGCGGGATTTTGGCTCGTTGGTCCGGCATTAAGAACGACTCTTGAATTCATGTTAGCGCTTTGCGTAAATATACAACGTACTGTTACGGGTGGTGTCTCAAGGATGTGTTGGTCAAATATTCACCGCTGAAAACAAGGGTAGGGTCCCCAAGGTTTCATTAGGACACTACCGAAAACAAAAGAGATCTGGCTGGCGGGAATCGTGTTAGATCTGCAGACCCATAGTCGCCACCCCGTTTTGCAGATGCTCACTCAGTGGATGCTGGCGGACTTGCTGGCGGATTGAAATCCTTACGTTATCTGAACACGAGACCTTGTGCTGAGCGCATTCTGGGCGAAGCGCGTCGCGTGGGCCATACGGTATTCACACAACTTGCTCTTATGCCCTCTGAGTATCTGGAGGCAATGGTTGTACGTTTTGTCGCTCTGGCCTGAGTGCCAGGCATCTAAAATCCTGAATAACTCACCCTGAAACATGGCCGTATCGCCTGGGTGCCAGTCGTGGAAAAAAATCTGGTAGTGGTCTTTATGGTCAGTAAGTCTTTTTGCCCATCGAAGCGCTTCTAATCTCTCAATCGACATCGGATGAGGGCCAGTAAGCCCGACCTGATAGGCGCGGAACGGGTATTTTGCGGCCTCGCTCTCAGGAAACATCCAGACGAGCGCAACGATACCATCGATGATCTCATCTAGCTCTCGCTCTAGCCATTTGATCCACTCCTGGTAACGCCAAAACTCCGGAACCTCGGTAATGGCGTCGCGCAAGGGCATCATTTTCGTATCAAGATCGGTCAGCCTTTGCTCGCAACCGACTACTTTTCGGCCTATCACGTCAAGTTGCACTTCCGCATCCCCGGCGCGTTGCTCGATTGTCTTCGGTCGAGGCGTGTCCTTTGCAGCGCGTGTCGAACGAACCAGCAGGGCGAAACCCGCAACGATTAAAAGCAGATGCGTCCAACCCGATTGGAGGACAGCCGCCGCGATGGGCATCAGGGCTAGCTCCTTGAACAGCGTCTCAATGCGGGAGTGAAAATCGAGCACCGCTCCCGTGACAGCCAATCCCGCTCCGGCCTTCCCAACCCGAAACCTCCATACGTACTCATCAAACCAGTCGATTGCCAACTGGTACCAACGGCGAGCCGAACGGAGACGGCTAGACGCTTCAACACGTGGGCTCACGCGGTTCGCTCCTTGTAGCGATTTCCTTGAGGAGGAGCAGGCCGCTCGCAGGTCAAGGTTCCCACTTTCGCCCTGGCTAATCAGGCCAAGGCTAGACGGCCAACTTCGATTATAAAGGAATCACCAACACAAACTTAGGCCACCACCGTCTGGCGGGTAAGTCAGTCGTGTCGGCTAAATATTCATCCATTGAAAACACTGGCGCTTCGAAAGCGGCACTCGTAGATTGTCGCTAGAATGTTCTCTTGAAGTGAAAAGGCGGGCGCGGTGGCTGGGGCTTCTCGGTGAGATCTAAACACTCTCATCGGAAGCTCGCAACCCTCCCGGCGCAAGGAGCACGATGGGATCGCCATCTGAGTGGCGCGATGCCGCTGCGAAATTTGAGAAATTGCGAGAGCGATCGGAAGATCGCCTCGACGCGCAATGGTCCTCTACGGGCTGGGATGAACATGGGCAGGTAAAATGGCTTCTTGTTGGCCTCAGGAACCCGGGTATACACACGGATTTCGGACTTGCGGCCGAAAGAGCAGCAGTACTTCTCGGGCAACAACCGGGCCCGGGGACTTTCGAGTTCTGGCTTGAGCGACTGAAGCGCGAGAGCCCGAACTATAAACATAAAGGCATTTCAAGATACGCGACGAACGGCGGTCCCGACATAGAAGGCGAAATGGGCGTTGTGGTCCAAGTCTGCGGCGCATCTGCGGATCAATGCTACCGACTGGAGAGTGCGGCGATAGCCAGAGAAACTCCAAAGTGGCGAGTTATCGGGCCGTCGGAGGAAACGCGAGCCATGCAGGCCTTAGCTTCCGAACTCAGATTTCAGCGTTTTGCGACTGGCCGTTTAGAGCCAGCAATAGAACACTCTCCGCCCCATGCACATAACCGATCCGTTGCTGATCAATTACAGACGCTTCGTAACGAAGCACGACTGACAGTGGAGCAATTAGCCGAAAGAGTACGGATTCAACCTCGCTCAGTCTGGAGACACCTGTCTGGCACTGCAAGCCCTCGGATCGGCAACTTGGGGGCATACGAAAGGGCCTTCACCAACCTCTTGAAACGAAAGGTTGTTATAGGCAATACGTCAGAGAAACGTCAGTAGAACGTCAGCCTCTTACCGTCGTTTCGTCGCACTTGCCCAGCGGATACTGGCACTGTCGGTTTGTCGTCGGGCCGATCTGCCAACTTTGCAAAGCACAGCGGATCGGCCCAGGCCAACCTTCCACTCCAATGAAAGGAGCGAACTCATGAGCATCACAGTTCGCAAGGCCAACGGCAGAACCAGAATCCGAGTGCAAATCGGCGATCTGGCAATCACCGTTGAATTTCCATTATAGCGGGCGCAATCCCGTGATCTAAAAGCCGTGGGGGCCGCCGGGAAATACCCAGCCCCCACCTTACGCCTTTGCCTTCTTCTTCGCACAACGGGCCTGTACGTCCTTGCGGGCGGACTATGCAGGCGGACTATCTGCATTAGAAGGGAATCGAGTCGGGGAACCGCTACGCGGGCAATCCGGAACTCCTTCTGAAGGAACCGCCCCACCGGAACTTTCCGAACACGGGATCGCCCCAGGCAGACGATCCGGACGACCGAAGTCTGGAAGCGAAGGGTCGGCGTTATCTGCGGCGGCTCCCGCAATACGCCCAACGCGGCAAAGAGTCAACGAAATAGCTCGGAACGCCTGACCAACACAACCTTAGGACACCACCGTCTTGCAACACTACCTGCGGCTTCGCATGGCATACTACAAGAGCGTTCCCACATGGAAACATTTGAAGAGAGATTGACGGCCGTTCGCGACCGCATGGCGCGAGCCGCGGAGCGGGCCAAACGGGATCCTGCCGACATCCTGCTGCTCGCGGTGACGAAGGTGTTCCCGCCGGAGGTGATCCGCGAGGCGTACGACGCCGGATTGCGCGACTTCGGCGAGAACTACGTGCAGGAATTGGAGACCAAGGCTCCGGCGGTGGCCGACCTGGCGGAGGCGCGCTTTCATCTGATTGGCCATCTGCAATCCAACAAATCGAAGAAAGCGGCGGAGCTGTTCCATACGATTCAGACGGTGGATTCGGCCAAACTGGCGCGCCGGCTGGATGAAATCGGCAAGCCGCTGGACGTCATGCTGGAGGTCAAGCTTTCGCACGAAGAGGCGAAGAGCGGGGTGGCGCCGGAGGTGCTGCCGGAACTGGTGGCGGCGGTGCTTTCCTGCGGCAACCTGACGCTGCGCGGCCTGATGACGGTGCCGCCATGGTCGGACAATCCGGAAGCGGCGCGGCCGATTTTTCGCGCGCTGCGGGAGTTGGCGGACACGCACGGACTGGCGGGTCTTTCGATGGGTATGTCGCACGACCTGGAGACGGCGATCGAAGAGGGCTCGACCTGCGTGCGGGTGGGGACGGCGCTGTTTGGGAAAAGGAAGAAAGAATAAGCTGGCGGGCGGAAACGTCTGCCCCACTTTGCAGCAGCTATGAAAGTTGGCTTCTATTCGCCGCTTCCACCGGCGCGGACCGGGGTGGCCGACTACTCGGCGGCGCTGCTGGCGGAATTGCGCAGACACGGCGAGGTGGAAATTGCGCCGCGCGCTTGCGATGTGGCTCTCTACCATCTGGGCAACAACGGACAGCATGCAGCCATTTACCGGCGGGCGATGGAGCGGCCCGGAGTGGTGGTGCTGCATGACGCCGTGCTGCATCATTTCCTGCTGGGCCAACTGAACGAAGCCGCCTATATCGACGAGTTCGTATACAACTACGGCGAGTGGACTCGCGGGTTGGCGCGGGAGCTGTGGCGGAGCCGCGCGGCTTCGGGTTCGGACCCGCGATATTTCGCCTACCCGATGCTGCGCCGGGCGGTGGAGGGCGCGCGTGCGGTGGTGGTGCATAATCCTGCCGCGGCGGCCGCGGTGAAGGAGCATACGCCGGGGGTGCGCGTGGTGGAGATTCCCCACCTGTTTCAGGCTCCGCCGCTGCCCGCGGAGGGCGAGGTGCAGCGGTACCGGCAGCGGTTGGGTGTGGCGCCGGGGACGCGGCTGTTTGGTGTGTTCGGGTACCTGCGAGAATCCAAGCGGCTGGTGAGCGTGATGCAGGCGTTCGCCGAGGTCCACCGGGAACTGCCTGGCACGGCGCTGTTGATCGCGGGGGAATTCGCCTCCACGGACCTGGCGCGCGCGGTGGAGCCGCTGCTGGGCGGAGCGGGTCTGACTCGGCTGCCATACCTGGAAGAGCAGGAGTTCTGGATGGCCGCCTCGGCGGTGGACGCGGCGATCAACCTGCGGTATCCGGCGGCCGGTGAGAGTTCCGGGATCGCGGTGCGGCTGATGGGAATCGGCAAGCCGGTTCTGCTGACGGAATCGGCAGAAGTGTCGCGTTTCCCGGAGGGTGCGTGTATTCGCATACCGAGCGGGGCGGCGGAGTCCGATTCGCTGCGGGAACACATGGTTTTGCTAACATCAATGATAGAAGTAGTTCGTGCCATCGGCCTGCGGGCAGCCGGGCACATCCAAGAGCACCATCGGGTGGATCTAATCGGGAAGCGGTATTGGGAATTATTGAGCGAGCACTGTACCTGACCCTGGCCTTGGCGTCGGCCTTGGCGTCGAACTTCGCCGGACCGCAGAAATCCGGAAGCGGCAAGACGGGACCGCACATGCTGCACGTTCCAGCGGCGATGCGCGACGGCGTCCACCTGTATGCCAATGTTTTTCTTCCTTTGGGGGCCGGGCGTGCGCCGTGCATTCTGATCCGGACGCCGTACGGGAAGGGAAGCGACCTGATCGGCAACTATCTCGCCTTCGTGGAGCACGGCTACGCCGTGATGGTGCAGGACGTGCGCGGGCGGTACGAATCCGAGGGCTCGTTCGACCCGTTGAGTCAGGAACAGGCTGATGGCGACGATACGCTGAACTGGATTGCGCGGCAGTCGTGGTCGGACGGGAAAGTGGGGATGACGGGCGGGTCGTACGTGGGCATTGTGCAGTGGAAGGCGGCGCTGTCGGGCAATCCGCACCTGAAGGCGATTTTTCCGGTAGTGTCCGGGTACGACGATTACCGCGACCGCTTCTATTCGCCGGGCGGGGCCATGAAATTGGGGCAGCGTCTGGAGTGGATGGCGGAGAATCTGAAGGCGCCAGGCTACCATCCCGATTTCGGCCGCTTCACGCTGCATCTGCCGCTGCGCACATCGGATGTGGTGGCCACGGGCTGGTCGTCGGAGATGTATCGGGAAGTGGTGTCGCATCCCACGTTCGATGCGTTTTGGCGCGGTCTGAGCGTGAAGGAGCATTTGAACAAGATCCACATCCCGGTGTTCGCGGTGGGCGGGTGGTACGACAACTTTGTGGAGAGCGATTTGGAAGCTTACGCGGCGCTGCATAAGGCGTCGACGCTGAATCGGGTGTTGATTGGGCCGTGGCCGCACAACATGTCGATCCACTTCGATGGGGTGGACTACGGTAAGGACTCGGCGATGCCGATCAGGGAACTGCAGATCGAGTGGTTCGACCAGTGGCTGATGGGGAAGGACACGCCGCTGATGTCGACGCCGCCGGCGAAGGTGTTTGTGATGGGGGCGAATAAGTGGCTGGAGGATCGCGCGTGGCCTCCGGAAAATGCGCACGCGCAGAGTCTGTTTTTGGCGGGCGATGGGGCGCTGGAGAGTCAGCCTCCGAGTCATCCGGAGCGGGACCATTACTTATACGATCCGGTACACCCGGTGCCGACGCGCGGGGGCGCGGTTTGCTGCAACCCGAAGATTTTCCCGTGGGGGCCGATGGATCAGCGGGGGGTGGAGCAGCGTCCCGACGTGTTGGTGTATTCGAGTAAGCCGCTGAGGCATGACGTGGAGGCGGTCGGTCCGGTGAAGGCGGTGCTGTGGATTGCGACGACGGCGAAGGATACGGATTTCACGGCGAAGCTGGTGGACGTTTTTCCGGACGGGTACGCGCGGAATTTGAGCGACGGCATTCTGCGGCTGCGGTATCGCAAATCGCTGGAGAAGCCGGAACTGGTGAAGGAAGGGCAGATTTACCAGATCACGGTGGACGCGGGAGTTTCGGCGAACGTTTTTCTGAAGGGCCACCGGATTCGTCTGGAGATCAGCAGCTCTAATTTTCCGCGGTTCGACCGGAATGCGAATACGGGGGGCAGCGTGGTGGACGAGACTCGTCTGACGAAGGCGACGCAGACGGTTTATCACGATCGCGAGCATCCTTCGCGATTGGATTTGATGGTGATGCCGTTGAATTAGGGCGGAGCGGGGGCGCGGAGGAAATTCTTTTCACCGCCGAGCATCTGACTGGGGGGACCCAGTTTGGTGGGGGGAGGAAACAGGGTGGTATTGTGGCTTCATCCCAACGTGGTGGCAGTCAAAGCCGTTTGCGCACTGGTGTTTGTAAGCCCGTCGCCGAGC
>DASZMZ010000237.1:0-7447 GCA_035551455.1 Candidatus Sulfopaludibacter sp.
GGGGCAGAATCGGATTCTGGTCGTGAAGGGCGCCAACGATGCGCTGCTGCCCGCCGATGTGGACGCCGCCGAGGACCTGCTGCGCACGGCCGACTGCATCGTGATGCAGCTGGAAATTCCGCTGGAGACCGTGTACCACACGCTGCGCGTGGGGCGGCGGTTGGGCGTGCGGACGATCCTGAATCCCGCTCCCGGCCAGAAGCTGGATCTGCAACAACTTGCCAATGCCGATTATGTGATTCCGAATGAAACAGAGGCCGAAGCCCTCAGCGGGCTGCCGGTGACAAACCTGCACGAGGCACGCGCCTGCGCCGTCCACCTATTGCGCGGCGGATTGCGCCGCATCATTGTGACGCTGGGAGCGAACGGCGCGCTGCTGGCCAGTGAAGAGACGGTGGAGCACATTGCGCCGCATCTGGTGGAAGCGGTGGACACGACCGGGGCAGGCGACGCGTTCATCGGCAGTTTCGCGCGCTTTCTGGCGGGCGGCGTGAGTGAACGCGAGGCGATTCGCCGTGCCAATGTGTACGCGGCGATGTCCACGCTGGGCATCGGCACCCAATCCTCATTCGTCTCGGCAGAGCAATTCGAAAGCGTCTGGGCGGCGAAATAGGAGGCCGAGCTTCTGCCCGCCCCACTCACAACTAGTTTTTCGGCGTGGACACGTGCACGGCCGGAACATTCTCATCGCGCACCAGCTTATTGAACGACGAGATCTCCGTAGTAAGCAGCGTGTTCATAGCTTTGATCTGCGCGTTCGTCAAAGACGCCAGGTCTTCGTACACCTGGTACGACTGCGAAGTGGGCGGGTTATCCGAGCTCTCCACCACCCCCATAACGTACGCCAGTTTGTTATTCAGCTTGATCGGGAAGTTGAGCGGATCTTCGGCGGCGCGATTCTTCGTCTGGTATAACTCCTCTTCCACCGTGGTCAGCTTCTTGATCAGCTCCTTGGCGGCGTCGGCCACCTTCTTATCGTCGCGCTTGGCGTAATCCTCAAGCTGCTTGCGAACCTCGCGAATCTTTACGACTCCGCCGTTGGCTTCCGACAGCTTGTCGCGGATCTGCAGGGCCAGACTCAACTGCTTGGCGTAGTCTTCGGGAGTGGCGGCGAGGCGCGGATCTTTCTTGAGTTCGAAAGTCTGCGTGAACGACTTGCCGTCCACCGTGAGCTTCGCGGTGTAAGTGCCGGGCGCGGCCACTGGACCGGTGACGCTGCCGGCCCACATGATGAGGCCGGGGAAAGTGATCGCATCCGGGTACCGCAAATTCCACGTGAAGTGATTCATGCCTGCCTGCGCGGGAACGCGCTGCGGACCGGCATTGAAGCGGAAGGGATTCTCTTCGGCAGCAACAGTGGCCGGACCCGCCCCGGGAGCGGGAGTTTCCGCGCGGCTGGAGAACTTCTTCACCAGACCGCCCTTGCTATCCAGGAACTCCAGCGCGACCTCGCCCTGCGGACGATTCTTCAGCCAATATTCGATCACCGCGCCACTCGGGGGATTTTCACCAACAGCGCCGCCGCCGCGTCCGCCGAAACCACGACCTCCGCCCATGCGGTACGGATCCTTCGGCTTGAACAGGTGGGTGTCTTCAGTCTTGATGTTGTCGTTCAACTGGTACAGCAGCGGCATGTCGTCCAGTACATAGAATGCGCGGCCCTGCGTGGCTACGACCATGTCCTTCTCGCGCTTGTGGAAAGCGATATCGGCAATCGGCACAATCGGCATATTCAACTGGAACGACTTCCAGTTTTCGCCATCGTCATTCGAAATGTAGAGGCCGAACTCGGTGCCGGCAACCAGGAGTCCGCGGTGATTCGGATCCTCGCGAACCACGCGGGTGAAGTGCTTCTCGGGAATGCCGTTGACGATCTTCTTCCAGGTCTTGCCGTAGTCCGTGGTCTTGAACAGGTACGGCCGGAAATCATCCAGCTTGTAAGCCGTCGCCGCAACGTACGCTGTTCCCGCATCGAACGTGGAGGCGTCGATGGAGTTGATCTGAATCCACTCCGGCATGCCCTTGGGCGTGACATTTTCCCAGTGTTTACCGCCATCGCGCGTAATGTGCACCAGTCCATCGTCGGAGCCCGCCCAGATGAGATTGGCCGTGACCGGCGACTCCTGGAAGGTGAAGATCGTATCGTAATACTCCACGCTGGTGTTGTCCTGCGTGATGGGACCGCCGGAGGTGAGCTGCTTGGATTTGTCGTTGCGGGTCAGGTCGCCGCTAATGGTTTCCCAATTCTGGCCGCCGTTGGAAGTCTTCATCATCACGTTGGAGCCCATGTAAAGCACCTTCGGATCGTGCGGCGAAAATGCGATGGGGAAGCTCCATTGGAAGCGGTACTTCAGCACGTCGGCGCCGTAGCCCATGGGATTATCGGGCCACGCGTTGATGTTGCGCATCTGGCCGGTGTGATGATCCTGGCGGGTGATCAGGTTGCCGTAGGAGCCGGCGTAGACGATCTCGGAATCCTTGGGGTCGGGCGCGATCCATCCGCTCTCGCCGCCGCCGACGTCGTACCAATCTTTATCCGTGATGCCCCCGCCGGTGGTCCGGCTGGCAATGCGGACGGTGGAATTGTCCTGCTGCGCGCCGTAGATGTGATAGGGAAAATCGTTGTCCAGCGCCACGCGGTAGAACTGTGCGGTGGGCTGATTGTCCTGGGTGGACCAGGAGCGGCCATTGTCCGTGGTGATGGTGGCCCCGCCGTCGTTGCCTTCGATCATGCGGCGCGGATTATCGGGAGCGATCCAGAGAGCGTGGTTGTCACCGTGGGGCGGGCGCATGGCCCCGAAAGTCCGGCCGCCATCGGTAGACTTGAATGCGCCCACGTTCAGGACGTAGACGGTGTCGGCGCTTTTCGGATCCGCGAAAATGTGGCTGTAATACCAGGCGCGCTGGCGCAGTTCGTTTTCTTCATTGAGGCGGGTCCAGTTGCGGCCCCCGTTGTCGGAGCGGAAGACGCCCCCGTCACTGGCCTCGACAATCGCCCAGACACGTTCGGGATTCACCGGCGAGAGGGCCACGCCAATGCGTCCGAGAACGCCGCGCGGCATGCCGGGCGAGCGCGTGATGTCGGTCCAGGTATCGCCGCCGTCGATGCTCTTCCAGAGGCCGCTATTGGGTCCGCCGCTGTCGAGGCGCCAGGGCTTGCGGCTGACCTGCCAGAACGAGGCGTAGATCACCTTGGGATTGTTGGGGTCCATGGAAAGATCGACCGCGCCGGCTTCCGGTCCGCGGGTCAGCACCTGTTTCCACGTCTGGCCGCCATCTATGGAGCGGAAAACGCCGCGCTGTTCATTGGGTCCCCAGATGTGGCCCAGGGCCGCCACGTAGACGATGTCGGCGTTCTTGGGATTCACCACCACCGCGCCGATCTGATAAGTATCCTGGAGTCCGATATTGCGCCAGGTGCGTCCGCCATCGGAGGATTTGTAGACGCCGTCGCCATTGGAGACGTTGCCGCGCACGCAGGCTTCGCCCATGCCGGCGTAGATAATGTTGGGGTCGGATTCGGCTACCGCCAGCGCACCCACGTCGCCGTTCTTGAGTTGTCCATCGGCGATGGGCGCCCAGGAGAGTCCGCTATCCGTGGTCTTCCAGATGCCGCCGCCGGTCGCGCCCATGTAATACACTTCGGGCTGCGACGTGACGCCGGCAACGGCCTCGACGCGACCGCCCCGATAGGGACCGACCAGGCGAAATCGAAGCTCCTTCTGCAGGTCGTTCTGTTGAGCGGCCAGCAACAGCGGAGAGAGACACAGGAATGCACAGCGGACAAATTTCATACGTCTTCGAATCGTACCAAAAAGGGAGAATCGCAGGATGGCTGTGGAAGCCGCGGGGTGATGTCATGAGCGTGTACTTGCACTAGAATCGAGGGATGCTCTTGCGGAGAGCCTTTCTCGTGGCACCTTTCGTTTCGGCTCTCACGGGGCAGGATCGGAAACCCAATATGTTCGGGGACGCCGAAGCATACGAGCGATTCATGGGCCGTTGGAGTCGTCTGGTAGCTCCCAGGTTGGTGGACTTCACCGGTTTGCCGGAACAGGGCCGGATGCTCGACGTCGGATCAGGCACGGGAGCGTTGGCGTTTGCGATCGCGGAACGCAATAGCGGGGCACGCGTTGTTGGAATAGACCCGTCCGAGGAATACGTCGCCTACGCTGCCAGCAAGAATCTATTCCCCAAGCGGGCCAGCTTTGAAGTGGGCGATGCGCAGCAGTTGCATTTTTCCGGCGCGAGCTTTGACGCCGCTCTCTCTTTGCTTGTATTCAATTTCATTCCCGATCCCAAAAAGGCGCTTTTGGAGCTTCGCCGCGTAACCAAACCGGGGGGCAGACTCTCGGCTGCCGTTTGGGATTATGGAGCCGGTATGCGGATGCTGCGGACGTTCTGGGATGCCGCCGTCCACCTGGATCCGGGGGCCGAAAAGCTTGACGAAAAGCACATGCCGCTTTGCCGTGTCGATGAACTGTCAGCTCTGTGGAGACAGGGCGGATTGGAGAATGTCCGCGAACAGTCAATCGACATTAGTATGAGATTCGAGTCTTTCGCAGATTATTGGGATCCATTTCTCCTGGGGCAAGGGCCGGCAGGCGCATACGTTCGTCATCTCGACCGCGACAAGTTGCCGGCGTTGCGCGACGAGGTCAAACGCCGCCTCTCTTTGTCGGGCGAACGCATGCCTTTTGTTCTTCCCGCGCGGGTGTGGTCGGTGCGCGGCACCGTTCCAAATCGCCGCTGACGGCGCAGGGTCGGTTCGGAGCGGACTTCGGCCACTTTATGATTCAAGTGACAGAGAACTTCGATTCAGGTGGATCATCAACTCCCGTTGCACACTTCCGTCCGCCGGTGCGTCAGGGATGGCAGAAGAGGAACACCATGCGTAACGGGATCGCGGCTTTGATTTTTACTCTGCTCAACGGCGCGGCCTTCGGGCAGGACGTATCGCGCGTATACCGGTTCACCGCCGTGCAGAACGCGCAGGGATACCAGGAAGCAGCCAACGGCGTTCGCGCGATTGGCGGTGTCGAAAAGGTGACGGTAGACCCCACGGGCGGAATTCTGACGGCCTCGGGATCGGTGGAGCAGATGGCGCTGGTGGACTGGCTGCTGCCGCAGGTGGATCAGCCGGCGTCGGGCGGCATCATCGCCACCGGGTCGTATCAGATGAGCGGCGATGCTGGGATGGTGCGGGTCTTTCACCTGACGCGTGCGACGTCGCCGCGCGAGATGCAGGAAGTCGTAAACGTCCTGCGCACTTCGGCGGATATCGCGCGCATCACTCCGTTGAGCGTTTCGCGGGCAGTGGTGGCGCGCGGTACGGCCGATCAGATTGCGCTTACCGAGTGGTTGGTGGCGCAGTTGGATGTGAGCGGCCCGGACGCGTCCGCGAAAACTCAATCCAACCGGTTTCGCGATGAGGAGGTGCGCGTATTCCACCTGGCGCACACCGCGTCGCCGCAAGCGATTCAGGAACTGGTCAATTCGATTCGCACGATTGCCGATCTGAATCGCGTCTTCCCGTGCAATACGGCCGCCGCGGTGGTGCTGCGCGGGCCGGCGCCCTACGTGGAAGTGGCCGAGTGGCTGGTCGGCCAATTGGATGTGGCCGGAGATCAGCCGGCGCCCGGGCCGCATGAACAGGAGGTGAAGGCCCCCTACGATCCCGTGGCGCGCGTCTTCTATTTACATCACGCGCAAGCGCAGACGTTGGTGCGAGCGCTGCGCACCACCGTGAGCGTCCGGCGCATTTTCCCGTGTGCGCAGGCGAAGGCGCTGGCCATGCGGGGTACAGCCGATCAAATGGCGCAGGCCGAAAAACTCATCGCGCAGTTGGATCAGTAGGATTCGCCGGGAAGAACCCGATTCTCTGGCGTCACCGGCGTCGCTTGCCAAGGACCAGCAGCAGGCCGCCCAGAGCCAGACCGATCGTGCCAGGTTCCGGGACCGGGGAGGCGAGACCGAGCACGCCCTCGGAAAAATCCAGATGGCCCCCGTCGCTGGTCTGTGTGGCGATAAAATCCGACGGCAGTGCGAAATCAGCGCCGTAGAAGCTGCTGTTGAAGTAAGAATTGCCGTCCTGTGCCTGAGGATTGCCGATTCCATTCGTTCCGGACGTGGTGGTCACGAAGGAACTGGCGGTGGTGCCGCTTAGATCCGGCGCCACGGTCATCCAGTAAGTGCCGGGGGGGAGGTGGATACTGAGTCCGTCGACCTCGATGCGGTAAACTTCGAAGCCGAAGGCGATCAACCCCAAGTCCATTTGCAGCGCGGGACTCGTGCCGGAAGCCACCACCACGCCGCCGTCTCCCGCCGAAACGCCGCTGCGGATTTCCCAATATGCCTGGCTGATGCTGGCATTCATGAAGTCATCGGAAAACAGGCCCGACACGTCCACGCCGCCAGGACCCACGACGAAATTGTCGTAAGTCAGTCCGGGCGACATGCCGTTCACGTCCTGTCGCAGACCGTCTTCCAGATTGGGATCCCCGTTATACCACTGGATGCTGTCGCCAAACAGGGAGGAACAGAAGAACAAGCTTAGAATGAGACACTTCTGACGCAATCAACACCTCACTGGAGATCGCCC
The DNA here is from genome assembly GCA_035551455.1 of Candidatus Sulfopaludibacter sp. Lineage (GTDB taxonomy): Bacteria > Acidobacteriota > Terriglobia > Bryobacterales > Bryobacteraceae > Sulfopaludibacter. Next base: position 6,602 of record DASZMZ010000237.1, read on the forward strand.
ACGCAGAAGGAAGAAGCCCCCGGAGTCTGGCTGTTTTCCGGAGGACTGAGCCTGGAGAAGCCTCAGTGTAGTGGGTACAAATAGTCAAGTCAAGTACCAGTATGAAAAATGACTTATCGATGCCAAAGTCCGGCACGTTACACTGAAGCCGTGCGGCTCATTACAGGTCCCGCGGGCTCTGGAAAGACAACTTACATCCTGGATCAAATGCGTGACGCGCTGCGCTCCGGCAGCGACGCGGTCCGCCTGCTGGTCCCTACCGCCACCATGGCGCAGCACCTGCAAAACCTTCTGGCACGGGAGGGCTATGTCTTTCGCCACGGGCTGATCCAAACGCTATTGGGCTTTGTGAACGACTTTGTGGAGGATGTGCCGCAGGTATCGGAGGCGGCGCTCTACCTGACCGTGGAAGAGGCTGCCCGCAAGGTGGACCGCGCGGAGTTCGAACGGGTGGTCCACATGCGCGGATTTTGCGCGTCGCTGGCGCATACCCTCGCGGAATTCTCGTCGGCCGGATGCGACAGTCGCCGTCTGGCCGCCCATTTACCGGATTCGCCCCTCGCCCCCGCCTTTCTGGCGGTGTATCGTGAGGTGGACCGCCACCTTGCCGAGAGGGGCGTGGCGCTGCGCGCGCGACGGCTCGAACTGGCGGCGGAACGGATCGCGGCCGGCGGACTCGGCGGCGTCGCCACAGTCTGGCTGGACGGCTTCCACGCGCTGCCGGATCCCGAACTCGGCGTGATCCGCGCCATGGCGCAGCATGCCGAGGTGGTCCTGGTGCGCACCGAAGCGCAGGCACAGGCGGAGTTTTCCGGCACTCCCGTGATGCGCTTTGCGAAGTCGCGG
>DASZMZ010000238.1:0-3399 GCA_035551455.1 Candidatus Sulfopaludibacter sp.
CGCCACGGTCCTGGCGGCTCCTACCACGGAAGGGTTCAACCTGGTCGCCTGGATCGCCCCGTTCGCCGTCTTTGCCGCGGCGCTCCTCGGCACCATACTCCTCGTCCGTCACTGGTCAGTGGGAAGGACGCCCCTCACTGCGCAACCTGCCGGCGCCGAGATGGATGCACTGCGCGACAAAATCCGCCGCGAAACCGGCGACGACGGAGGGTATTAAGCCGTGACCGAAACCCAGGGTTTGATCGCCGGTTTGCTGATGGCTATCGCAATGTTCGTGTACACGTTCTGGCCGGAGAATGTCTTCGCCAGCCAGCGCCAGAAGACCCGGCTCGACTATCTCCTCGAACGTAAAGAGCAGCTCTACGAGAACCTGCGCGATCTCAGTTTTGAATACCGCGCGGGCAAGTACCCGGAAGAAGATTTCGTCGCCCAGCGTTCCCTGCTCGAGAACGAAACGGCGGAATTGCTGGCCGAGATCGATTTCCTGCAGCAGCACGCATGAATGCGCCTCTTCACCGACCGGCCGGCTCGCATTTGCGGTGCCTGACGCAACACCAACACGGGCGCCCCACCCACACCGCACCTCCGTTTTTGCGGTCGAGAAGGAAAGCGCAATCGCACCAACCGACATGCGGAGCGCGGCGCGCCGAAGGGTCCGCGGCCGTTGCCGGTTTTCTCAAATCGAACCAGAAAGAATCAGGATTTCTCTAAATATCATGAGATCGATCAAAGCCACCCTGTTTGCTGCTGTATTTTGCTGCTTCCTGCCGGCCGCCTTCGCGCGAGCCGCCACCATTACCGGCACCGTCACCGATAAGACCACCAACAAGCCTTCGGGCGGCGACAAGGTGGAACTCGTCGACGTGCAGGCCGGGATGAGCGTGGCGGCCACCGCCATGACCGATGCCGGCGGTCACTACACGCTTAATAAACCGGGGGCCGGTCCTTACCTCGTCCGCGTCAATCACCAGGGGGGCAGCTACTTCATCGCCGCACCGGAGGGCAACGGCCCCGGCGACATTCCCGTCTACGACGTGGCCGCCGACATAAACGGCGTGTCGATCGAGGCCGATGTCATCGAGATGGAAACAGATAATGGCGTACTGCGCATCACGGAGCGCTACTTTGTACACAACACCAGCAATCCGCCGCGTACCCAATACAATCCTTCGCGCGGCTTCGGGATCGTTCTGCCCCCGGGGGCGGTTGTCGATGGGGCCGCAGCCCGCCGTCCCACCGGCCTGCCGACTTCGACCGCTCTCAAGCCTGCCGGCGGCAAGGACCACTTCCAGTTCGACTTCCCGATCCAGCCCGACGAGGGCGATAAAGACACGCTGTTCCAGCTCAGCTATCACCTGCCCTACGACGGCAAGGCCACGTTCCGTCCGCAAGTCGAGATTCCAGCCGATAATGTCGCGGTTCTTTTGCCCAAGGGCATCACATTCAACGGTTCCGGCTTCCAGCCTATCCAGCAGGATCCCGGCATCCAGACCTTCCTGGCCAAGAACGTCACGCCGGGCCCCGGTCTCGAGTTCGCCATCTCCGGCAGCGGCTCCATGCCGCGCGAGCAGCAAGGGGCGCAGGGCCAGCAGCCCGCCCCCGATAGCGGGTCGCAGGACGCCGGCAATCCCGGCAATCGGCCCGGCGGGGGCATCGGCGAACCCATCAACACCCCCGACCCGCTAACCAAGTACAAGTGGTGGATCCTTGGCGGACTCGGTCTTCTGCTCGCCGCAGCCGCGGGCTTCCTGCTCCGCAAGCCGGCGGGGGGTCCGGCCGCCGCGCCCGCTTCCGGCGACGCTGCTGCCCCGTTGGTTCCGACGCAGGTTCATTCGTCGCCAGGCGCCGCCGCGCCCCCGCCTGTATCGCCCGCCGGAGTTCATTCCTATCTGCACACACCGAACGCTGCGCCGCATAGCAACGCGTCTCTCCTCAACGTGCTGAAGGAGGAACTCTTCGCCCTCGAAAGCGAACGGCTCTCGAACACCATTTCCGCCGCCGACTATGCTGAACAGAAGGCTGCCCTCGAAACCGTTCTCAAGAGGGCGCTCAGCAGGAAATAGGCACAAACCCCGCTCCTGCGGTTCAATCAGGGGCGGCCCTCTGTCATCGGCCTTGCTGAGACACAGTCCGATTCCGCCAGGTACGTTGCCCCTGAAGGGATCAGCGAACACATCGAATCACCGCAGACCGGTATGCAGATAAGCTAGCAGTGCAGCCATCTGTTCGTCGGTAAAGCGGCCGGCGAACGCAGGCATCATACCTTTTCCGGCGAGAACCACCCGCCGAACGTCCGCGTCGGTTGCCGGCGCCCCGCTGGGCAGCGCGGAGCGCCGAAACACGCCATGCAGATTTGGCGGAACCTTCTTCAACGCCAGATCATTGTCCTCATGGCAATGCGCACAGCGAACCTGGTAGAAATGCTTGCCTTCAACCTCCTGCGGCGTGAGCTGCGCCGCCGAGCGGCATCCCTGCACCGCCGTCATGCCTGCGCCCAGCAACGTCCAGAGCGCGACCCATCCCCCAATACCGGTTCGATTCCTGCTAAGCCCTCTGCGCAAATCGTCTGCTCACTTCGTCCCCGTTGACCACCTGGAAGTACGCCTTTCCTTGCTTGGCGCGGCGGTTCTGGTCGTTCAGGTAATCGGCGCTCGATGCGCCATTGTTGCGTATCGCCGTTGTGTATCATTGGCCCGAGCCGTGAGCCGGTCAAACTGAGAGAGTGTCGAGTTCGATCCAGCCCAGCACCAGTTCGTCGAGACGGGCGCCACCGATCTCAATTAACTCGCGCGCGACCAGTTGCGCGCCGAGACGCCGGTAAAACAACACCGCGGGATTCTTCTCCAGAACTTTGACAACCATGCTCCTGAGACCTTCTGAGCGTAGCGCGTTGACCAGCATGAGAACAAGGGCACGGCCTAGCCCGCTTCCTTGATGGTCGCGCAGCAAATAGATCGCGTAGAGCTCCGCATCGTATGTCTCCAGCGGCTCACGCAACCGTCCGCCGCTCACAAAGCCGACGACCCGGCCGTCGTCTTCGGCGACAAAGATGCGAAAGTTGCTGGTCGCGAAGGCGCTTCGCCAGCGCTCCGCCCGTTCCGCGGGGTTCAGCGAAGCCAGAAACGCGTCGGGAATGATGCCCGCATAGGTGCTTCGCCAGCTTTCAACGTGCACATGCGCAATCGCGTCTGCGTCCTCTATGGCTGCTTCCCGAGTGGTGTAACTCATGGGCAAATTTATCATGCGCGCGAGGTTGAAGAGACGCCCGGATGCGCGCATTGATATGCTCGATCCATGCTTCTGCCCACGCTCGCCCAGATCCACGAAGCGCAATCGGTGCTGTATCGCCACATGCCGCCGACGCCGCAGTACAGTTGGCCGCTGCTCAACCAGCGACTG
>DASZMZ010000239.1:0-7064 GCA_035551455.1 Candidatus Sulfopaludibacter sp.
GTGGTCATGCCATCGCCATTGACCTGCGTGATCGGTGCGGTCACCTTCACCGTCACCTGTCCCTCGACCGAAATCATCAGCCCCTTGATAGTGATCCCCATCTGATCGATCACGATGCTATTTTGCCCCACCTTCAGCGTAATCGACTGCATCGCTTCATGGGTGGCCGCGCCCAGATCCAGTTTAGTGGACTGGTTGCCCATCTTGATGGTGGTGGACTGGTTGCCCATGCTGACTTCGTCAGTCTGGTTGCCCATCTTGATGGTGGTAGCCTGATTGCCCTTTTCCACGGTAGTGGTCTGATTGCCCGTCTTGACGGTGAGGGTCTCATCCTTGTAGATCTCGGTGACGCGGTTGCCGTCCGTGCACTTCTTGCCGGCCGAACCCACCTTGCGCGACTCGTTATTCTCCACCACCGAGTTGAGGTCCTTCTCGGCGTGGAAGTAAACTTCTTCGCTGCCTTTCTTGTCCTCCAGGCGAATCTCGTTGAAGCCGCCGCCGCCTTTGGAACTGTTGCTCTTGAGGGTGCTTTGCGTCTTATTGTCCGGCAGCGTATATGGCACCGGTTGGCCGGCGTTATACACGCTGCCCACAATAATGGGCCGGTCCACATCGCCTTCCACGAAATCCACAACCACTTCCTGACCGATTCGTGGAATGTGAATAGCGCCCCAGTTTTTGCCTGCCCAATACGTGGCCACGCGAACCCAGCAGGAACTGTTTTCGTCCTTCTTGCCGTCGCGGTCCCAGTGGAACTGCACCTTCACACGGCCATACTGATCCGTATAGATTTCTTCCCCGCTGGTTCCCACCACCACGGCGGTCTGCACACCCTCAATCCGAGGCTGTGGCGTCACGCGCGGCGGGCGGTAATCATTATCGGCGGGAATGCAGGTGAATTGATTCTCGTAAACAAAACCTTCGGTCTGGTTGCCGGTATCCAAGGGTAGCCGCGAAAGATGCGTGACGCCGGTAATCTTATACTCGCCGTTGTCCTTGAAATGCTTTGCCAGCGTGAACTTGTAGCCCGGCTGAATATCGACATTGACGCTTCTTCCCTGGACAATGTGGGTGCGGGCTTCCTCCTCGGTCTTTCTGATTTTGGCCAGCGCATCTCCGTCCCCGTGCGCACTGTAGCCACCGGGGTTTTCGTAGACATTCAGGTCCCCGTTGCCCGAAAGGTTCACGGCAGTATTCGCCGAGGAATACAGGTCCGCAGCGGGAGTTTCGAAATTATAATCGTTCATCGAGAACTTGCCGGAGTTGATCTCCTGGACGTTGCGCCACTCGTAAATCCGCCCCGCTGCGCGCAAGCCTCCCACGATCGGCTCAAACTGTACTTCGGCGCCATGCGGCAGCGCTAGGAAGCTGGTGTTGTCGTTGCACAACACCAGGGTCTCCTTGCTGTCCGTATGATCGAAATGGTAGAACAGACCCTCGAACTCCATCAGCCGGCTGATGAAATCGAAGTCCGTCTCGTAGTACTGGACGCAGTAATCACGGGTTTTCGGGGCGCCGTGAACGTCGTCTTGCATGTTTGTGATGCCGCCGGCGGATAACACTTGCTTGACGATTTCCAGGGCATTCAGGTTCTGAAAAATCTTGCAATTTACCCGCCGGGTCAGCAGCCACAACTTCGGCACCATCGTGATGGTGTACAGGATCAGATTGTGTTCGGTAACCTCGTGACCTTGCGAGATGGACTTGACGATGCCGTGGAACTGCCTCGTGATGCCGTAAACGTCCACGGCGAGCGAGACATTTTGACCTAGAATGTCCGAAAAGGTAACGGTGGAACCACCCTGCCAAACAACATTAATTTCAAACTGGTATAGACCGGATACGTACTCACTCCCGCTGAATGAGGTAACAATGAAGGTGTCCTTACCCAGAGAGGTAGTGATCCTTACGGGCCGGTCTTCTTGCGTGTACAGCGTTGGCATGCGATCCTCCGAATCTGCCGGTGGTGGCCGGGTTGCGGCTTAGTTGTAAACGAACTCGCCCGATTCTCCGATGGTGACGTGAATGGGGTCGAGTTTTCGCCGCTCTGCCATGCGTCCCAGGATTTGCCTGGATATCTCGGGCAGCAGCGTATTGGTCAGAATGTTGTCCACGTTGCGGGCGCCGCTCTCCACTTCCGTGCAGCGCTTCGCCACTTCTTCGATCAGAGCCTCGTCGTGCGTGAGCGGAATCTTGTGCGTCTCCATCAGGCGGCGCTGAATCTTGCCCAGTTTCAGCCTCACAATCAGCTTCAAAGCTTCGTCGCGGATGGGGAAGTAGGGAATGATGACCATGCGACCCAGGAACGCCGGTTTAAAGATCTTGTTCAACTCCGGCTTCAAGGCCTTCACCAAGCCTTCGGAACTCGGCGCGGTCTCCGGATCGGCCGTCAGCTTCATGAGCGTGTCGGTGCCGGCATTGGAGGTCAGAATGATGATGGTGTTCTTGAAATCGATCTCGCGGCCTTCGCCGTCTTCCATTTTGCCCTTGTCGAATACCTGGAAGAACAGCTCGAGCACGTCGGGATGCGCCTTTTCCACTTCATCCAGCAGCACCACCGAATAAGGACGCCGCCGCACCGCCTCGGTGAGCACGCCGCCTTCGCCGTAACCCACGTATCCGGGAGGCGATCCCTTCAAAGTGGAAACGGTATGCGATTCCTGGAACTCGGACATGTTGATGGTGATGAGGTTGCGCTCGCCGCCATACAATAGGTCGGCCAGCGCCAGCGCGGTCTCCGTCTTACCCACGCCGCTGGGCCCCACCAGCATGAAGACGCCGATCGGTTTGCTGGGATCTTCCAAACTGGCCTTCGAGGTGCGAACGCGCTCGCTGATCATGCCCAGAGCATGATCCTGTCCGATCACGCGTTTGCCCAGGTGCGACTCCAACTGCAGAATCGCGGCCACTTCGTCCTTCAGCATTTTGCCGATCGGAATGCCGGTCCAACCGGACACCACTTCGCCCACAATCTGCGCATCCACGCAGATGCCCATCAGCGGATTCTCACCCTGCAATTGCTCCAGTTCGGCGTTGAGCGTGGCCAGGTCGGCGCGCAGCGCGTCGGGACTGGGCGGCGGCGCGGGCGCTTCCTGCACCACTTCGGCTCCGGCCGGCGCTGCCGCGGCAGCCTGTGCTACCGGAACGGCCGCGTCCGCGGGACGCACCAACTCTTCGAGCTTCACGCGGATGTCGCGGATCTTGGCCACCAGGTCGCGTTCCTTGTCCCATCGCGCCTGCAACTCGGCCAGACGCGCTTCGGCGGCGGCCTTCGTCTTATTCACCGCGGCCAGACGCTCGCTATGATCGGTGCCCAGCGCCGCTTCGCGCTCCAGCACTCGAATCTGCACGGCGCAATCGTCCACTTCGCGCGTCACGTCTTCCACGGCGCTCGGCGTGGCGTTCTGCCCCAACGAGAGGCGCGCGCAGGCGGTATCCAACACGCTCACGGCCTTATCGGGAAGCTGACGGTCGGGCAGGTAGCGATGAGAGAACTTCACGGCCGCCGTGAGACCCTCGTCCAGAATGCGCACGCTGTGATGCTTCTCCAGCATGGGGACCACGCCGCGCAGCATCACGTTGCATTTGACCTCGTCGGGCTCTTCCACTTTGACTACCTGGAAGCGGCGCGCCAATGCCGGGTCCTTCTCGAAGTACTTCTTGTATTCGGACCACGTAGTGGCCGCGATGGTGCGCAGTTCGCCGCGCGCCAGTGCCGGCTTCAGCAGGTTGGCCGCGTCGCCTTGTCCCGCCGTGCCGCCCGCGCCAATCATCGTGTGCGCTTCGTCAATGAACAGAATGATGGGGATCGGCGACGACTTCACTTCTTCGATCAGCCCCTTCAGACGATTCTCGAACTCGCCCTTGATGCCCGCGCCGGCCTGCAGCAGCGCCAGGTCGAGCGTCCGCAGCGTCACGTTGCGCAGTACCGGGGGAACATCGCCGGCCACAATGCGCATCGCAAAGCCTTCCACCACGGCGGTCTTGCCCACGCCCGCCTCGCCGGTCAGAATCGGATTGTTCTGGCGCCGCCGGGTCAGGATATCGACAATCTGCCGGATCTCGAAATCGCGTCCCAGCACGGCGTCCAGCTTGCCCTTCCGGGCATTCTCCGTGAGGTTCACGGTGTACTGGTCCAGGTTCGGCGTCTTGCCGCCCATCTTGCCGGTGCCCGGTGCTCCACCGCCCGCGGGCGACGCGGATGCCGGGGCCGCGGTCTGCTCCATCGAATCTTCCAGAATGGCCGGCATCTGCTTGCGCAGAGCTTCAGGCTCCACCTTCTGGAACTCGCGGGAGATGTCGCGGAGGATGCGCGACAGCTCTTCGTCGCTCACCAGCGCCAGAATGGTGAAGCCGGTGCGCACCTGCGTTCCATTGAATTCCAAAGAACCCATGGTCCAGGCTTCGGTCAGCATGCGGACCAGCGACGGGCTGAACGCCGGAGTGCGTGCGTTGCCGGTCTTCAGTTTGTCCAGACTGCGGCCCAGTTCCGCCGACAAACGAGCCTTGTCCACGCCGAACTGTTTCACGATGCTCGCGAAATCCGAATCCGAAGTGTCCAGCAACTTCATCAGGTAATGCTCAATCTCCACGTCGTAGTGAGTCCGGGACAGGCATAACCCGGCGGCTCCTTCCACCGCCGTCCGAGTAGTATTGTTCAGCCTGCCGACTATCGCTTTTAAGCTAATCGCCATTTTCTGCTCCCCTTTTGATTTACAGCTCCAGGATCGTCTCTCCGGGATCTCTGGTAAACTCCACTGATTTTATCCAACTCGTCCAGCCTAACTGCGGCTCCTGCTCGCCTTGCTGTTTCAGCTCGAAGGCCGGCACATCTTCCCGCTTCAAAACCAACTGCAATTCCAAATCGATTTCCCCTCCGGCGAAGAAGCCGGCCAGGGCGCGCACCTGCCGGTGGCCTTCTCCGCCCGGCAGAAAATCCAGATACTGCTCCAGACTGAGCGGCCCCAATTGAATGCGCGCGCGCGATTGCTGGTCCCAAATCTCGTCGCCCACCACCGCGCCTACGCCCAGACGCTCCGAATCGCTGAGGTCCTGACCCAGGCAGCACTGCGCATCGCGCTCCACCGCGTACCAGGCGCCCACAAACTGCTCCACATTCACCGGGACGCCGAAATAGTCCATCAAGACGTGGCGCAACGCCGTGGCGCTGCGTGTGTGCATGCTCATCACGCCGCTGTAAAACAGCAGCGAATCGTCGGCCACTTCCTGTCGATCCCGCAGTCCCGGCGTGCCCAGGCCCATCAGCGCCATCACGTGGTTCGAGAGCCGGTCCCGCTCGCCGCGCTCGTATGCCAGGTTGAAGCGATACTTTTCCCAGGCCTGGTAAAACAGCGACAGCATGCGGTGGTTGAACAGGTCGAAGAAGTCGCGCATGGCGGTGTCGCGCGCGCGCTCGCGGTCAATCACCGTGCGGCTATAGTCCAGCGGCAGGACGCCCAGAGGGCCGGTCAGCCCCATGAAGTTCACCTGCATGGTGGCCGGTTCCTTCTTCATGTCCAGAGCCTGAATCTGGCTGGCGGGGAAGGCAATGGAAGTGGCCGCGCCGAAGCGCGCCACTTCGTCTTCGGGATTAGTGAAACGGCCCGGCACCCGGCGTTCCGGATGCATCAGGCAGAGCAGGCGCACCGCCTGGAAGAAATCGAAGCGATAGGGCTCGCGAGCCAGGTCCTTGGCGATGGGGAAGCGCTCCTCCATCGTGAACGGCGGCGCGTCCGTCTGGCTCAGATCAGGATTTTCCGGCCGGCTCGTGGTGGCCACTGCTTCAGAATCTCCTTTCTCTGACGGCTCTTGGCGCGGAGCTGGCTGAAGCTGTTCATGGAAACATAGAGTCCCAGGAAATGCTCCAACACCGCGGCGAACAGGTAAACTCCGCTGCCTACGAACTGCTCTTCGTCGAACTCCATTTGCACCTGGGTGCCGCGCGCAAAGGCCACGCCGTCGTCAGACACCACACGCGCGAAATGGCGCTTGCTGGTGACTTCCACCAGGCCCTGAATCTGTTTTTCCGAATACGTGGAGCCGGTGAAATTGTAGAGGCGCAGAATTTCCTGCAAAGCCTCACGACCGTTGTCCACCAGCGAAAGATAATTCAGCGAAAGCTGCGAGATCAAGCGCCAGAGCGCGTCCTTCGCCATGGGCGGACGCAGGGTATCGCTGGGCTTGATCAGGGCCACCGTGCGTTTCACCGCGGCCATGCCTTCCAATTCGAAATCGCCGGATTCGTTGCCGAAGGGCAGGCGCGAGGGCAGGTCGCGATTGCTGCAGATGGTGCGCACCGTGAGCGTGTCGGCGTCCGGTTTGATGGGCCGCGAAGAGAGATCCACGATGGAAAGATAGACCTGCGTCCCATCGTCTTCCCGATACCCCGAAGGCCGCCGCACCGCGTGCCAGAAGGCTTGCACTTTCTGTTTGGTGGTGCCGTGGCGGTAGGAGTAGAAGGGTTCGTACTTCACAATCTCGCGCGTCTGCGGATTGGCGCTGATCACTTCCTGAATCTCGAAGACTTCCATGCCATTCCGCCGGCTGGCGTCGGGTACCACCGGGTACTCGTACTGCGAATGGCTCAGCAGGATCGGCTCGGCCGTATGCGGGAAAAGATTGACGATGGGCGAACATCCCAGCCGGAACGTCTTGGCGTTGACTCCCAGTTCCAGCATCTGGCGGCGGTCGCTGCGCTCGAAGGGGGAGATCAGAAGAATCACTTCGATCTTGTTGCCGAAGCCGGCCGCCGTCACGGCTTCCAGGCCCGAAAGGTTCACGAAGAAGAACTTCTGCGGGAAACAAAAATATTCCTGCAACAGCCCGTAGCCCATGAAGGAGCGATGCGGGTACGGCAGCATGGCTTCCTTTTCGCCGAAGCCCAAGGGCTGTAGCGACCCGGGCGGCAGGGTGATGGCCGGTCGCGATTTCGACGCCGGATCGCGCACCAGAATCTGCGCCGTGTTGTTGCACAACAGTTCGTACAGATTGTGGATGAGATTGCTTTCGCCGCTCAGGTAAAACCGCAGGTTTTGCGTCGACAGCTTCTGCCAGGTCAGGTCTCC
>DASZMZ010000240.1:0-34828 GCA_035551455.1 Candidatus Sulfopaludibacter sp.
AGGCAAGCGAGACTCCGGCTGCGAGCTCGGTGAAGCCTTCGACAAAACTAGCCCCACCTTCATGCGCCTCCACCGCCGCGTCGTAGCCGCCGAGCGCTCCTACAAGGACGCCATGAACACTTTCCGAAAGCTCCAAAAACCGCCCGCGCAACCCGAACAAACCAAAGAGAAAACTCAACAATTGGGTTCGTTCCGCACCGCTCCTCGGGACCCCGACCAGCACCCCGCCGACGCCGCCTTCGACGCCATCGAGCGCGAACTCGCCGCCCTGGTAGGATAGACGATCGCCTTGCGTCGTCTGTCCAGGCGAGCAGAGCTCGCCCGGCAACCCGAACAAACTAAAAAGAAAACTCAACAATTGGGTTCGTTCCTCACCATTAGACCCGCAGAGCGGCTGGTACACTGTATCCAGTCAGGAGCCTTGTGTGACGCAGCGTTGTCTGGCGTTTCTCTTATCCGGTCTGGTCGTCCTTTCCCAGGAAGTCCCCAAATTCAAAGCCGATTCCACGCTGGTGCTCATCCCCGTGAGCGTGACCGACCACTCCAACCGCTTCGTGCTCGGACTGCGTCCGGCGGATTTTCAAATCCTGGAGGACGACGTTCCCCAGAAAGTGGTGAGTCTGTCCGGCGAAGACACTCCCCTTTCCATCGGGCTGCTCTATGACCGCAGCGGCAGCATGGGCGCCAAGCAGCAGACCGAGCGCCAGGCCGTCACGCAGTTTCTCCGAACCATGAATCCGCCGGATGAAGCCTTTCTGGTGGACTTCGCGGATGCGGCGGAACTGGCTCAAGGCTTCACCACGCGGACCGACGAGCTGGATCTCAAGCTGGCATTCCTCCAGCCCGGCGGCTTGACCGCCCTGCTGGACGCGGTTCACCTGGGATTGCGCCAGATGAAGCAGGCCAAAAATCCGCGCAAAGCCCTGCTGATCGTCTCCGACGGCGGCGACAATCATAGCCGCTACACGGCCAAGGAAATTCAGGGACTGGTGCGCGAGGCGGACGTGCAGATTTTCGCCATGGGCGTCTTCGAGCCTACCCTGACGCTGGGCATGAGCACCGAAGAGGTGAGTGGTCCGCGATTGCTGGCCGAGATTGCGGAACAGACCGGAGGCCGCGCCTTTTCGGCGACCGAAGCCAGCGATTTGCCTGGTGTGGCCGCACGGATCGGGATCGAATTGCGCAATCAGTATGTGCTGGCGTATCAGCCTGCCAATCAGGAGAAAGACGGAAAGTACCGTCGCGTCGAAGTAAGAGTGAATCCGCAGCCCGGACTCCCTCCGCTGAAGGCGCATTGGCGGCTGGGGTATTATGCTCCAGGCAAGTGACTCCAGCCCTGCATTCTGCGCCATGCGCTAAAATCGTAAATATCGCAATTCCGTATCCGAATACGGCCCTTGCGATCCCGTTCCCCAATGAATACACTCACCGGTAGTCGCGCCCAGGAATTTCGTGATCAGTTGACCCGTCGTGTCATGGTGGCCGATGGCGCTATGGGCACCATGCTGTACTCGCGCGGTGTGTTTATCAATCGCTGCTTCGATGAGTTGAACCTCTCGCAGCCCGACCTGGTGAAGCAGATTCACCTGGAGTATGCCAAAGCCGGCGCCGAGATCCTGGAAACCAATACCTTCGGCGGCAGCCGTCCGCGCCTGGCCGCCTTTGGCATGGCCGAAAAGCTCAAAGCCATCAACCAGGCCGGTGTGCGCCTGGCCCGCGAAGCCGCCAAAGATGGCGCGTATGTGGCGGGTGCCGTCGGACCCCTCGGCGTCCGCATTGAGCCGCTCGGTCCCACGTCCTTCGCCGAAGCTCGCGCCGCTTTCCGCGAACAGATGGAGGCTCTGGTCGAAGCCGGAGTCGATCTCCTGATTCTCGAAACCTTCGCCAATCTCGATGAGTTACGCGAAGCCGTCATGGCCGCCCGCGAAGTGGCTGGTCCCGACCTCACCGTCATCGCTCAGGTGACCATCGACGATTTCGGCCACCTGCCCGGCGGCACGGATCCGGAAACGTTCACCCGTCTCATGGATAGCTGGCCGGTCGACGTCATCGGCCTGAACTGCTCGGTAGGCCCCAAGACCACGCTCGAAACCATCGAGCAGATGGTTTCCTTCACCACCAAGCCCATCAGCGCGATGCCGAATGCCGGCCTGCCGATGCGCGTCGAAGGCCGCAATATTTATCTCTGCTCGCCCGAATACATGGCGCAGTACGCCCGCCGCATGTTGTGGGCGGGGGTGAAGATCGTGGGTGGCTGCTGCGGCACCACGCCCGATCACATCAAGCTCATCTGCTCGGAGACGCGCTCGCTGCAGCCGCTGCAAAAGAAGCTCAGCGTCACAGTGGACGAACCCGAAGCGCGCTCGCAAGCGCTACCGCCGGTGGCCATGGCGGCCAAGTCCAAGCTCGGCGCCAAAATCGCCGAGGGTAAGTTCGTTTCGTTCGTGGAGATCCTGCCGCCGCGCGGTGTGGATGCCTCACGCGAAATCGATGGCGCGCGCAGTTGCGCCGCCGCCGGCATTGATTGCATCAACGTTCCCGATGGTCCCCGCGCCAGCGCCCGTATGAGCGCGCAGGTCACCTGCCAGCTCATTCAGGCGGAGGCCGGCATTGAGGCCGTCAACCACTTCTGCTGCCGCGACCGGAACATTCTCGGCATCCAGTCCGAACTGCTCGGCACTCACAAGGTGGGCGTCCGAAACCTCATCTGTATCACTGGCGATCCGCCGCGCATGGGCGCGTATCCGGACGCCACGGCGGTGTTCGATGTGGATGCCATCGGCTTAGTCAACATCGTCCGAAATCTGAATCATGGGCTGGATATCGGCGGCAACCCGATGGGGTCGCAGACGGCTCTCCTGATCGGCGTGGGCGCCAATCCCGGGGCCCTGAACATGGACGAAGAGATTCGCCGCTTTGAGTGGAAGGTCGAAGCCGGCGCGGAATACGTCGTCACGCAGCCGGTGTTCGATCTGGACCTGCTGGAGAAATTCCTGCGCCGCATTGAGCACGTCAAAATCCCGGTCATTTGCGGGATCTGGCCGCTCACCAGCTATCGCAATGCCGAATTCATGGTCAACGAACTGCGCGTCCCCGTGCCCGAAGAATTCCTGGCCCGCATGCGCAGCGTCGATAGCGCGGAAAAGGCGCGCGACGAAGGCGTCGCCATCGCCCGCGAGATGACTGCACGTGTACGCCGCATGGTGGAGGGCGTACAATTAAGCGCGCCGTTTGGCCGCTACCAAATGGCGTTGGACGTAGCCGAAGCGATCGGACCGCGTTAATCCCATGGCAACCGACTTGATCGAGATCAATCAGGAGCAGCCCCAGCCGGAAGCGCTGGCGCGTGCCGCCGCCGCCGTGCGCCGGGGAAAAGTGGTGGCCATTCCCACTGATGCTCTTTATACCCTGGTGGCCGACCCGTTCAATCTGCGGGCCGTCACTCAAGTCTTCAAGGCCAAGGGTCGCGAGCCGCATCGCTCGCTGCCCATTCTCGTCACCGGCACCATGATGGCCGAAGATCTCGCCGGAGAATTGAACAATCGCTTCTCCATTCTGGCGCGGCGCTTCTGGCCCGGACCGCTCACCATCATTGTGCCCGCGTCGGCCAAGATCCCGCTCAAAGTTACCGGCAATACCGGCCGCATGGCGCTGCGCCATGCCCGTTCCACCGTAGCCAACCAGCTCATGAACATCCTGAACGAGCCGCTGATTTCCACCAGCGCCAATATTTCCGGCAGCCCCACTTGCCGTTCCGGTATTGAGGTCTTCGGGATGATGGACGGCCGCGTCGACCTGGTGCTGGACGGCGGCGCCTGCATCGGACCGGGCGCCACTACCGTCGATATCACCGAGCCCTACTGGAAGCTCATCAAGGCGGGCGCCATCGAGGAAAAAGAGATCGCCGAATGTCTCGCGGGGTGACGTGCGGTATCTGCTGATTCTGTTGGGCGGCGGGGCTGGCTCTTTGCTGCGCTACCTTGCCGGCACTGCCATCATGGTCCGCTACGGCCGGACGTTTCCCCTCGGAACCATGATCATCAATGTGACCGGGTCCTTTCTCATCGGCCTCCTGATGACCCTGTTTACAGAGCGGTTGCAGCAGGAAAATCTCCGTCTGCTCCTAGTCGTTGGTTTCCTGGGAGGTTATACGACGTTCTCCAGTTTCGAATGGGAGACCTACTCGTTGATCCGGCAGGGCGGCTTCTGGCTCGGGCTCATCAATGTGGCGGGTAGCGTCCTTTTCGGTTATGTCGCCGTCTACCTGGGCGGGTTGCTGGCGCGCCGGTGACGGGCAGGAGGAAGCGCCCGTTGCACTTCCTCGTGTTACCCTGAAGTCTCAAACACACAGTCATGCGAAACGTGGTCATCATCGGCTCGGGTTGCGCCGGAAATACCGCCGCTATTTACACTGCGCGGGCAAACCTGAAACCCCTTGTCGTCAGCGGCCATGAAGCCGGCGGCCAGCTCTCTCTCACCACTCTGGTGGAAAACTTCCCCGGATTTCCCGAAGGCATTCTGGGCCCGGATCTGGTGGAGAACATGAAGAAGCAGGCGCAGAATTTCGGCGCCGAGTATCTCCATGGGGCCGTCATCGATACCGACCTGTCCACCCATCCCTTCCGCATCAATGTGGAGGGCGATTGGATTGAGACCCGTACCCTGATCATCGCTTCCGGCGCTTCGGCCCGCTGGCTCGGAATCGAATCCGAATACAAGCTGATCGGTCACGGTGTCAGTTCCTGCGCCACGTGCGACGGCTTCTTTTACCGCGGCAAGAAGATCATGGTGATCGGCGGCGGCGATTCGGCCATGGAAGAGGCCAACTTCCTGACGCGCTTCGGCAGCGAGGTTTCCCTGGTTCACCGCCGTGAGGAATTCCGCGCTTCCAAGATCATGCTGGACAGGGCGCGGCACAATCCCAAAATCAAGTTCGTCATGAACACGGTAGTGGACGAGGTCTTCGACGTTTCCCAAAAGATGGTCACCGGCGTGCGTCTCCGCAACCTGAAGACCGGCGAGGCCTGGGACCAGGAGGTTGACGGTTTCTTCGTCGCCATCGGCCACATTCCCAATACCAAGGTCTTCAAGGGTCAGATTGAAACCGACCCCGACGGATATATTCTCTCGAAGGGTGGGGCGCGGACCAATATCGCCGGTGTATTCCATGCGGGCGACGTTCAGGACCGTACCTACCGGCAGGCAATCACGGCATCCGGGGCGGGCTGCATGGCCGCCATCGAAGCCGAGCGTTTCTTAGAAGCGGAAGGACACTAACTCCATGATCGAGCGCTTATCCCCTCCCGGCGTTGCCGCCCCGCGGGGTCCCTACTCGCCGGCCGTTTACGCCGGAGATTACATCTTCGTGTCGGGCCAGGTACCGGTGAATCCGGAAACGAACCAGTCCGTGCTGGGCGATATCCGTGTGGAGACTCGCCAGGTGCTCAACAACATCACCCGCATTCTGGAAGGCTGCGGCGCCACCCGTGCCGATGTCGTGAAGTGCCAGGTCTACCTCACCGACGTCACGGATTTCGCGGCCATGAACGAGGTCTATTCCGAGTTCTTTGGCGAGGCCAAGCCGGCGCGCACCACCATCGCCGTGGCTGCCTTGCCGCTGCCCAATGCCAAAGTGGAAATCGACGCCGTAGCTTACAAGCCGCGGTAGCTTTCAAGCAGCTTGGTGTCGACCTTGGCTTTGACGGTCCGCCGGTCCAGCCCCAGGCGCCTCGCCGTCTCTTCGTAACTGCCGGTGCGGCTGTAGATCAGAGTCACGTAGCGCGCCAGCAGTTCGTCCGCCGTCAGTTTCCCGTTGCGCACATCCGTGGTCAGTTCGTCCAACGGATTGCCGGCCGCGCCGCCCGAGGGCCGGTAATTGCGCCGGATCAACACGTTCTTCACGCACTGTTCCAGTTCCCGATAGTTGCCCGGCCAGGCGTAGCCGGCGCCCAGATTCACCAGAATCCAATCCAACACCTCGGGCGCGAGTTCCTCCGCTTCCGCGCCGGCCACCCGCCGCGACATGTAGAAGACCAGTTCCCGCAGCACGCCGGGAGAGTCGGCCAGTTGCTCGGCCAGCGACGGAGTGGCCACCTGATCGGAACAGAGGCGGTAATAAAGATCCTCGCGGAACTGGCCCTTGCGGATCAGGACAGCGAGATCGCGATTCGTGGCCGTGATCAGTTTGCCATGGAATTGGCGGCTGCCGGTATCGCCCACCGGGTGAAAGGTGCGGGTCTCGATGACGCGGAGCAGCTTTACTTGGATCGCCGGGTCCAGGTCGCCTAACTCATCCAGGAAGACCGAGCCCGATTCGGGACACATCTCGAGCCAGCCCTTGCGATCTCCCACCGCCCCAGTGAACGCGCCGCGCCGGTGGCCGAAGAGTTCCGATTCCACCAGCGTGGGCGAGAGCGCCGAGATGTTGATGGGGAAGAAGGAGGCCGCGTCGTCGTCGGCGAATGCCAGGCGATTTTCGTCGAACGCCACGTAGCGCGATTGGGCAATGGCGCGGGCCACTAATTCCTTGCCGGTGCCGGAAGGGCCGGTGATCAGAGTGGCGAATTCGCCCATCCGCGAGTACAGCGTGCGACGGTAGCGCCGCATATCGTGAGTAAAAATGGATTGCCAGATGGAGGCGCGCAGGCGGGCCGCCGGCAGGGAACTGCCGATGATGTCGCGGAATACCTGCTCAAAGGCGCGCTGGATCTGGCGGAAGCAGGCGAAGGTCTGGCAGGGGTCGCCCGTGGGGACCCGTAGGTGTTTCCAGTCGGCCAGAAATTCCCGGTAGAAATGCCAGCGCTGCGGCGCGCCAGTCTGGGCGCCGAAGGCCGCGGCGAAGAACTTCGGGTAGTAGCGCTGGTACAGCAGGTGCAAGACCGCGTCTTCGTACAGCGGCAGGTCCTGGTCCGCCACTCTCCCGCGGATCTGTTGCACCATCGTTTCCAGTTTGGCCGCGATCCGCCAGACGTTTTCGCGCGGACGCTCGGGAGCCTCCACCTGCTGGCTCCAAACGGGCTCGCCCTCGTGGAACTCAGCGCCCAGAATCGTCCGCTCCAATTCCACCCGCTCCGGCAGGAACGGATTGCAATGGGCCAGCGCTGAGATAGATCGCAGCATCGCACGTTCCGAGGTGGAGAGAGCAGGCATCTTGTACCACGATAATCCCGCGACTCAGCGAACGGTAACTCCGCGAGATATACTAAAACGTCCGAAACTGACGATTATGACTCTCGAACCGAACTCCCGCTCGCTCCGCCAACCGCTTGCTCTGCGTCTGGCTTTGATGGTTTTAGCCTCCGTCACTCTGTCCCACGCGGCAGCCAACTTCAACGCGCCGAATCCCAGTAACGCGGTAAATCTGCCGAGTTACATCGATTTCGGCGATAACAATTGCCCTACGGGCGGTGGTGTCTCGGGCGTAACGACTAATGGGGGCTTGGGGCTGACATTGGCCGGTAGCGCCACTTTGCAGGGATTCGGCGCCCAATCATCCTGCAATTTCACGATGTACTGGCAGGGTATCGGCTCGGGCGCATTCGTCGGGTCGACGGCCACCGCGGCGGCGAATATTATCTTCAGCGTGCCGTTTGACGTGACTGTCACCAATTGCTCGATTTCGGTTTTTATCAACGGTATTTCGGAAGCCACCTATACCTGTACTCCGAGTCAACAACAGTTGCCGCCGAACGCGCCTACGCCGCAAATGCGCACACTCACCCTACGCCCGAACGGTCCAGCCGCGCAGACCACATACACTCTTTCAGCACAGAACTTTCCCGTGCCCCCACTTCTTTCCTCGTACTCGATACGCCTGGCGGTCACGGCCCACTGGAACGACACAGCCACCACCATCTTTTCCGTGAACGTCCCCGGCAACACGTCGATC
Source organism: Candidatus Sulfopaludibacter sp. (assembly GCA_035551455.1). Taxonomy (GTDB): domain Bacteria; phylum Acidobacteriota; class Terriglobia; order Bryobacterales; family Bryobacteraceae; genus Sulfopaludibacter. The sequence continues at coordinate 7,889 of DASZMZ010000240.1, forward strand.
GACATCCTGTCGCAAGCTGGGACTGTCTCGGTGCCGGCGCTTTCACCTTTGGCGCTGCTGATGACCGGAATCATGCTGCTGAGTCTCGCCGGCTTTGGAATTTTGCGGCGTGAGTCGGTCAATCCTTTGCGGTAATGCCCACACTGATTTCTTCGCCCACCCGCGTGGAAGCGGCCGGCAATAAACCAAAGCTGATCGACGAGTATATCGGGAGAGTCAATTCGGCCACCGATGGCGTGAGCGTGGCGCATATGCGAAGTCCTGGCGGATGGGTCGAACCCGGACAAACTCCCGAGTTCGAGGAATTCACTCTGGTTTTGCGGGGCGTGCTCCACGTGGAACACCAGGGCGGCTCACTCGATGTGAGTGCCGGACAAGCGGTAATCACGCACCCGGGAGAATGGGTCCGCTACAGCACTCCCGGCGACGAGGGCGCGGAATATATCGCCGTGTGTCTGCCGGCCTTCTCGATGACAACCGTACATCGCGATGAAGCTTAGACGGCGGCGCCGCCGCTGACTGCGCCGCGCGTGCGGAATTCGTACTTCTCGATTCGTACCGCCGCCCGGCCGATTTCCGCCCGGATCACCTTACCGGTGGCTACAAATTTCAATGGGCACGTGCCATCCAGCCGTGCCGGCCAATTGACCGCAAGCTCCACGGTCCGTCCCACCGTCAGTCTTTCTTCGGTGGTGAAAAGAATTCCTCCACTACCGAAATTCAATGTGTGTCCACTACCCAATATCGGTGGCGCTTTGGATGGCTGAAGAACCTTGTACCTGACTTCTTCACGGACCGGAAAACGGGAACTCCCGCGCCGATCCATTGTCCCTCCGATAGGTTGTTCTGGTTCTCGGGTGCTTATATTCATCTTTCCTTGTAGATCATGAGGCATTTATGGGTCTTCAGACAATAGCCTGAAAGTCCAATAAAATGGCGCTTCTGATGGTACTTTTAGATAGATTTTACACTAGAAGCCGTGAGGAAACCCAAGTAGTTCCCGGCGAACCTTCTGATATTCTGACCTCATGGACCAAGATCACCTGCGTTCCCTGTTCGAGCAAGTCCGTGATGGTGCTGTAGATATCGACAGCGCCATGACGCGCATGCGTCACATGCCGTTCGAGGATCTGGGGTTCGCCAAAGTCGATCATCACCGCGCCCTTCGCCACGGCATGCCCGAAGTGATTTTGGCCAAAGGGAAGACGCCGTCACAGGTCACCGCCATTGCCGAGAGTCTTCTGCGCAATGCAGAAAACGTCCTGATCACGCGCGCCGACGCGGAATGTGCCCGCATCGTCTCCGAACAACTACCGGGCGCCGAGTATTTCCCTCTCTCCGGTGTGATCCGTTTCTGGCGCGATAAGAAGGTCCATGGCAAGGGCAGGATCGCCGTAGTTTGCGCCGGCACCAGCGATATTCCCGTGGCGGAAGAGGCGCAGTTGACCGCCGAGATCATGGGCAACGAAGTCGATACGCTCCACGATGTCGGTGTGGCCGGCATCCACCGCCTTATCCAAAATCGGGAGCGTCTGGATCAGGCGCGCGTCATCGTCGTGGCTGCCGGTATGGAAGGCGCACTGCCGAGCGCGGTGGGTGGTCTTGTCTCCTGCCCGGTGATTGCCGTGCCCACCAGCATTGGCTACGGCGCTAGTTTCCATGGACTGGCCGCGCTGCTCGGCATGCTGAATAGCTGCGCCAGTAACGTGACTGTCGTCAATATCGATAATGGTTTCGGTGCGGGCTATGTCGCCAGCCTAATTAACCGGCTGTAAGCTCCGGGACGTCCACCCAGGAGCGCTTACTCCAGGATTCGATGCCCTTCTCGGCAAGCTGAACGCCTTTGGCGCCTTCCATCAAGCCCCAACGGAATGGCTCGTCCTTGACCACGTGGCGCAGGAACAATTCCCACTGCCGCTTGAAGGCATTGTCGAACGTGTCCTGCTCCGGCATTTTCTGCCAGCCATTGAAATAGTCCAGCGGACTCTCCACATCGGGATTCCACACTGGACGAGGCGTGCCGCCATAGGGCTGAATCCAGCAATGGCGCAGGCCGGCTACGGCGGAGCCTTTCGTGCCGTCGACTTGTAGCGTCAATAAGTCATCGCGCCGTACACGCACGCACCAGGACGAGTTGAAATGGGCCACAATTCCGCCGGCCAGTTCGAAGGTCGCATAGGCCGAATCGTCGGCAGTACACTCGTAAGCCTTGCCGGCTTCGTCGACGCGTTGTGGAATGTGAGTGACTCCCAGACACGAGACAGCTTTCACCGCGCCGAAGATATTATCCAGCACGTAGCGCCAGTGACACAGCATGTCCAGTATGATTCCGCCGCCATCTTCCTTGCGGTAATTCCAGGAAGGACGCTGCGCGGGCACCGTGTCGCCTTCGAAGACCCAATAACCGAACTCGCCGCGCACGCTGAGGATCCGGCCGAAGAAGTCCTGGTCAATCAGGCTCTTCAGCTTCAGCATGCCGGGCAGCCACAACTTGTCCTGCACCACGCCGTGTTTCACGCCGGCGGCTTCGGCGCGGCGGTAAAGATCCAGCGCGGTCTCCAGGCTTTCCGAGACGGGCTTCTCGCAGTAGACGTTCTTGCCCGCGGCAATGGCCTGCCGCACACACTCGGCGCGGCGGTCCGTAGTTTGCGCGTCGAAGTAAATCGAATAGTCCGGATTCGCCAGCGCGCCGGCCAGGCCCGTACTCCACTGCAAGCCGCCGAATTCGTTCGAGATGGCCTGGAGTTTGGCGGGGTTGCGGCCCACCAGCAGCGGACGCGGCATGATGGTCTCGCTATCGCTCAGCTTCACGCCGCCCTGCCGCATAATGGCGTGGATGCTGCGGCGCAGGTGCTGGTTCAGTCCCATGCGGCCGGTCACGCCGTTCATGATGATCCCGGTTGTGTGTGTGGTCATTTGGTTTCAGGCTTTTCGGTGCACTGCGGCTGCGCGCCCGCGGGCAGCGGCGGCGCTTCCACTCCCGCCTTCGGCAGGGTGCCGTCCAGTTCCTGGCGCCAGTGCGCCACGTCCCCGGCCGGTCCATAGCAGTAAATCATGCGCAGTGGAGTGTCGCCCACGTTGGTCAACTGGTGAAATACGCCGTGCGGAATGTAGACCGCCTGCCCCGTATTCAACGGACGGCGTTCTTCTCCCAGGCACATCTCGCCCTGTCCTTCCACGATAAAGTAGATCTCTTCCTGCTCCTGATTGTGCCAGGGCACCTGGCCGCCATTCGGCTCGAGCGTCACGTGGCCCATCGAGAAGTTCGTCGCCTGGATGGGGCTGGCGCCGCCTACCAGATTCTGCGTGCGGCGGCGCGCCGGGTACGTCCGTCCGGCAATTTGCGAAAGATCGGCAATCGTCATGACTTTCGGAAACGGTCTCCTATGAAATAGGCTACTACTCCGGCGCCGATTAAGATCACTCCGAGTTGCAGCGAATTGATGGGACCCAGAGGCTCGTTCTCCGTCCGCGCCGCGGTCAGCGCCAGCAGAGCCAGCGGAGGAATACCGACAGCCACCGCGCCCAGCATGCCTCCCGGGATGCGATACGGACGGCGCAGTTCCGGCTCGCGCCTCCGCAGCGCCACCAGCGCGGCGAACTCCAGGAGCACGCTCAGGCCTTTCAGCAGCACGTCCAGCAGGATCAATTCCACGAAGCTCATTTGCAGGAACAGCGCCCAAATGACGGAGCAGACCAGAATCGAAACCCACGGCGCCCCCGCGGCGTTCCGTCTACTCAGCGCGCGCGGCAAATACCCGTCGTCCGCCAGCACCGCCGGAATGCGCGAATACGACATGGTGAATGCATTCAGCGTGCCCGCCGCGCCGAGCATTCCGCCAATCGTCAAAGCGATCGCCGCCAGGCTGCCGGCCGTGCCGCCGTGAAAGACCGCGCGCGCCACCTCGGACCATCCACTGGTGGTCCAGTGATTGGCGTCCACGCCCGTCAGTCCCACGGCCGCGATGGGCAGAATGTACGTCGCCGCCACCAGCAGCACCGTGACCCCCATGGCGATGGGATAAGTCCGCTGCGGACGATCCACTTCGCCCGCGATGGGAGATGCGTCATCCCAACCCATGTAGTTGAACATGGCTACGGCGATGGCGCCCAGGAAATCCACATTGCGCAGCGGGATGCTCTGGCCGCCGCCGACATTCCGCTGGAAGAGCGCATACACCGTAAGTACGGCGAAGGGAGTGAGCAGCACGATGCCCATCACCACCGAACTTCCGCCCACCATTTTCGAGCCCAGCAGATTCCACAGCGACGACGCCGCAATCAGCGCGACGCCGATCCAGATGCCGCGGCCATGCGCCGTCACCGACGGAGCCAGATGTCCCAGGTAGCCCACGAACAGCGTGGGATAGATGGCCATATCGAAGAAGCCGGCCACCATCGAAAGCCAGGCCTCCTGATAGCCCCAGAAGTTGCCCATGCCGCGCTTGACCCAGACGTAGTAGCCGCCGTCCTCCGGAATCGCGCTGGCCAGTTCGCTCACCATCAGCGCCGTGGGCAGACTCCAGATAATCGGGGTGATCAACAGAATCAGAAACGCTCCGGCGTATCCCGAGCGCATCACGATATCTTCCAGCCCGAAGGGACCGCCGGCCACCATGAAATAGGTAGCGGCGATCAATGCCACCAGCGTCAATTTGCGCGGCGAGGTTCTCACAGTCCCATGAGCCGCGCCGCATTTCCGCCATAGATGGCCGCCTTATCGGCGTCGGAGATCGCCATGCCCGCGATGCTCTCTTTCATCTGCGGAATGCTGCCGATCATGTGCGGATAGTCGCTGCCGGCCAGAATGTGGTCCGTGCCGGCGAAGGCGATGGCGAGTTCGATGCTCTTCTTATCGAAGTTCACTGTGTCGTAATAGAACTGCTTCAAGTAGTGCGTGGGAAGCTGTGGAATGTGGGCGCGGCATTCGCTGAAGGCGTGGAAGCCGCGATCCAGGCGCTCCGCCAGGTACGGAATCGCGCCGCCCATGTGGCACAGCGCCCACTTGATGTTGGGGAAGCGCTCCGGAATTCCGCTGAAGACAATCTTCGCCGCCGCCAGCGTGGTGTCGCATAGAAACCCGACTAGCGGCATCAGCCAGAAGTCCGTCATGGCTTCCACGCCCACCGGATGGGTGGGATGGATGTACATCACCGCGCCCAGATCGTTGGCTGCCTCATACAGGGGCAGGAAGCGGTCATCGTTGAGGCCGACGCCGTTCACGTTGCTGAACAGCATGGCGCCGCGCAGTCCCAACTGGCGGCAGGCCCGCTCGAGTTCCTTCACGGAGGCAGCCGGGTCGTTCAACGGCAGCGTGGCGAGCGCCGAAAAGCGGCCGTGTTTCGTGCGCACCACTTCGGCAAACGCATCGTTCACCATTTCGGCGAACTTCACGGCGGTCTGCGGCGTCTCCACGTGTACGCCCGGCGTGGTCAGCGTCACCACCTGCGTAGCCACTCCGTGCTCGATCAGCACCTGCTCCCGATAATCGATGTCGCGATGGCCCGGCACGCAGATGTTGTAGTCGCCCGGATAGTAGATGCGCGGATTGCCGTCTTCGTCCATAGTGACTTCGACGGCGCTCGATCCGGAGCGCAGCGCGTCCAGATAGACCGGAGGATAGTAGTGGTTGTGAAAATCAATGATTCGCATGTGAGATCCAAATGTAGTAAACCGGCAATCCTAACACGACCAGAAGTAATCCCGTGGCCGCCTGCCCGGGGTCGGCGGCAATTTGAATCACCGCCACCACCAGCGCCGCCGCGCCGAAAATCACCTGCACGAACGGGTAGCCCCAGGCGCGGTATCCAGGCGCGTATCCGGCTTTCCGCCGCAGCTTGATCAGTCCCAGGCTCATCACCGCGAAGAACAGCCACTCCGTGTAAACCACGCGCGTGAAGAGGGCGCGGTACGTGCCCGTCGCCACCAGTGCGCAGGACCAAGCCGCCTGAAGCCAGATGGCGCGCGCCGGCGTATGAAACTTCGGATGGACTCTCGCCAGCCAGCCGAACGCCAGCCCGTCCTCCGCCATCGCCAGATACGTTCGAGGACCAGCGAGGATCACGCCGTTCAATACGCCCACCGCCGAGAGAATCACCAGCCCCGAAATCAGCGCCGCGCCGCGTGGCCCCGCCACCGCGTTAGCCGCGTCCGCCGCCACTCGTGTGGACGATGTCACTTTGGCCAGCGGCAGCAAATACAGATACGCCGCATTCAGCGCCAGGTACACCGTGGTCACCGTGAGCGACCCGATCAGCAGTGCGCGCGGAATGGTCCGCGCCGCCTCGCGAGTCTCGCCCGCCGTGTAGGTCACCATGTGCCAACCGCCGAATGCGAAGAGCGCGGCGCTCACGCCCAGGACGAACTCGCGGAAGGTGACCGGCGACACGGGTGCTCCCGCGGGGAGTGCGGCCGCCCTAATGCCGAACAGCGCCACCATCAAAAGCAGGAGACCAATCGCGATCACCTTGCCGGCGGTCACCATGGTTTGCAGGCGGCTGCCCTGTTTCACGCCCAGATAGTTCACGAACGAAAGCAGCAGAATCCCGCCAATCGCCACGGCGCGGATTCCCGTATCGCCTAACGGCAGGAAGAAGCCCACATAGCGCGCGAACACCATTGACGATGCCGCGATGATTCCCGAGTGCGCGCTCCAGAACATCGCCCAGCCCCACAGAAAACCCCAAGCCGGCGACATCGTCTCTTTCAGGAAAACGTAGACGCCGCCCGTCCGCGGATACACCGACGACAATTCGGCGCACACCAGCGACCCGAACAGCGTGAGCACGCCCGCCCCCAGCCACACGCCCAGCACGCCCGCGATGCTCGGCACGTGCCGGTTGATCTCCGACGGCTGCACGAAAATCGACGCGCCGATGATGATCCCCACCACCATGGCGGTCGCCTGCACGAGGCCGATCGGGCGATCCAGCGACGGTCGTGGTGCGGCTTTTGGCAAGGCGCGCTATTTCAGATTTTTCTCGAACAGCGCCAGGATGCGCTTGTATTCATCGGCCCAGCTTGTGGGCTGAATGAAGCCGTGATTCTCCACCGGATAGGGCGCTACGGACCAGTTCTCTTTACGCAGTTCGATGAGCCGCTGCACCAGCCGCACCGTATCTTCGAACTCGACGTTGGTGTCCACCATACCGTGGCAGATCAGCAGCGCGCCCTTCAACCCTTCGGCGAAAAAGATGGGGGAAGATTGCTTGTACGCCTCGGCGTCACTCTGCGGCAGATTCAGAATCTCGCCCGTGTAGCCGTGGTTGTAGAGCGCCCAATCCGATACCGGACGCAGCGCCGCGCCGGCGGAAAAGACGTCGGGCTGAGTGAACATCGCCATCAGAGTAATGAAGCCGCCGTAGCTGCCGCCCCACAGACCGATCTTCTTCGGATCGGCGCCATACTGCGCCACCACGTACTTGGCCGCGTCGGTGATATCGTCCAGATCCTTACCGCCCATGTGCCGGTAAATGCCGGTGCGCCAATCGCGCCCGTAGCCCGCCGATCCGCGATAATCCACGTCAATCACCAGGAAGCCGCGCTCCATCAGAATATGGTCGAACATGTACTCGTGGTAGTAGCTGGAAGACCACCATTTGTCCACGTTCTGCAGGTAGCCCGACCCGTGCACGAAGACCACCGCCGGTCCGCCCTTCTTGTAATTCGCGGGCTTGAACAGGCGGGCCGGCACCTTCACTCCGTCGCGCGCCGTGAACTCTACAATCGGCACGTCCAGCCAGGGATACTGATTGAACTCCGGCGTGGGCGAGGTGGTCAGCTTTTTCGATTCGGCCCGCGGCTTGTCTTCCTGCACGTACAACTCAGGCGGCTTGTTGGTGTAGGAATAGATGTCGGCGACCCAGCCTTCGTCCGGCGAAATCGTGGTGGTGTGCTTGCCCACGGCCGCCGTGATGCGCGTGAGCGGGCCGCCCTCGCCATCCATCGTATAGAGATGATTCTCGTAAGGACTATCCTTGCTCGCCGTGAGGAAGAATCTGGAGCGGTCCTTCGACTGCCGCACATTCAGCACCTCCCAGTTGCCCGACGTCAGAGCCCGCGGTTCGCCGCCTTCCCAATTGATGGCGTACAGGTGCGAATAGCCCGTCTTCTCGCTCTGGAAAAATACCTCGCGATCGTTCTTCATCCAGCCCAGCGTGTTGGCGCCCGGACCGCCCACCCAGGCATCGTCGTGAATCGTGGTGATCACGCGCAGCTTGGCGGTGGCCGGGTCGAAGGCGAAAATCCAGCGATCCTTGAAATCGGCCGCGCGGCCGGTGACTACGGCGTGCGTCCCTTCTTCGTTCCAGACCGGCTGGCTCAGCAGCACGTCGCGCTCGCCCTGCCCATGGTCGGCCCACTTCACCTCGCCCGTTTGCGCGTCCAGCACCGCCAGACGGATCCGCGACTGAGTGTCGCCGACGTTCGACCGCGCCGGGATGTCCTCGACGTAGCCCGTATCCGTGATCCAGTTCGGGACGATGTTGGTTTTTGCGTTGCCGGCCTCAATCACGGTGACAGTGACAAATTTGCCGTCCGGCGAAAGCTGCAGTCCGTTGGCCGTCTGCCGCGCTTGCAGAGTGAACGGCTTGCGCTGCGGGGGTGCGGCCTTCTTCTTGGCGTCGTCCTCTTCCTTGCGCGCCGCGCGCTCACGGATGGTCTCGAAGAAGTCCTTCTGCTCTTTCTTCAGATACTCCTGGCTGGCGCTGGCCGGAGGCTGATCGCCCGTCGCCGCAGCGGCCCGGCCTCCGCGACCACCGCCCTGTCCTCCGCGCCCGCCGCCGCCCCGTCCCCCCGCGGGTGTTGCCGCCGCAGTGGCAGGTGTGGCCGCGGCTTGAATGTCGGTCATCTGCTCCAGGGACCCGTTCTCCAGCGACAGCACGTAGAGATTGTTGGCGCGCGTGAAATAGATGCGCTTCCCGTCCGGCAGAAAATGCGGATTCGATTCGGCATCCGACGTCTTGGTGACCTGCTGAATCTTGCCGGTGGTATTGTCGAAAATCTTAATGTCGCCCTCGCTCGAGTACACCATGTAGCGTTTGTCCCGCGTGGTGTCCCCGGCGGCAGGCGGTAGAGCTTTGATTTCCTCTTCCGTCAGCTTGCGCAGGCCCGACCCGTCACGGCCCACCGTGTAGGTGTCCATGGGGGCGTCGAGTTTGTCGGACGCCTGCTTCCACTGGAAGTAGATATTGCGGCTGTCGAACGACCAGCGCGCCTGGGCCGGCTCGTAGCCCACCAACCCGGGTCCGCGCATGATGTTGTCCACTGTCAGCGCGAACTTCTCGGCCGGCCGGGCTTCAAATAAAAACAGCGCAAGGCTGAAGGAGAGAAAGATTTTTCGGGTCAAGCAAAAATCATAACGCAACCGCCCGGCCGCCGCTTCGTTGTACAATTGGAGACGTCACACCCCCGATGCCGGAGTGTCGGAATTGGCAGACGAACCGGACTCAAAATCCGGCGCACTTCACTGGGCGTGTGGGTTCAAGTCCCACCTCCGGCACCATTGATTCTTGAGGGTTTTCTGGTTTACTCCTTCCTTCCTCGGCAAACTGCGGCAAAACAGGGTATAGGTTATAACGCATGTTGACCGTATACCGCCGCCACCTCAGAACGTGCAAAGCAGGCCACGAAGAAGAAACCAGAACCAGTGAGTTCGATGAGCGCAAGAAGGGCCGTCACGGATTGACATGTTTGGCGGCTTGGCATACGCTACCATGAAAGCGAGAGCAGTATGGCGACGATCAACCTTCACGTGTCGGAACAACTTCTGGCGGAGCTTCAGGAGAAGGCCGCTATAGAGGGAAAGACCATCGAGGAACTTGCTGAGACGGCCTTGCGGAAGGGCCTTGAAGATCGCGCATGGCAAGACCTTATGGAGTATGGAAGAAAGACGGGTCGCGAGTCTGGCTATAAGGAAGAAGATGTACCGGGACTCGTGCATGAATGGCGCAGAGAACAACGTCAGCGCTAACGCTCTTTTAAGAATTCCTCAGGCGTGATAATCGGGATTCCCTGGAAAACCTTAAGTTTCAGAAGGTGATCGTCCCTTGTGACGATGCAGTCCGATTCTGCCTCTACCGCACATTCAATAATCTTGTTATCGTCTGGATCGCCAACAACATGGAATGATTGCTGCGGCGTCACGATATTAACGAGTTTTTCCAACTCGCTCCTAGCGAAGCGAAGCCGGTAACTATCCCATTTGAATTTGTCCCGCAAAACTCCAAACAGTTCATCGAGAATGGTGTGACAGGTATCGATCCGCAGTTTCTGCGCTCGTGCTAGGGCGAGAAACCGCTGGCCAACACCCCCGAATTCAAGGGCTGAGATGTAGATGTTTGAATCGAGGGTGGCATTCTGCATGCTCACTCCACGAAACGCCACCGCTGAGTGTAAATCCTGCGCATGGGAATATGGACGATCTGGCCAGTATCCTTCTCGACCTCGATCTGACGCTCATCGTCGTCAATGAATCGTAGACGGAACTGATTGTAGAACGGCCCAGTGGCCGGGTTCCCATCGAGGCCACGGAGCCGAACCTCCCGATCGGGGAAAACGGCCCGCAGTTCGAGTTTGCCGCCCAGCGCTTCTACGTATCGCCGAACGCTGCTGATATAAGAATCGGTTCGGAACTCAAGCTTGGAACCAGCCGCTTGGCTCATGTTCATCGCGGAGGCCACGTGTGCCTGTTGAAGCACCAACTCTCCTACGGATTCAGACACGTGCAGCAGAGCCAGTAGATGCGCTTCACGTTCTGTCCGGCCGCCGCTTCGAAAATGGCCGACAGCTTCATGATGGTGCCATCCGGGAGGTCGATCGCCTTGGTGCCGGCGCCGCCGGAACCCACTATGTAAATTCCAGATCGGAAGTCGGTGGTGCCATAGGCGTTGTAGTCCGGTGTGATGTAGCCGCCGGTCTTCACCTTGTGCGTTCTCGACGTGATGATGGCGCCGTTCTCATTACCCTGGATCAGCTCGTCGAGCTCATCGTCCCCACCGTAAAAAATCGCGGCCTGTTGCGTGAACATCACCAATTCCATGCCAATCGGCACCATGGTCACACCGTACTTGAACTTCTCCGTCGGTGCCAGGAATTGGCGCAACTTGCTCTTCTTTTTGTCTTTGCCACCGTGCGCGGAAACAACCCAGTTGGACATGAGAACCTCCGAATTTGAAGTGGTACCTCTGCATAGTGCATCCCGGCAAGGACCCTGTTCAAGTCCGAAATTCGGCTCCACTTCGGCCCCAAAGGCACGGGCGACGGTTTACGCTTGAAGTTGTGCCGTCCAAACCCTTAGCCTTAATCACCGGCGCTTCCGCCGGAATCGGCGCCACCTTCGCCCGCCAGTTGGCGGCGCGCGGATACAGTCTCATCCTGGTGGCGCGGCGCCGCGACCGGCTGGAACAACTTGCCTCCGAATTGGGCTCGGCCGAAGTGATCGCCGCCGACCTCACCGACCCCGCTCAATTGAAGACCGTGGAAGATCGTCTGCGCGCCACTCCGCCCGTCGATCTCCTGGTGAACAATGCCGGCTTCGGCATCTCCGGCCGCTTCTGGGACACCGAAGTCGATGCGCAGGAGCAGATGCATCGACTTCACATCGTCACGACCATGCGGCTGACTCACGCCGCTCTGTCCGTCATGGTGCCGCGCCAACAGGGCGCCGTGATCAACGTATCGTCGGTAGCCGCGTTCGTTGCCAGTCCCGGCAGCGTCACTTATGGCGCAACGAAATGCTGGATGAATCGCTTCACCGAAGGCCTCTACCTGGAGTTGGGCCGTCTGTCGTCCCCCGTCCGCATTCAGGCGCTCTGCCCCGGCTTCACCCGCAGCGAGTTCCACGACGTTGCCCGCATCGACCCCGCCACCGTCCCCGTCAGCCTCTGGACCACTGCCGACGACGTGGTGGCCGCTTCGCTCGCGGGGCTGGAGCGCAACAAGCTGTTCGTCGTCCCGGGCTGGCGCTACAAACTGCTGGTGCGCGCTCTGGCCGTCTTACCCATGCCGCTGATACGCGCGGCAGCCATCCGCACTGCCCGACGCCGCGGTCACAAGTAGCGCTCCACGTGTTCGCGGAAGCGCGTGTAGATCCACGAGACTCCCACCAGTATCAGTCCCAGTACGATGAAGGAGAAGATGCGCGGCAGCGTCTCCAGATGGCGCAGATCCCAGAGAAATAGTTTCAGGATGCAGGACATCAGCAGCACCAGTCCGGAGAGGCGGAGTACCCGATCGCGCAGAGGGAATCCGGCGCACAGCAGCGCCACGCCTTCCACGCCCCAGGAGACAGTCAGCAAGCTGCCCGAGGCTTCGTAGAAGAGCAGCAGGGTGATCAGCGCGGTCCCCAGCAGCGCGTAGAAGATGCGCGCAAAGCGTTCGCGCGGCGCCAGCAATTGCGCGCGGAAGAAGCATGCCGCTGTCACCGATGCCGCCGGGATCGCGTGCAAGTGCATCTCGAAATCGATACCCCAGCAGCGCGCGAAGGCCATCACCGCCACGATGTAGCCGTAGACCGGCATGGCCGTCTGGTCCCATTGGAGTCCGCCCCACGTCAGCGCCAGCGCCACCAACGCCCACAGCGGCGCCGAGGCCCACTCGGGCGACGCGATCCATAGGGCGTTCATCAGGAACAGCGTCCCGCCGGCCAGCGCCGCGGCGTAGACCGTGCGCTGCCGGATGCTCCAGGCGCGTCCCGCCAGAACATACGAAAGCAGGGCAGCCGCTGCCGGGATATACGCGTGGCTCTTGTGCAACTGCAAGGAGTTGAACTCCCAGATACGGAGCGCGCCCAGCGCCGCCACGACGTACGAGTGCACGCGGAATTCCGTCGGCAAGCGCCGCACGCCGGCCTCCAGGAGGACCAGGGCCAGCGCCATCCAGACCAGTCCCAGGTACTCGGCGGGGACCAGACGCCACACCAGGGCCACGGCGGCCAGGCTGGAGGCGATTGCCCCCGCGAAGCGCGCCACCAGCTCCTCGCCGGCCTCGAAGCGGCCGTCCATTGTCAGCGTGGCGCAGAGCGTCAAGGCGTAGCTCACAATCAGCGCACCCCATATCGGCGGCTGGTTGGTCTCTACCTCCCACGCGGTTACGCCGAGTCCGAGAATTCCCATCAGGTAGCCCTGCATGCGGAAATCGAACAGCCTGCGCCACCAGCCGAAGGAGAACAGGCCGGCCGCCAGACCCAGCCACTCGAGCGTCCGATAGCGCGCCGGCGCCTCGTAGCCGATCACCAGCGCCAGCAGTCCGGCCGCGGCGTAGCCGTACAGCAGGTCGGCCGCCACCAGGAAGCGATTGGCATAGAACACCAGCGCGTTCACGGTGGCAATGGAGGTCCAGGTGTGGGTGGGCAGAGAGACCATGTCCACCAGCAGCAACTGTCCCACCTCCACGCCGAACAGGAGTGTGCCCAGCCAGCGCAAGTACGGCTTCCTGAGGCCGACTCCGGCCAGATAGACCAACTCCGCCTCCACCAGCAGCGCCGAGGCCACCCACTGGTGCTCCAGTTTCCCGAAAATCGCCGCCGCCCCCAAGCCCGCCGCCAGCGTGGCCGCCGCCTGCCATTTGCCGGACCGCCCGCGCAGCGCAGCGCTCGCAAGGTACGCCGCCGCCGTTCCCGCCAGCAGCATCCAGACGTCATGCGGCGCGGCGTGATTCCACTTGAGCAGCGAGAGTCCCAGGAACCCGACCGCGTTCAGCGGCAGCAGCCACGCTTCAGGATGCAGAATGTCGAAGGCTTCGAACACCAGCCAGAAAATGGCGAACAGCAACTGCGCCTGCCACAGCGGCGAGCCGTGGTCGCCCCGGATCACCACCACGCCATACGTTGCCACGAGGCCGAACATCGCCATCCTCACCCAATCGAAGCGATGAGCGATATAGAGCAGCGATGCGGCCAGCGGCACCAGCGCCACGATAGCCAGAATGTTCACTTCGGCGATGGAGACCGTGCCGAAGGCAATGAAGTAGGCCAGCCCCGTCACCGTCTGCGAGCGATAGCGCAGGGAGTGCGCGATCATGCCCACGGCCACCGCGATCAGCAGCAGCGTCCCGGCGAACGGGTCGGGAATCACCAGCGCTTCCTTCACGGCATGCATGGCGTAGACCGTGGTGTACAGGCCGGCCCATCCGCCGCCCAGAAGCCCGCGGGCGAACACCTGGTATCGCTCGCGCGGCTCGAAGATCACACCGGCTGCCAGCATCGCGATGCTCACCGCCAGGCTGATGGCCACGCGGCCCGCGGGTCCGATGTGCGCAAACGAATAGGCCAGCGCCAGTGCCAGTCCGATCACCAGCAGCACCACGCCCGCCTTATTGAGGAGGTTGCCGCCCAGCGTGGCTTCCCAATCGCGACGGGGCGCGCCCGCAAAGAAAGGCTCGGATGCCGCTACGGTTTCGGGCATCTTCTCCACGGCCGGCGCAGGCGCGGGCCGTCGCGGTGGAGCCGGCATGGGCGACAGTCGAGGCTCCGTCGCGATCACCGGCGGACGGACGGGCTCCGGCTTCGTCTCCGGCTCCGCGGCCGGCCTCGGAGTCTGGCTCAGCAGCAGGTTCTGAAGAAGCTGAATCCGCTCCTCCATGCGGTTGAGACGGTTACTCAGAACCACCCAACGCACCAGCAGAAGAATAAGAATACATACCAGCAGAAAGCCGTACATAATAATCTCCGCCTGATTTCAGACTATGCGATTACGCCGGACAGTTGTTGTGCCAGAGACTTCGCTCCGCGCAGATCCAACTTACCGGTGCCCAGAAGGGGTAGCGCTTCCACCGCGTGAATGTCTTCGCGCTTGGGCAGCCACAAGCGAGGCAATTCGGTACCGGCCAGGCGCTGCCACACCTCGGCCGGACTGATTTCGGCGTGGACGTAGAGCGCCACCAGACGTTCGCCGCGCACATCGTCGGCAATCGCGGTGACGGCGCAGGCAACGTCGCCCAGTGCGCCCGACAATGCCTCTTCGATCTTCAGATGCGGCACCATCTCACCCGCGATCTTGCTGAAGCGCGACAGCCGGTCCGTGATGCGGAGGAAGCCCTCATCGTCGAGCAGCGCGATGTCGCCGGTGATGTACCATCCCTCGTGGCACGACTCGGCAGTCCGCTCCGGCTCACCCAGATAGCCCACCATGCGATTGGCGCCTTTGACCAGCAGCAGACCTTCCTGATTCGGAGGCAGCGGACGGAGCGTCACCGGGTCCACAATCTTCGCGGCGACGCCAGGCAGCGGATGTCCCACCGTCCCGTCTTTATGGCCCGTCTGCCGATAGCCGTTGCTCTCGAAGTCCGGCGCGTTGACGGCCACTACCGGCGACATTTCGGTGCAGCCGTAGCCTTCCATCAGCTCCACGCCGAACTTCTCGCGGAACGCCGCCGCCACCGGCTCTCGCAACTTCTCGGCGCCCACCAGCACGTAGCGCAGGCTGGCGAACTCCTCCTGGCTGCACTTGCGCGTGTAGGTGGAGCAGAAGGTGGGCGTGGAAAGCAGCAGCGTCGCGCGATGCCGGGCCACCAGTTCGCCGATCCCTTTGGCGTCGGTGGGATTGGGATGGTACACCACGCCGCACCCGGAGACCATCGGAAACCAGATGGTCACCGTATAGCCGAAGGAGTGGAAGAACGGCAGCACGCCCACAATCCGGTCGCGCGGCGTGATGCCGAATACCTGCGCGATGCTTTCGATGTTCGCTAGCACATTGGTGTGCGAGAGCATCACGCCCTTCGGCACACCGGTGCTGCCGCTGGAAAAGATCACCGACGCCGTACCAGCGGTGGAGCGTGACAGCCAAGCCTCAGGAGCCAGCCGCGCCATCAGCAGGGCGCGCAGTTTCGCGACTTTCCCGGCGCGCGCCAGCACGTCCTCCACAAACACCATGCCGTCGAAGGCCTCCAGCTTTGCCTTGGCCAGGAAAATCTTCGAAGTCACCACCGTGCGGATGCCGCACTGCTGCATCGCCGACGCCATGGCCTCGCGTCCCGCGGTGAAGTTCAGATTCACCGGAACGCGCCCGGCTATGGTGATTCCAATATTCACCAGCGCTCCCGGCACCGTGGGAGGCAGCAGTACGCCGATGGATTCGCCGTCCGCGCCGGCCCCGCGAGCCCAAGCGGCCATCATCACACTGCCCGTCAGCATGCGGCCGTAAGTGAGTTCCCGGCCGCTGGAATCGGCCATGGCGAAGCGGTTCCAATTGCGGCGCGCCGTGCGGATCACGCGGCGGTCCAGCCGGTCGGCATCGGTGTAGCGATGCGCCGCGGCGTCGGCGGACAGTTCCTGTATGGCCTGCCGCACTTCATGCGCGGCCACGCCGGAAGCCATCGGCGCGCCGAAGGAGACCGTCACCGCGTACGGGATGGTCTTGGGCCATTTCCAGAAAAACTTGCCGCCTTCGAAACTGAAAATGCTGCCCCACACGCCGTCCAGATGCACCGGGATCACGGGAACATTCGTGCCGGCCACAATCTTTTCCATGCCGCGCTTGAAAGGCAGCATGTTGCCCGTCCGTGTGATGGCGCCCTCGGCGAAGATGCAGACCACGTGGCCGGCTTCCAATTGCCGGCGCGCCGCGCGGATGGCTTCCACCGCCTCTCGCGCGTTGCTGGTGCCTACCGGAATGGCGTACGTCTTGCGCAAAAACCAGTTCAACGGCTTCATCTGGTAGTAAGGCTTCCACACCATGAAGCGGATGAAACGTTGCACGCAGGCGCCAATCAGGAAGCCGTCTATATGCGACATGTGGTTGGATACCAGCAGCGCCGGTCCGCGAAACGGCACGTTCTCCTGACCCACAATGCGAATGCGAAACAGCGTGTGCGTGACGATCCAGAGCAGAAAGCGAATCAGAAACTCGTTGACCACGCCGACGATGAACACCGTCACCAGCAGCGTCACAAATCCGAACACCACCAGAATCCGGTCGGGCCGCATGTGGAGCCGGTCGTGCAGCAGGTACGGCACCGTGGCAGCCAGCAGCATGCCGATGGTGTTGTAGATGTTGTTGGTGGCGATGATGCGGCCCTTTTCGCCGGCCTCGCTGCGCTGCTGCAGGTAGGCATTCAGCGGCACGAAGAAGAGACCCGTGGCAATTCCCAAACAGGCCAGCACCACCAGGGCGCCGAAGTACGTGGAATTCACCAGCCCCATGGCGATGCAGAAAATCCCGATAAACGTGCCGCCCACCGGCACCAGTCCGATTTCCACCTTGTCGCCGGACAGCCGTCCGCACAGCATACTGCCCGCGCCGATTCCCAGCGAAAGGCAGGTGATCATCAGGCCGATGCGGCTGTCGCTGACGTGCAGGTTTTCCTTGCCGAACAGCAGCAGCGTATTGCTGAACAGCAAACCGAGAAACCAGAAGTAACTGATGCCCAGCACGCTGAACCACATGGGCCGGTCGGCCAGCAGATGTTTGGTGCCGATGGCGACCTCCGCAAACGGGTTCAAACGGAACGGCTCTTTGGCGCCCGCCGCCGGCACGCGCGTAATCCGCAGACTGGTGAAGTACCCGGCAATCGCCACCGCCAGCATCACCACGCCCACCTTCCATGCCTCGTCGCGCCACTGCGTGAAGAGGAACGGACCGATCGCCGTACCCAGAACGATCGCCACCAGCGTGCTCATTTCCACCAGGGCGTTGGCGCGCGAAAGGTCACGGTCCGCAACCATCTCCGGCACGATGCTGTATTTTGCCGGACTGAAGACCGTGGAGTGCAGAGCCATCAGGAAGAGCACGATGAACATCCACGCCACGTTGGTGGAGAGGAATGTCAGGATGCCCACCGCCATGGCGAAGATCTCGAACGCCTTCACGCCAATCAGCACTTTGCGCTTGCTGAGAGCGTCGGCCAAGTGGCCGGCATACCCCGCGAAGAACAGCGACGGCAGCACGAAAATCGCGGCCGTCAGAGAGAGGTACTTGCCGCTCTGGTCGGCCTGCGCCACGATGTGGACGGCCCGCAGGGAGACAATGATGCGGTAGGCATTGTCGTTGAACGCGCCCAGAAACTGGGTCCACAGGAATGCCTGAAATCCGCCGTTGTTCAGAACTTCTTTGAATCCTCGCTGAGCCATGTCCCCTGGTATTGCACGCACGGAGCCGAAACCACATGCAATCAGATCAGTAGTTTACGTGGACTGTCGAGGGAATGCCAGCGACATTCTGTGTACATAACCATTCATTCAATGTACTTATCGAGTGTCGGGGGTTTGCACGACACTCAGATGCGCCCGGCGATTGCGCTGCCGGCAGTCCTCATTCGCCTCGGTGCATTGGGGACGCTCCTTGCCGTAGCTGATGGGCGCGGCCCGGTCCGCCGCAATGCCGAATCTTTGCAGCACCTCCGAGGCCTGCATGGCTCTGCGGTCGCCCAACGCCAGGTTGTATTCGGCCGACCCGCGCTCGTCGCAGTGGCCCTCCACGATAATTCGGATGGTGGGGAACTCCGCCAGGAGCGGCGCCAGAATCGCCGCGTCCCGACGCAGAGCGGTGAGCGCCTGGCCCGTTAATTCGGAACGGTCGTACGGAAAGAATGCATCCTCCAGTTGCCCGTTGACGGCTCGCAGCACGTCCTCTACTCGCCGGGGGAGTCGTGGCGGTTCCGGTGTTTCCGTGGCTGCCTCGGTCGAGGGCGCAGCCGCTGTCGCTGTCGCGCTGCGGCCGCCGTTCATCGCGGGAGACGGGCCGGGGTCGCCGTGCGCCTCTGGCGCGGGAGGGGGAACCATCGGATACCGAGACGGTTCGTGCCTGCAGCAGCCTGCCAGAAATGCAAAAACCAGAATCCATGGCTTCATGTCTCGATTAGGCCCCAGCCCACGGGATTTTTCGATACCCACTGTCAGGTATTCTTTGACACCGCTCCGGCGCGTATCCTGGGAGCATGGGCTCGAAGACGCGCCTGCTTCTCGTCTGCTCGCTCGGCGGATTGATACTGCTCACGGCGCTCGCCGGAGTCGCGGCACTGCTCCTGTTCCAGCGCGCGCGCAGTCAGGAAGAGGCCTTGCGGGCCCGCTACCTGGAGCGCCGCGGCCAACTGGAAGAACTCCGCGATTCGATCTACCTTTCCGGCAGTCTGGCGCGCGATTATTTCGTGGAGACAGACGATGCCGAGGCCGCCGCGCTGCAAGCCAAACTGGTGCAACTCCAGGAGGCTACCCGCCGCTCCCTGAATCCTCAATCGCCCGCCGATGCCAGTCTGCGCGGCGAAGTGACCGCCTGGTGGCGCCTCCTCGATTTGATGTCCGGCATGTCGCGCACGCACCGTTCGGCGGGCCTGGACGCCTACTTCCGCCGGCAGTTGGCCCAGCGGCGCGAGGCCATGCTCAACATCGCCGGCCAGATCGATACCGCGCTCTCCGCCGAGTGGAAGAGCGGCGAAGCCGGTATGGCGGCCGCCGGCGCGCGCTTCCGCACTGCCTTGACCGGCGGGTTGGTGCTGGTGGTCGCTCTCGGTCTGCTGCTCTCGGTGGTCACCGTGCGCCGCGTCGTCCACCTGGAACGCGAAGCCCGCGTACTCGCCACCCAACTGGTCCGCGCCCAGGAAGACGAGCGCCGCGCCATTTCCCGCGAGCTGCACGACGAGGTCGGCCAGTCCCTCTCGCGTCTGCTGCTCGACGCCGGCAAGGCGGCTGCCGCGGTGGAATCCGTCGAGACCCATTCGCGCCTCGAGTCCATGGCCGCGCTCACCGAGCGCACCGTGGAAGCTGTCCGTCGTATCGCGCTTTCGCTGCGGCCCTCGATGCTTGACGATTTGGGACTCGTGCCCGCCCTCGAATGGCAGGCCCGCGACGTCTCCCGCCGCATCGGAATCAATATCGAAGTGAACGCCGAAGACAGCGCCGGCGACGTGCCGGATTCTCACCGCACCTGCATCTACCGGGTCGCACAGGAAGCCCTGCAGAACTGCGCCCGCCATTCAGGAGCCGGCCGCATCAGCGTGGCGCTCGACAAGGCAGTGCGAAGCGTCTCGTTATGCGTCCAGGATGACGGCCGCGGCTTCCAGGTGGGCCGCACCCGCGGTCTCGGACTGCTGGGCATGGAGGAACGCGTGGCGCAGCTCGGCGGCCGTTTTCGCGTCCAATCCGCTCCCGGACACGGCACCACCATTCGCGCGGAGTTGCCGTTATGATCCGCGTCCTGGTGGCGGACGATCATGCCATCCTGCGCAGCGGACTGCGTCTTCTGCTGGAGCAGGAGGCGGGCATGGAACTGGCGGGCGAGGCCGCCAACGGCGAGGAAGTCCTGGCCTGGATGCAGCACGGGCAAGCCGATATTGTCGTGATGGATGTGGGCATGCCGCTGCTGAACGGCATCGAGACCACCGCCATTCTCACCCGCAAGTTTCCGCGCACCGGCATCGTCATGCTCAGCATGCATAGCGATGAAACCTATATCCTGCGCTGCCTTCGCGCCGGCGCTCGCGGGTACGTGCTGAAGGAGGCGGCCGAGCATGAGTTGATCGCCGCCATCCAGGCGGTCGCCGCGGGACGCAGTTTCTTCAGTCCCAAAGTCCGCCGCCTGCTCGAGCACGAAGACGTGGAGCGCATCCGCCGTGCCGGTGGCAGCGACCGGTATGAACTACTCACCGGGCGCGAGCGCGAAGTGCTGCAACTGGTCGCCGAAGGAAGCGCCAACAAAGAGGTCGCCGCCAAACTCCATCTGAGCGTCCATACCGTGGAGACCCACCGGAAGAACATCGCCGCCAAGGTCAACGTCCACGGCACGGCCGACCTGATTTTATACGCGGTCCGCAAGGGTTTGGCGGTGTGAGCGGCCTCTCACGGCCTGAAAATCGGACTTGCCGTAAAGTCGGGGTGCTGGGTATACTGACATTTTCGCTGAGTCGTTTTTATGTTGGCGAGAGATGAATTCGACCCCCTGGCCCCTCAACGGGAAGCTGCCTTCTTTTATGGTCTGTTCCTGCGCGGACACGATGTGGATGCCTTACGGCAAGACATCGACGTCCCGCGGCTCACGATCGATAAGTGGATGAAAGCACGCGACTTCGAGGCATCCTTCCGGGATAGCCTGCAAAGGGTATACGCCTACCGCAAGCAAGTGCTGGCCATTTTCGACGGCCTGGTCTCCAATGAGGCCATGCGCCCCCGCCTCCAATAGCGGGCCTGCCGTCTTATTTTATTGCTTGCGCGGGTTCAGGGTCTGTTGCACCAGATTGATCAGTTGGTCCCCGGTAAAGGGCTTCTGCAGGAAGGAACTTCCAGGCACCAGTTCGTTTTCCTGTTCCATGCGGCTGAAAGTAAAAGCCGAAACGTGGATGATCTTCACGTGCGGGCAGAACTCCAGGATTCGCTCCGCCAAATTCCGAACAGTGGTATTCGGCAGTACATGATCTGCAATGACCAGGTCCAGCGCCTGATCTTTCAATGCGCTGCAGACAGTTAAGGCCTCCGCTGCAGTATCGGCCTCGAAAACGCGTAAGCCTTGACCCGTCAGTACCTGGACCATGAAGTTGCGTGCAATCGGGTCATCCTCGACCACCAGAATCGTAGACACCCTCTACTCCTCCTCACGGATAGCCTCAAGTGGCTGGCGCAAGGTTCGGTTGAGAATTCCGCCCTCATCCACAATAATAGTGTAGAACCTCTGACTGGTCGGTTCCTTGTTGAATAACGTTGGCCGCCTATGGTCTGTGTGATTTTGGTCGCTGAGGATGAAGTGATGGTTCGGAACGTTGTCCGTCACATGATGGAAGCCGAAGGACATGAGGTCTTCGCGGCTGCCGATGGCATGGAAGCGTTGGAAATTTCACGCCAGTACAGTGGGAACATTGACCTGCTGATCACGGACATCTCCATGCCGCGCGTCGACGGCATTGCGCTGATCCGCCAAATTCTTCAGGAGCGGCCCAATCTCCGAATCCTGGTGATGACCGGCAAGCCGTCGCCGGAAGTGGCGCTCAGCGATGCCGATTTCCGCCTGATTCGCAAACCCTTCCTCCCCGCGGCTTTTCGACAGACGGTAAAGAACCTTTTGAGCGACCCTCCTCCGTCCGCACGCAAAATGTAAGAACGTGCGCTGTCTCTCCCGGTTTCATTAATCTTGCGTCTGTATGAATCACCAGCGATGGCAGCGACATTGGTTCAGTCTGTGCAACATAGAATGGCGTGGATTATCGACTGCCAACAAACGATCGAACCACGCTGCTCATCGTTTCCGACGAAGTGTTAGTTCGCAACTGGCTGAGTGGCGTATTGTGGGATTCGGGTTACTCGGTTCTTTCCGCCGCCAACGCGGACGAAGCTTCTGAAATCGCCGCGGCCTTTTCGCAGCGCATCGGCATGCTTCTAATTTGCATGCCCCACGCCAGGGGCCTGGAGGTGGCCACTTACCTTGGCAAGAACTATCTCGGGATGCGCGCATTAGTGACTTCGACCGCCACTTACAGCCGACTAAGTACAAGCCCGACCTCTGCCGCCACAGCCGATCTGGTACGCTGCGTCGCAGCGGCGCTCTCCAGCGAAGCCGCTCCCCGCAACGTGATCGTCATTTAATCGACTAGCAGCCCGTGGTAAGTTTCGCTCTGTAAGTCACTGAATCTACAGAGCCGCGCACGTCAGTAAGCGCCCTTTTCGATTTCTGCCACGGGCTGCCAGGGCAGGCGGGCACCGGCCGTCATTCGCCGCTCTGTTGCAGCATCTTGGCCACCAGCGCGGTCCAACCCGTTTGATGCCCGGCGCCCAAGCCCGCGCCCGTCTCCGCGTGGAAGTATTCGTAAAAGAGAATGAGATCCTTCCAATTGGGATCCGACCGGAACAACTCGTTCCCGCTGTGTGCCGGCCGGCGGCCGCTCTCATCCGGCAGAAACAGGCGAACGAGACGGCGCGAAATCTCCGCAGCCACTTCCCACAGAGTCATCATCCGGCCGCTGCCCGTAGGACACTCCACCTTATACTCATCGCCCAGATAATGATGGAATTTCTGGAGCGACTCGATGATCAGGTAATTAGCCGGAAACCAGACCGGACCGCGCCAGTTGGAATTTCCGCCGAACAGTCCTGAGGTCGATTCGCCCGGTTCGTATTGTACGGTATGTTCGGTGCCATCCGACGGGAAGACGTACGGATGATCCTTATAGGCGCGCGAAAGGCTGCGGATTCCGAAAGGCGAGAGAAACTCCTCCTCGTCCAGCATGCGCTTGAGAATCCGCCGCAACTGCGCCGGGTCCACGATGGACAGCAGGCGCCGCTCGCCTTTGCCCGGCACTTGCATCGACGCCACATTGTGCGTCAAATCGGGACGATTTTCAATGAACCAGCGCATGCGCCGCTGAAAGCCGGGAAGCTGATCCATCAGCCGCGATTCCAGCGTCTCCACGGCGAATAGTGGAATCAGCCCCACCAGCGACCGGACCTTCAGCGGACGATGGCTGCCGTCGGGCATGTGCAGCACGTCGTAGAAGAAGCCGTCCTCTTCGTCCCACATTTCCTCGCCGTCGCCGCCCAGATGATTCATGGCATGCGCGATGTAGAGGAAGTGTTCCCAGAACTTACTGGCTACATCTTCATAGGCCGAATCCTGCCGCGCCAACTCCAACGCGATGGCCATCAGGTTGAGGCTGTACATGGCCATCCAGCCGGTGCTGTCTGCCTGCTCGATGAAGCCGCCGTCCGGCAGCGGCTCGCTCCGATTAAACACGCCGATGTTATCCAGACCCAGGAATCCGCCCTCGAAGATATTCCGGCCCTCCGTATCCTTGCGATTCACCCACCAGGTGAAATTCAGCAGCAGCTTGTGAAAGACGCGCTCCAGGAAAGCCCGGTCCGGCTTACCGCGCCGCTTCTGTTCAATCTTGTAAACGCGCCACGCCGCCCACGCATGCACCGGCGGATTCACATCGCTCAGGTTCCATTCGTATGCCGGTAGCTGCCCGTTGGGATGCATGTACCACTCGCGCAGCATCAGCACCAATTGGTCCTTGGCGAATTCCGGATCGATCAGCGCCAGCGGCACGGCGTGAAAGGCCAGGTCCCACGCGGCATACCACGGATACTCCCACTTGTCCGGCATCGAAATCACGTCGGAGTTGTAGAGGTGGCCCCATTCGTGGTTGCGGCCCAACAGGCGTGTGGCCGGAGGACGGGGAAACGCCGGGTCGCCGCGCAGCCAGTCGCGCACCACGTAATGGTAAAACTGCTTGGACCACAACAGCCCGGCGAAGGCCTGCCGCATGATGGCCTTCCCGTCGTCGCTGAGACCGCGCGGCGTAACAGTATCGTAGAATGCCGACGCCTCCTCGATGCGCCCGGCGAAGGTTTGATCGAACGCCGGACCGAACGGATCTTCCGTCAATGCGTCGGACAGCCGCAGTTTGACCACCGTCGATTCGCCCGCGCCGAGAGTCACGCTATAGTGCGCGGCGCACTTCGTACCGCGCTGCTCGGGATTCACGCAGTCGCGCTGGCCGCTCACGATGCAGCGCGCGATGCCGTCCTTAACGAAGGCCGTCCGGTTCGGCGCGCCCCAGAGCGCCCCGCAATCGCTGTCGTTTTCCGTGAACAGGAACTCCGGCGCGGCCTCCGTCATGAGCCAGCGCTGCCCGTAATAAGGCTCATGGAGTTCCAACACGCCCGGCTGCCCCATCTGAGCGTTACAAGGCGGCGCGCTCCCGTCCCAACACCACGTATTGCGGAACCAGATGGTGGGCACGATATGCAGCGGCGCCGCGTCCGGTCCGCGATTGATCGCTGTGATGCGAATCAGGATGTCGTCGGGCGCCGCTTTGGCGTATTCCACGAAGACATCGAAGTAGCGGTTCTCGCCGAACACGCCGGTGTCGACGAGCTCATATTCGCCCTGGTCCCGGCTGCGCGCCGCGTTCTCATCGCGGAGTTGCCGATACGGGAATGGCGACTGCGGATACTTGTACAGATACCGCATGTAAGAATGCGTGGGCGTATTGTCCAGATAGAAGTACGCCTCTTTGACGTCCTCACCATTGTTGCCTTCCTTACCAGTGAGGCCGAAGAGCCGTTCCTTCAGCACCGCGTCTCGGCCATTCCACAGCGAGACGGCGAAGCAGATGAGCTGGTGCCGGTCGCAAATTCCGGCTAGGCCGTCCTCATTCCAGCGATAGGCCCGCGAAGGCGCTTGCTCGTGAGTGAAGTAAGTCCAAGCCTCGCCGTCCGCGCTGTAATCCTCGCGGACCGTGCCCCATCCCCGCTCACTGAGATAAGGACCCCACCGGCTCCAGTGGGCCTTCCGCGACCGCGATTCTTCAATACGCGCCTGTTCCTTCGTCATCGGGAGGACAAGTTCCCAGTGTATAGCGGCGGCAGAGAAAATGGCGGCCCTGGTATAGACAGGCTCGGTAGAATCTTAGACCACCATCAACCGGTGATCGGGACAGTCCAACTCGATCGCATCATACACGCGTTCGGTCAGATCCAGGCCATGCTTTGCCATCAGCGGAAGGAAGGAGTACAAGCGTTCCTGCAAGTGGCGTTCGGGGCAGATGAGTCCGTACAACGACGCGGCGTCGTGCGCGGCTCGCTCGTCGCGGCGCATGGCCTCGCGTCCCACCTTGGCGGCAATTCTTTCGAACTGATGATGCACCTTGCGAGTGCTGCGGTCCAGAGCCTTCACCAGAGTGGGGTCGAACGCCAGCAGTTCCCGGCGCAGTTGCTCCACCGCGGCGTCCACGGTCTTCACCGTGTCGCCGGTGCGGCCAGCCAGCGCGGGGGGCACCAGTTTGGCGGCCACACGTTCTCGCAGGGCGTCCTGCCCGTGGAAGAAATCGGGCAGCGTGAGGCCGTAGCGCTCCATGTGCTTCGCGCTGCGTTCGTCCAGAATCGTGAACCCGCTGCGCGGCACTGCTACCGGCATGCGACCCAGCAGCGTTTCATAGATCGCTTCACTCTGAGCCAGATACGCCACTTCCGCGGGACCACCGATATAAGCCACGGTCGGAATCATCGAATCCTGGATCACGGGACGCAGCAGCGCGTTCGGTGAAAGCGACGCCGCCCGATCCATCAATTCGCGCGCCGTGAAGCGGCGGCCGTTCAGAACGTATTCGTCGCCATTGCGGCGCAAGGTGAGCCGCTTGTCGTTTTCCAGCAGGAAAACGAACGAAGTCTGCTCCTCTACGTGAACCTGCGCATGATAGCCGGCGGCGGCCAGATCCTTATTCCGCTGGAGTACGCGGGCAGTCAACTCCGGCGCAGCTTCCACCGCCTTGCGGAGCGCCGGGGCGGCCAGCTCACGGAACGCCGGCAGCAGCGGATCCACCTGCAGGATGTCGTGCCTCGCCAGCAGTCCGCGAACCAATTCGCCGAAGGACTTCCCCATCGTGCTGCCGGCCCGGTACGCCTCTTCCACCGCGTCGGCCACTTCTTCCCCGAAAGGCAGGCCGTGCAGCGCGGTGCGCAGTTCCGGAATCGGCGGCGCCACCAGCGTCACTCCGCCCACCGGCTGCGAATTGGCCGACCGCCGCATTTCCAGCTTATGCGGCCGGTGCTCGGCGTCGAAAACCCAAACGTGGTTTACTTCCGCAAAATCGTGATCTTCCGTGGCCAGCCAGAAAATCGGTACGGCCGGAATGCCGTTAGATGTCAGCCATTCGGCCAGTTTGGCAGCATGCAGTGCCTTGTAAATTGTGTAAGCCGGACCGGAAAACAGCCCCACCTGCTGACCGGTGACTACCGCCACCGTACCCGGCTGCGCCAGGCGCTCCAACGAGGGGCCGGCCGGATTCTGCAGCCGCAGCGCATCCACCAGCGCAGCACGCTGACTGTCGCTGAACCGGATCTCCGCCGCCGAGGCCCGATACGCTTCCAAATCGCGAATGGGATGCCGGTAAAAGCCCGCCGTACGATCCGGATGATAGAGGGTGTCCGCGAATAACCGCGTGGTGTGAGGCAGGTCGGTATGGCGGACGCAGGTACAGTGCATGGACGAGGAACAGCTTACCAGATGATTTGCCGGGATC
>DASZMZ010000241.1:0-37809 GCA_035551455.1 Candidatus Sulfopaludibacter sp.
GGCCTGTCCTTACACCGTGTCCTCGCCCGACTTGGTTTCGACACCACTGGTTTATTCCAGGAGCTATCTTACACCCGAATTTAGGTTTTGCAAGCAAGGGGGACAAAAAATGTCAAGGGGGCGAATCACCCAGAGCAAGTCAATCAGACCGGCGAACAGCGTTAAGAATTCAGCAGCAGCCAATTCCGTGCGCAGGCGCACACTGCGGCACGAGGTCGGCGGCACGACAGGGCGTTATGATGGTCGCAATGATGAGCACCTTCACGCTGGCTAACACGTCGATGACGTTGAATCGGATGGGCTATGGCGCGATGCAGCTTGCCGGTCCGCAGGTATGGGGTCCACCGCACGACGTCGACGCAGCGGTGACGGTGCTTCGGGAAGCCGTGGCCGCGGGCGTCAACCATATCGACACCAGCGACTATTACGGGCCTCACGTGACCAACCAGATTATCCGGCAAGCGCTGCACCCGTATCCCGAGGGCTTGGTGATTGTGACGAAGGTGGGCGCCCGGAGGGAGGCCGACAAATCGTGGGTTCACGCACTCTCGCGGCAGGAACTGATCGATGGGGTGCATGACAATCTGCGGAATCTCGGACTGGACGTTCTGGACGTGGTCAACCTGCGCGTGGGATCGGTGGTGTCGCCATCGCCGGGATCGATTGAAGAGCCTCTTTCGGTGCTGGCCGAACTCAAAGAGCAGGGACTGATTCGCCACCTCGGACTGAGCAATGTGCTGCCGGAGCAATTGACCGAGGGGCAGAAGATCTCCCCCATCGTGTGCGTGCAGAACATGTACAACGTGGCCAACCGGGCGGACGACGGCTTCATCAGCGATCTGGCGGCGCAGGGTATCGGCTACATGCCGTTCTTTCCGCTGGGCGGCTTCACGCCGCTACAGTCATCGGTGCTCGTCGCGTCGGCGGAGGCTATAGGCGCTACGCCGATGCAGGTGGCTCTGGCGTGGCTGCTGCAGCGCTCGCCCAACATCCTGCTGATTCCGGGGACGTCGTCAGTCGCTCACTTGCGGGAGAATCTGGCGGCTGCTGAGTTGCAGCTACCCGTCA
Organism: Candidatus Sulfopaludibacter sp.; assembly: GCA_035551455.1. Classification (GTDB taxonomy): domain Bacteria; phylum Acidobacteriota; class Terriglobia; order Bryobacterales; family Bryobacteraceae; genus Sulfopaludibacter. Next base: position 1,069 of record DASZMZ010000241.1, read on the forward strand.
GCATCGTCGCGGAACTCGATTCGATCGGCGCATCCGGAAAGTAAATCCATTTCATCACGCCTCTCGTATACCGGGTGTCGCCGCGTTGGCGACCCGATATCAAAAGGAGAGGAAATGAGATCAACAGTTGAAAGGCTGACCGCGGCAGTGCTCCTGCTGGGTTCGAGCGCATTCGCCGCCAGCCATCGCAACGGCCCCCTGTTGCTGGAAGATCAGACCGCGAATCTCAACGACTTCTATTTTTTCCGCAGCTATGAGAGCGGGAAAGGCGACAAGGTCGTGATGAGCATGAGCGTGCAGGGCTTCCAAAATCCCGACAACGGTCCGAGCTACTACAAGTTTTCCGATAGCGTGCTCTACCGTTTCAACATCAACAACCAGCGGGGTCTGGACGGGCGCGCGGACTGGATTGTGGATGTGCAATTTCAAACACAATTGCGTCCCAACCCGACGTTCGTTTCCTATTTCGGGAACATCAAGAGCATCGACGATCCCGGGATCTTTCTGTACCAGACCTACACGGTGATCGTGCGTAATGTGAACACCGGCCAGACCACTTTCATCAACACGGACGCCAATGGCCATGCGCTTTCCGTAGCGCCGCCGAATATGGGTCCGAAGTCCACGCCCAACTATGAGGCCACGCTGGGACAGCCTTCGGTCTTCACCTTGAAGAACGGCTGGCGCGTGTTCGCCGGTCCGCGCGACGACGCGTTTTATTTCGATAGCGGCGCTACGTTTGACACGCTGAATTTCCGCGCTCCCGCTCCGGTGCTTTCGGGGGCCGCCGATACGGGCACGGGCAGCGCTTATCCCAACGCGGTGGATGGCTTTGCCGGGTACAACATCAGCCTCATCTCCATTGAGTTGCCGATCAGCGCCATCACCAGCGACGGCAATGTCCCGACCGATCCGAAGAGCGCGACGGCCAAGGTGGGCGCCTGGGCATCGACTTTGCGCCAGTTGGTTACCGTGCGGCCCAGTCCCGCCGACCCGGTCTATTTCGGCCAGTACGTGCAGGTGGATCGCGTGGGCAATCCGCTCACGGTGGAAGCGCTGATTCCGCTGCCGATGAAGGATTATTGGAATCGCAGTGAACCCGCGAATGATGCGCAATTCTCGCAATACATCGGGGCGCCGTTCTTCGCCACGGGGGTGTTGAACGGGGTTTTCGGGTTGAACGTGCCGCCGGCGCCGCGCAACGATCTGCTGGGCGTCTTCGTGCCCGATATCACGCGGATGGACCTCACCATCGCGCCCACTCCGTTATCGAAGCAGAATCGCCTCGGACCGTTGGGCGGCGATAACGCCGGATGGCCGTTCGGCGGTCGCAGGCCGAATGACGATGTGGTCGACATCGGTTTCCGCGCTTTGGCCGGCGTGCTGGTGCCGGGCTTTACCAATGCTCCGCCGCTGGGCGACGGCGTCAATGAAAACGACGTGCCGACGCTCGACCATTTCCCCTTCCATGCTCCGCCTCACTCCGGCTATTTGCATAGCCAGCAGAACGGAACGAATGGGAAAGGTACCGTTCCGGGTAATTGAAAAGTGCTGGATTGGCAGGCGACAGCGCCTGCCCACTTTGTGAGGTCCTTATGAAAATACTGAACGTCCTGATCTTCTGTACCGCCGCCTGGGCGCAGTCTTCCACCGCCGATCGCATCCTGGGCGCGCTCTCCGACCGCGCGCTCGCCGAGCACGTCGCCACGATGAGCACCGACGACCGCATCGGCATGTACAGCCTGATGTCGAAGACCAAGCCCGACGATCCGCACTATCAGGTGCTGCTGGCCGGCGCCTACATTCAGAAGACGCGCGAGACCACCGACTATTCGTATATGGAACGCGCGGCCGCCATCCTGGACAACGTGGTCTCGGCGGACAATACGCGGTATGAGGCGCGCCGGCTGCTGATCGAAACGCAACTGGAGCGGCATCAGTTCGCGCAAGCGGCCGAAGCCTCGCGGCGGCTCATCAAAATGGATGGCGCCGACCCGTGGAACTGGGGCACGCTGGGCGACGCGCTCACCGAAATGGGCGAGTATAACGACGCGGCTGATGCCTATCAGAAGATGGTGACGCTACGTCCCGACCTGGCCAGTTACAATCGCGCCGCGCACTTCCACTTCCTGTTCAACGACGTCCCGGGGGCCATCGAGATCATGAAGAAGGCCATTGAATCCGGCAGCAGTTCACCCGAAAACGTCGCCTGGTGCATGGTCGACCTGGGCAACATTTACTTCAAGACGGGCCAGACGAAGGAAGCCGCGCAGTGGTTCACGAGCGCGCTCCGCACCTTCCGCGGATACCATTCCGCATACGCCGGCCTGGCTAAGACGCAGGCAGAGTCGGGAGACCTGAAGGCGGCGATCGACAGCTATAAGCGTGCCCAGGAAATCACTCCGCTGCCCGACTATGCGGCCGCGCTTTTCGACCTGTACCGGAAGACCGGACAGCCGGCGCTGGCGCAAAAGCAGATGGACCTGTTGAACGTGATCGATCGCGTCTCGCAGGCCACCGGAGAGACCGCCAATCGAAACCTGGTATTCGCCTTCGCGGATCACGATGTCCATCTCGACCGCGCCCTGCAGTTGGCTCGGGGCGAGTTGCAGTTCCGGCGCGATATCTACAGCTACGATGCGCTGGCGTGGGCTCTCTACAAGAATCGTCAATACGCCGAAGCACAGCAGTATATGGGAAAGGCGCTGGCGCTGAAGACGCCGGAGCCTCTGTTCCGCCAACACGCCGCGGCCATTTCCCAGGCACTCGAGAGGGCATCCCAATGAAGACATCGATGGCTTTGCTGTTTTGCGCCGCCGCGCTCTCGGCTGGATCGTCACCGCTCGACCGGCTCTTCGACAACAAGCTGAGCCCGACGCAGCGCGCCGGCGCCTGCTTCGAATTGCGCGGGGCGAAGGATGCGGAGACCATCGCGGCGATGAGTCGCGCGCTGGACGATGCGGACTTGTTGAGTTGCGCCGCTGAAAATTTGCGCGTCGCCGGCGCCGCGGGGCCGCTGAAAGAAGCGCTGGCCAGCACCACGGAGCAGGTCCGGGCCACGGCCGCGCGGCAACTCGGCACGTTCCGGAATCCGGATTTCCTGGAACCGCTCAGCCGCGCCGCGGAGGATGAAAACATGCTGGTCGCCACCAACGCACTCGCGGGATTGAGCGAGTATGCGGGCCCGGAAGTGGTTCCGTATCTGGCGACGCTGGCGCGAAAAGGCGGCATGGTCGGGGACATGGCGCTGGATCGGCTGGCCGCTCTCGATTCGGTGGGCGCGCTGAAAGTGGCGCGCAATCTGCTGGATAGCGCGCAGGTGCCCGACAAGCTGTATGCCATGCGGATTATAGGACTGCACGGCGACGCCGCCGATCTGCCTGCGCTGCGCAAGATCGCTGCGTCGGGCCAGGAGAATCTGGCGCAGCATAGTCGCGGATTCGGTTTGATGCCGCCCATCAGTCTGACTCGCGCGGCCGAGACGGCCATTCGCGGGATACAAGCCCGGTAGGAGAAGCGTTTTACCTGCACCGGCCACGGGGGTCGCGACGCGGCGGGGTTGGCTCCGAAGCAATCGGCGAATGAGCGCCAGTTCCGGCGGCTTCGGCAATTCGATGACTCGCGCCTGCGTCTTCTCGTCGATCCGCCGGTTCAACACGCGGCCCCGTTATGTGCACCTGTAGCTTTCGCACCCACCGCTCGGTCCGATGCCGTCAAGGCAAAGTAGAAAGTTCCGCTTTCGAGCGGCCGTCGAGGCCGCCCGTGACATGTTCGATGCGCAGCGCCAAGGCGGCGGGGTTGGGTCCGAAGCAATCGGCGATGGCCTCCTGTGACGCAAACACCGTGAGTGCTTCAGCCGCTCGATCACTCGCGCCTGCGTCTTCTCGTCGATCCGCCGGTTCGACACGCGGCCCCCACCGCTCGGTCCGATGCCGTCAAGGCAAAGTAGAAAGTTCCGGTTTGAGCGGCCGTCGAGGCCGTGCGTGCTATGTTCGATGCGCAGCGCCGGGGTCGCGCCTGGCCGAAGCAATCGGCGAATGGCCTCCTGTGACGCAAACACCGTGAGTGCTTCAGCCGCTCGATGACTCGCGCCTGCGTCTTCTCATCAATCCGACGGTTCGACACGCGGCCCCCACCGCCCGGTCCGATGCCGTCAAGGCAAAGCAGAAAGTTCCGGTTTTGAGCGGCCGTCGAGGCCGTGCGTGTTATGTTCGATGCGCAGCGCCGGGGTCGCGCCTAGCCGAAGCAATCGGCGAATGGCCTCCTGTGACGCAAACACCGTGAGTGCCCACCCACCGCCCGCTTATCCCCCTCTTCCCGGCGGCCTGCCGCTGCAGCCGCAACACCGCCGGCCAGACGCTCCGTGGTGAGATTCCATTCCGATAAAATGGCTCTTGCGAGACCTGTTCCTGCGAGGTTGCGTCCTACTGGCGGTGGCCACGGTGCTGATTACCGAAGTCCTCGGCGCTTTTCACTGGCTGCAACGCGCCCCGTTGATTCTGGCGTGGTTCGTGACGCTTGCGGTCGCGGCGCTCTGGCTGCGCCGGAGGCCTCGCCTGCCTCGCCTCAACTTTCGACCCGTGGAGACGGTGATCGGCGTTGTCATCGCTGTGATCGTGGCGATTGTGGCCGTCACAGCCGCCGTGAGCCCACCGAATTCCGCCGATGCCATGGCGTACCACATGCCTCGCGTGGTCTATTGGGCGCAGGCCGGCAGCGTGGCCTTTTTCCCGACGCCGTACTTCAACCAGATCAGCCTCCAACCGTTGACTGAGTACTTTTACCTGCACACCTATCTGCTTTCGGGCGGCGATCGCTATATCAATCTCGTCACCTGTGCGGCCTTCCTCGCCGCCATCGTTGGCGTGACCTCGCTGGCCGGAGCGCTCGGACTCGGCACCCGCGCGCAAGCCTTCGCCGCCCTGTTCTGCGCCACGCTTCCCAACGGAATCCTGCAGGCGTCCGGCGCGAAGAATGACTGGATGCTGGCCCTCTGGCTGGTTTGCCTGGCCTACTTCGCCGCCAGCCGGAACACGCCGTTCACCGGACTCGCACTCGCTCTTGCGCTGGCCACCAAGGCGACCGCCTACCTCTTCGCGCCGCCTCTGCTCCTCGCCATTCTCCTGCTCCGCAGGCCTCCCTCTCTGGCGCGCGCCGCCGCGTGGGCCGCCTTCGGGATTCTCCTGGTAAATGGCCCGCAATTTGCGCGAAACCTGAGGCTCACCGGCTCTCCGCTCGGCCCCGACTCGGCCCACGGCGATGGCGTCTACCGTTGGCGCAACGAGCATCCCGGCCTCCGGTCCACCATTTCCAACGGGCTGCGTCACGCGTCCGAACAACTCGGCGGCCGCAGTCCGCAATGGAACCAGAAAGTCTACAACTCCGTTCTCGCCATCCATCACGCGCTCGGGATGGACCCGCAGGATAGCGATACTACCTGGTTCGACGGCCGCTATGTGCCGCCGGGCAACGCCAATCACGAAGCCAATGCCAACAATCGATGGCACCTGCTCTTCATCGTCGCGGCCATGGTCATGGCCGCCTTCACGCGCCGCCGCGTCTGGATCCTCTACTCTTCCGGACTGATCGCGGCTTTCCTGCTTTTCTGCTTTTATCTGAAGTGGCAGCAGTACATGGTGCGCCTGGAACTCCCGTTGTTCGCCCTCGCCGCACCCGTTGCCGCCGCGCTGCTCGAAGCGCTGCCCGTCGGCGCCGCGGCCCTGCTCTGCCTGTTCCTCCTCAGCGGCGCGCGTCTCCCATTGCTGGATAACTGGACCCGTCCACTCACCGGTCCCCACTCGCTTTTCACCTCATCGCGCGACGAGAATTACTTCCGCGACATGGTGCAGTGGGACAATCGCGCCTCTTATTTCCCCGCCGTCGAGCTCACGGCTGCCACCGGCTGCACGCGGGTCGGTATCGATATCAGCCATAACCAGCTCGAATATCCGTTCCAGGCGATGCTCCGCGAGCGCACTCCCGCCGTCCGCTTCTTCCATACCGGCGTCGAGAATCTCACCGTCCGCTACACACCTCTCGACACGCCTTCGCCCTGCGCCGTACTCTGTCTCGATTGCGCCGAGGACTCGCGAAAAGTGGCGCTCTATAGCCCCGTCGGACCGCCCGTACAAATCGGTCGATTCCTGCTCTTCCGTGCTATACTCCCCGCAAAATGATCTGCTTCGTGCGAGCTTCTCTGGCCTGCGGACTGTCCGCCGTCATCCTCTTCGCGCAGCCTCCCGGCCGCCAAAAACGGACCGTCACCGAGGCCGAAGTGATGCGCGTCCACAACTCCGCCATTCTCATCGACACCCATAACGACGTCACCAGCGCCACGGTCGCCGGACTCGATATCGGCAAACCCAATACCGACCATCACACCGACCTGCCGCGCATGAAGAAGGGCGGCATGGGCGCGCAGTTCTTCGCCGTCTACGTGGCCGGCAGCTATACCGAGGGAAACCATTCCGCCCATCGCACGCTCGACATGATCGATACCGTGCGTACCGATATCGCCGGCAAATATCCCAACGATTTTCTCTTCGCCACAACCGCCGCCGATATCCGCCGCGCGCGCAAACTGCACAAGATCGCCGCCCTGATGGGCATTGAAGGTGGACACGCCATCGAGGACAGCCCGCGCCTGCTGCGCGACTACTACGCCCTCGGCGTCCGCTACATGACCCTGACCCATAACAACAGCAATCATTGGGCCGACTCCTCAGCCGATGCCAATAAGCCCAATAACGGCCTGTCGCCGCTTGGCAAAGAGGTCGTGCACGAGATGAACCGCCTCGGCATGATCGTGGATATCTCGCACGTGTCGGACAAGACTTTCTACGACGCTCTCGAAACCAGCACAGCTCCTATCTTCGCTTCGCACTCCTCATGCCGCGCCATCTCGCCCGCGCCGCGCAACATGACCGACGAAATGATTCAGGCGCTCGCCAAAAAAGGCGGCGTCATCCAGATCAATTTCTCGTGCGGCTTTCTCAATCCCGATGTCTTCAAGGCCGGCGCGGCTACCTCGGCGAAAATGATCCCCATCCGCGACGCGCTCATGAAGAAGTACGCCGGGGAACCCGACGGCATTCAGCGCGCCATGCGCGAAGCCCGGGAGGCCCTAGGCACGGCCAACAATCCCCGCGCCACACTCGCCGATGTGGTCCAGCACATCAACCACGTCGTCGCCCTCGCCGGGGTTGACGCCGTGGGTCTCGGCAGCGATTTCGACGGCATCGATTGCGCCCCTGTCGATCTCGACAGCGTCGACAAATGGCCCAACCTCACGCGCGCGCTGCTGCAGGAAGGCTACACCGCCCCCGAAATTCGGAAAATCTATGGAGGCAACACTCTTCGCCTCATGGAAGCGGTGGAACGGGCCGCGCGCAAATAACGGGATCCGGGATTCACCGAAAAGACACCGCGGATCTTCGCCGGTCAGAATGGTGGCTCGCCGACGTCGTTTGGATATTCGTCCGCAATCGGAAAGTCCTCCCCCGGCTCGAGTTTGTCCGGATCGGGACCTTGGCCCCACGCCTGCAGTGGCACGCGGATCATGCAGACGTGCTTCAGAGGAAAGAAGACGCTTTCGTTGTCCACGTCAGGGAACGTGCCGACAGCCCGGTCCGACATTTCGTCGTTCTCATATCCCCGCAACTTCTCGAACATCTGCTGGAGCGGGCAGTTGTCCGCATCGTCGCTCCCCTTCTCCCGCTTCATCCCGGGCTCGTATTCGAAGCCGAAGCTGATCGGTTCGGTCTGCCCCTCATAATAGAGGTCCACCGCACACATGTCGTCCCGGTCGACCATGACTCCGACGAAACCATAGTCCACCAGGAACTGGGAGCACAGAAGATGCTTCTTATTGACGGCGACCCGGTGCGTGATTGCGTCGAAGACCATCCATCCTTCCGGCTTCTGCACCGCATCCCACAGAAATGGAACGGCGTCGTTCTCGACGTCAAAGACGTGTGCGCCATGTCCGTCGAACCAGAGCTTGAGGCTGTAAGCACCCGAAACGCCGGTCGACGTGGAGGCGACTTTGTCCCCCGCTTCGCTTCCCGGCTTAGAACTTGGCTGGCGGCATCGCGTCCGGGCCGCTCTCGTTTTTCCTGCGATCTTCCGGGCCATGTTGCTGATGATCCTCCTGCGATACACCGGCGTTGCCGGCTCTACTTCAAATCTTCTCCGGACTGGCGCAGCGCCCAACGCAGCGCCTCCAAATACATTTTCTGGACCATGGGATTGTCCCAAGTCTCGTCCGCGTGGCCGAAGGTGGAATAGAAGACGCGGCCCTTGCCGTACATCTTTGCCCAAGCCACCGGAAAATCGTGGTCCTTCCGATGGATGTTCGGTTTGGTATAGTCCAGCTTGGCGGCGTCCAGACTCGCCAGCACGTGCACCTTCTCGCGCGAGAAGTTCTTGTGTTCGTAAATCTCGTCGCGAATCGTGAAGCTCTTCGGAAAGCCCTGCATCGCCGGGAAGCCGGGCATCTCCACCACCACCGGCGCGTCGAACACGCCCCACGGATGATTGTCGAACCAGCCGCCGATCATCTCAGCGAATTCCGGCCAGTCGAAAAACGCGTCGTCGCCGGTGTGCGCGCCCACGAAGCCTTTGCCGTCGTCGTGAATGAAACTCAGCAGATCCTTCTTCTGCTGCTCATTCAAGTTGTCGCCCGTGCCATAAAACAGGATGGCGTCAAAGTAATCCAGATTGCGCGCATTCCGCGCCGGGGCCGCCACCGGCTGCCTGGTAATCCATTGCGAATCCGTGCGGATGTAGAGATCGTAAGCGCCCGATTCGCGACCCAGCCGCTCCATGGTGGCCAGCGCGTGCGAAATCGAATCGTGCTGATACGACGTCATGGTATCCGCCCAAGCCAGCACTCGTGGACGCCGCGCGGCCGTGGGACCTTGCGCCCGCGCCAGCGCGACAAACAGGCAGGCCATCGAAAACAGGAAGCGTTTCATGGAAACACAATTATAATCGGGTCTTCTATACTGGATGGCGTGAACCGCAATTTTCTCGCCGCGCTGCTCCTCCTCGCCGCCGCCGCCGTGCCGCTGGCCGCACAGTCTTTCAACGTGCTCGATTACGGCGCCAAACGCAACGCTTCGGCCAGTTCCACCGCGGCCTTCCGCGCCGCCATTGCAGCCTGTGCCAAAGTCGGCGGCGGCACCGTCATCGTACCCGCCGGCCAATACGTCTCCGGCGCCATCGAACTGGTCAGCCATATGACCCTGCAGATCGACGCCGGCGCCACCATCCGCTTCGCCGCCAATCGCGAAGAATACCCGCTGGTGCAAAGCCGATTCGAAGGCGTCGAAACCCGCGCCCCCGCCGCCATGATCGGCGGTCACAACCTCCAGGACGTCGCCATCACCGGCCGCGGCACCATCACCGCCGACAATTCCGAGTGGCGCAAACTCGTCGCCGACCCGTCCTATCGCGCTGGATGGACCAGTCTCCTCGCCCTGCTCGAAAAGCATTCCGCCGTCCCCGACGAGGTCCGCCGCACCGGTGAACTTTCCCTGCGCGCCGATTTCATTCGTCCCGTCGAAAGCAAGAACGTCCTCATCGAAGGCATTCACATTGTCGGCTCCCCCATGTGGGTGCTGCACATGCTCTACTGCGAAAACGTCGTGATCCGCAATGTGATCGTCGAGAGCTTTCCCGGCGCCAACACCGACGGCGTCGATATAGATTCCTGCCGCCACGTCCGCATCTCCGATTCCTACTTCGATACCGGCGACGATTCCATCTGCCTGAAGAGCGGCAAGGATGCCGATGGCCAGCGCGTCAATCGTCCCACGGAGGACGTCGCCATCACCAACTGCACCATTCACCACGGCCACGGCGCGGTCGTGCTGGGCAGCGAGACTTCCGGCGGAATCCGCAACGTCGTCGCCAGCAACATCGTCGCGCAAGGCACGGATCGCGGCATTCGCATCAAGAGCACGCGCGGACGCGGCGGCCTGCTGGAGAACATTCGCTTCGAGAACTGGATTATCGAAGACACGCCTAACGCGGCCATCGAGGTCACCAACTACTACACTCGCGCCCCCGAAGAGCCTGTCTCCGCGCGCACACCCGTCTTCCGCAACATCGCCATCTCCGGTGTGACCATCAATCGCTGCCGCACCGCCGTCAACATCGAAGGACTGCCGGAAATGCCCATCGAAGGACTCCGCCTCACCGACATCATCGCCAATTCCAAAGAAGGACTCCGCGCCTACAACACCAAGGGACTCGAACTGCACAACATCCGCATCAATGCCGAATCCGGCGTGCCGTTCCTGATTCGCGATTCGGTGGATCTCGACCTCGACGGCCTGCAGACGCGCAGTCCCAAGGCCGACCTTCCCGTGGTCCGCCTCGACAACTCGAAGAACGTCACGCTCCGCAATTCCATTCCGTGGCCCGGCGGCGCCGCCTTCCTTTCGCTCGCTCCCGGCCTGAAGTCCGCCGTCACTCTGCTCAGCAACGGTCCCACGCTCACCACGAAAGAAGACGCGACCAAATTCTGGTAGCCTCAAGAGGCTATGCGCGCTACCTTCGCCGCTCTCTTCGTGCTCGCGGCATCCGCTTTCGGACAATCGGTGGTTTCGGAACCGCCTGCCGAACTTTCCTTCCTTACCGGCATCTGGAATGTCAGAAAGAACATTCCCCATGAGGCGTGGAACGAGGTGAAGTTTCCGCCGAACCGCGACACTGGACCCGCCAGACAGGGCAAGCATTGGTACATCATTGCCGACACCGGAAAGAAGACCAACGCCGTAACCGAGTGGGATGCCGCCAAGCCTGCCTTCCTGAAGAACGGCTGGACCGTGGCCAAAGAATATCGGGCTGGCGGCTTTCTGGAGGTGCTCCACTACTCACAAAACGGGGTGGAGGCCTGGATCAATCTGGATGATGATGGCTTCCCGGTGATCTTCCGGTTGGACGTGATCGAAGTGGCTCCGCCCCCGATTTCCCTCACCCTCGCGGCGCCTGCCGCCACTCCCGAACAAATGGCGCCGGATACCGGAGATTTTCCGTACCTGATGCCCCTGCCCGGCTCCAAATTCCATCGCGGAATACCGGACAATGGCAGCTTCTTCGTGACGCCCAAAGGAGCCACTCAACAGGAACTGGTGGCCACGCACAGTCTGGTTCGCGACTATTATTTTCCGGCTCTTTCAAACCTGATGCTCGTCTCCGTCTACCGCGATGCCTTCACCAAAGCCGGCTGGCTCATCGCTGAGGACCACACCAGCATCCTCAAAGCTCACTACGGGAAAAACGGCCGCAACATTTGGGCCTACCTGTCCCCCGTGGAAGCCGGCTTCAGCATCATCGTCGCCGATGCCGGCTCTGACCTCGGTGGAAGTCTCGCCAAAACCTGCCACGTCGCGCTCTACGGCGTGCTCTTCGATTTCAACAAATCCACACTGCAGCCCACCTCAGATGGAGTGCTCCAGCAGGTAGCCAGCCTGCTCACCGCGGACAAAGCTCTCAAACTGGAAGTGCAGGGCCACACCGATAATGTCGGCAATGATGCCTACAACCAGACGCTCTCCGAAGCGCGCGCGAAAGCCGTTCAGTCGTGGCTGGTGCAACACAGTGTCGGCGCCGACAGGCTCACCGCCAAAGGCTACGGCAAGACCAAGCCGGTAGCCGACAATGGCAGCGACGAGGGTCGCTCCAAAAACCGCCGCGTCGAAATCGCCGACCCTCGATGCACCGCGAAAGCCAACTAGAATCGCAGGCCGTCCATCCAGTCCTTCACCACCACGACGTCCCCTCTAGCACCCGCTGAAAACGCCGCGGGCAAAATCCGCCTGCTCAAAGTTGCCGGACGATACACCAAAGTCGACGCCGTCACCGACGCCTCGGCAATCCCGATCCCCGAAGCCGCCGCCGCGGTCGCTCCGTTTACCGGACCCGCCAGCCGGACGGCACCGCCTTCCGTGCGCAGCGGCCCTGCATCGAATGGCTGCGCCATCAGGTAGCCATCCCGGTGGAACACCAGATAACCCTTCGAACCCGACCTCACTACGAACGTCGCCCCCGACCCTACGGCCATAATCCGCACCCGTGAGTTCGAATCGAGCGACCCCGCATAGAGCGCGCTACCGTCCGGCTGGTCCGAACCCGCCGTATATAAGAAAGCCCGGCCCCCCGGCAAGAATTGCGGCAACAGATGCCGTGTCTCGCCGCGATTCGCGTCCGGCGTCGTCACCCTGCGCGAGGGCCCCCCAGTCGATGAGAACGCCAGCAGGCCGCCCCGCACTTCTCCAATCAGAATCGTTCCGTCCGGCCCCCAAGTCCCGGCAATATTGGTGTTCACACCCCCCAGCCTTCGCGGCGTCCCGCCCTTCGCCGCAACCGTGTAGAGTCCGCCTCCCTTCGTGTAGGCCAGCCAGCGGCCATCCGGCGACCAGAAGGGTGTGCCCGCCGTTCCTCCTTCCGAAACCACCAGGCGGCTCTCCCCACCGGCGATCGTTCGCACGTAAATCTCGCCCCCCGCCGCAAAGGCCAGCAAACGGCCGTCTGGCGACAGGTTCAACCTTCCGGATGCTTCCGGTTTCATCCCAGGCAGCCGAACCGCGGGAGCCGCCGGCGGTTGCACGCTGGTACGCGGTGATGCTTGCCGGGCGGCCATAGGTCGCATGGGCGCGCTATTCCAGATCCAAAACGCGATCACTGCTACCACCGCCGCAGCCGCGCCAAACGGCGCCATCCTTTCCGCAAACGGCCGCCGGATCGCCGGATGCAAAGTCCGCGCCGCCGCCGCGCACTCCAGCGCCGCTTTCAGATCTCCCGCCGACTGCCACCGCTCCTCGGGATTCGCCTGCAACGCGCGCCGGATCACCGGCTCCAGATCCGCTGCCGCCGCCGGAAGCGCACGGCCCAGATGCGCACCGGACGGTCCGCCAGCCAGCATTTCGAACAGCATCAATCCGAACGAATACAGATCGCTCCGCCCATCGGCTTCCCTGCCCTGAAACAACTCCGGTGCCATGTAATTCGGCGTTCCCACCAGAGACGCCGCACCCGAGACCCGCCGCGCGCTCGACGACTGAGTTGTCACCGTTTGCTTCGCCAAGCCGAAGTCCAGCACTTTCACGCCGAACGGCGTCACCATCACATTCCCCGGCTTCAAGTCCCGGTGTACGATTCCTTTCCGCTGAGCCGCCTCCAGCGCGGCCACCATCTGGAGCGCCATCGGCAGCGCCTTTTCCACCGGCAGCGGTCCTTCGGCCAGGATGGATTCCAGCGTCCGACCCTCCAGCAGTTCCATCACAATCACCGGCTGCCCGGAGCATTCCTCCACCGCATAGACCGTACAGATGTTGGGATGGTTCAATGCCGAAGCGGTGCGCGCCTCCCGCCGGAAACGGCTCACTGCCAGGGGATCGCCGGCCATCTCGGGCGCCAGAAACTTGACCGCGACCAGCCGATTCAGGGTCAGGTCCTCCGCCCGGTAAACCACGCCCATCCCCCCGCGCCCCAGCATTTCTTCCAGTCGAAAATGCGAAGCCATCTGGCCTGCCGAGAAGGCCGGCGCCTCGGACCTCTCCACCCCGACGGGTGCCAGCAGCCGGTATCCGCGCCGCGCAACGGTCTCAATAAAGCGGGGCTCGGCCGCCGAATCCCCCAGAGCCTCGCGCAGCCGCAACACCGCCGCGTTGATGCCGTGCGACACTTCCACCACCGTGCCGTTCGGCCAGAGGCGCTTGCAGATTTCCTCTCGCAGCACCACTTCCCCGGGACGCTCCAACAGCATCGTCAGAATCCGGTAGGGCTGCTCCTGCAACCGCACCTTTTCCTGGCCTCGCCGCAGTTCCCCCGCCCGCACGTCGAACTCGAATTCCCCGAACTGCACCAGCCGCACTCCACGAAATGATTTGCTCGACACAGCATCCTCCTGGCGTCGATCGCCCGTTGGTCATTGGACGATCAAACCCCGATGTTGTTGCGCTATGACTCGCAAATGATCGCCGCGGTATCGAGGTACGCACGCCCAAACCCCACAATTGCAGTGCCATGAGGGGAATTGCCGCCTTGTTTTTTCTGCTGCTATTGCGGGTCGCAAACGCGTCCCAGTCGCTGCCGGTCGTCCGCGTCGGCCTGGTCGATATGGCCGGGTTGTCGCCAAAAGTACGGTCCGACGCCCAAGGCATGGTCGTCGCGCTTTTCCGGAAATCCGGTGTGAGGCTTGAGTTCGTGGATTCGCTGCCGCCCGATTATTGGTTACAAATCTTAAGCAGCCGGCCCCAGCGTCTCCCCTTGGACACTGCCGGATTCGCCCTGCTCGTCCCGTCCGAAAAACCCGAGGACAGTTACGCCGCCGTCTTTCTGCCGCAGGTCGAAGCCGCCGCCCGCAACCTCGACGCCACGGTCACCGAAGTCCTCGCCGCCTCCATGGCCCACGAGATCGGCCACCTGTTGCTCCACTCCTCGGCGCACGCCCGCACCGGGATCATGTCGCCACGCCTCGACCGTCCCCAAATCCGCCAACTTCAGCGCGGCGAACTCCTCTTCCTTCGCCCGTAGAGACCTTATAAGCGCCCGCCCGTCCGCTGCTCGCGCAAGCCGCGAATGTGCGCCCGCACGTCGTCACTGATCCCGATGCTCCCAACGGCGTCTCCCATACGCGGGCTCACCACATAGAACTGAGTCTCCAGTCCGGCCGCCTGGCTGGAAATGCCCAGCGTCGCCGAATCGCCGTGCTGGATGAAGCCGCGCGCATCCTCTTCGCCGAACCAATCCCAGGCGTCGATCTGCGTGTCTGCTTCCGAAAGTCCCTCGTTGCGGAGGTCCAAAGTCCCGTCCGATTTCTCGCCGGACTCCGACCCGTTCACCACTCGCGTCGCGATGTAGAACCAGTGCGCGAATTCGTGGACCAGCAAGGCGCGCACGGCCGCGCGATCGGTACACAGCGCCGTAGGCGCCGGCAACTGCACACCGAAAGCCGCGCTCTCGCCCTGCCGCAGCGCCGTCACGCGACCGCAAATCAGCACGCGATCGCGAGTCCAGATATACGGCACGATCTCGACCGGCGGCATGGTCGCCACCTTAGCCGCGCTCGCGATCTCGGCCCGAATGGACGCTACTCGCTCCACCCCCTCCATCAGCCGTCCCAGCGGAGGATTCGCCGAAATCGGCAGCCGTCCCCCCGCAAGCCAAACTCCAGTTCCCATAACTCAATTCTGAACTATCGCGGCTTGCCGTGTGGCATGAAGAATGGGACGCCGGCGGTCCCCGCTACTTTTGCACCGCCAGCACCACTCCGCTGGGCGACGACACCCCGCCTACCGTTGCGATCACCGGCCAGCTGCCGTCGGCTAGCGACGTCGGCACCTGAATCGCCACCTGGTACAGCCCGGCGAAACCCGGAGCCAGCGCCGCGCCGTACACGGTCGCGGTCACATTGTTGATCTTCACCGTCGGCAGCGTACTCGCCGAGTAAGTCTGGTCGGCGGGCAACTGCACTCCTACCGGAGCCGCCGGCGTCGTCGGACCGAAGCCCGTGCCCCACAGAATGATCACGTCGCCCGGCTTGGCCGCCGTCGTCGTCACGCCCGGGAAACTCCCGTTCGCCACCGCGAAGCTGAAGTCCGAACGCGTGGCCACCGCCTGGTTACCCGGCCACGGGAAGAAGGCCGGACCGTACTGGCTCACGCCCACGGTGAACGTCGAACTTGTGCCCGCCGGAGTCGTCACCGTCACCTGCGCCGAGCCTCCAGGCACATCCGGAGCCAGCAGATTGATCTGCGTCGGACTGATGTAATCCAGATACGCCGGCTTGCCGCCGATGCTCACCGTCACCCCGTCCAACGTCGTCGGTAGTTTGCCGTTCACGATGAAGTTGTTCCACGTGTCCGTGCCTGCCGCCAGGTTGCTGCCCTGAATGGTCACCCAGGAATTGGGCACGATGCCGGGTTGAAAACTGGCCCCGTTCACGATTCCGTTGGTCGCGATACTCGGCGTCGCGCTGGCCGCGGGCAGGGTCACCTTGCGCACCCGGTTATTCTTCCCGTCGCCGATGTAGAGGTTGCCCGAACTATCCACCGCCACATCGTTCGGACTGCTTAACCCGGCGCTCGTCGCCGGCCCGCTGTCGCCGGAGAAGCCCGCGATGCCATTCCCCGCCACCGTGGTAATCACGCCCGACCCGTCCACCTTGCGCACCCGGTTATTCGCGATGTCGGGAAGGTACAGGTTCCCCGCGCCGTCCACTCCCAGCCCCGCGTGCGCGCCGGAGAAGTTCAGCATGGCCGCCGTGCCGCTCCCGCCATCGCCCGAAAAGCCCCTGTTGCCGTTACCCGCCACCGTGCTGATGATGCCCGCGGCATTCACTTTTCGCACCCGGTTGTTGCCGATGTCGGCGATGTACAGATTCCCTGCCCCGTCCACCGCCACGCCGCCGGGCAGAAACAGACCGGCACTGGTCGCCGCGCCGCCGTCGCCCGAAAATCCGGGAAGCAGCGCGCCGCCCGCTACGGTGCGGATGGTTCCGCTCGTGTCTACCTTGCGGATTCTGCCATTCGTAGTGTCCGCGATATACAGGTTCCCCGCGCTGTCCAATGCCAGGCCGGAGGGAAGCCACAGCGACGCGGACTTGGCCGGTCCTCCGTCACCGGCCAAGCCCAGGCTCCCGTTCCCCGCCACGGTCGTGATGGTTCCCGAGGAATCCACTTTCCGCACGCGATTGTTCTGGCTGTCGGCGATATAAACGTTGCCTGCGTTATCCGCCGCCAGCGCCGAGGGACTGAAGAACGACGCCTTCGTAGCCGGTCCTCCGTCGCCCGCATAGGTGGTCGCGCCATTGCCGGCCAGAGTCGTAATCGTGCCGCCCGGCGTCACCTTCAGAATCTTATTGCTGATCGTATCCGCGATATACAGGTTGCCCGACCCGTCCACGGCCACCGCGCTCACGCCTACCGCCGCGCTCGTGGCCGCGCCGCCTTCACCCGAATACGGAATGAAGCCGTTGCCCGCCACCGTGGAGATGATGCCCTGCGACGTCGCGGCATTCACCGTAAACTTCACCGGCACCGTCGCCGGCGTGTTGCCCGCGCCGCTCGGCGTGATCGTGATCGTACCGTTATAGACTCCCGCGGCCAGCCCCGCCGGATTCACCGAGATCGTCAGCGTGTTGTTCGCGTTGCCGCTCGTGGGACTCACCGAGAGCCAACCCGCGCCCGACGTGGTCGACGCCGCCGCCGTAAATGTGAGCGAACTCCCCGGACTGATAATCACCACCATCTGGCTCGGAGGCGCCGCCGCTCCCACATTGACCGAGAAGGAAAGCGTCGAAGGCGACGCCGTGATCGGAGAAGCCGCCGCGCCCGAGGAGACCTTGCGCACAAGGTCCGCTCCCGGATCGCCGATGTACACGTTGCCCGCCGCGTCCACCGCCACGCTGCTCACGGTAACCAGTACACCGCTCGTCGCCGGACCGCCGTCGCCATTTCCCAGACCCGTGTTCAACGCACCGCCCGCCAGTGTGCTGATGATGCCGCTGGTGTTGACCTTGCGAATTCGCCTGCCACCCGTATCGGCGATGTACAGATTCCCGGCGTTATCCACCGTCACCCACGTCGGCGTCATACCGGCGCTGGTCGCCGGACCGCCATCGCCCACCGCGATCGCCGTGCCGTTCCCGGCCACTGTCGTGATGATGCCGCTGGTGTCCACCTTGCGAATATGGGTGGCATTGTCGGCGAAGTAAATGTTGCCCGCGGTGTCCACCGCCACACCCTGTGGCAGAGCTAGTTTCGCGCTGGTCGCCGGACCGCCGTCGCCGCTGTAGCCCTGCTGGCCGTTGCCCGCCACCGTCGTGATGATGCCCGCGGTATCCACCTTGCGGATGCGCTGATTGATCGTGTCAGCCAGGTAAACGTTCCCCGCCGAATCCGCGACCGCGTTGGTGCAGAACATAGTCGCCGCCAGCGCCGGGCCGCCATCGCCCGAGTAGCCCGGAAACGGCCCACCCGCAATCGTGCTGATCACCCCGGAGGTATTCACTTTGCGAATGCTCGCGCCCTGCGCGATATACAAGTTGCCCGCCGCGTCCACTGAGACGCTCCCCGGAAAAAGGGAGGCGCCCGTCGCCGGTCCGCCATCCGTGGTGGCGCCGCCGCCACCGGCAATCGTCGTGATGGTTCCATCGGCAGCCACTTTGCGAATGCGGCGATTGCCGCCGTCCACAATCAGCAGGTTGCCATTGTTGTCCGTCGCCACGGTCAGAATCGCCCCGGTTCCCGGCCCCGCACCGAGCTTGGCGCTGCTCGCCGGCCCGCCATCGCCGGAAAAGCCCGTAGTTCCCGTACCCGCCGCCGTCGTAATGATGGCCTGTCCGCGGCAGGTGCCGCACAGCGCCCACATCACCAGAACATACCCCAACTCTCTGAAGATATTTTTCATGTCGATGTCCCCCGTGGTCCTGACTTACTGAACTGAAACGTTCTTCGAGTAGGCTTGAATCGCCGAGAATCCGGCGAAAGCTACCTTGCCGCCGCCGGTCAGCGAGACGCTGAATGGCTGCGACGCCAGAGTCTCCACTGCCAATGTGGCCGAGCCGGTAGCCAGGCTCGCTGCATCGATTCCCTCCGGCAGCAGGTAGCCCAGCACCGCCGTCGGAATCGTGTAGCTGCCCGGCGCCGCCGGCACCTGGCAACTGAAACTCACCGTGTGCAGGATGTTCTGGTTCGAAGCATCCTTACCCACCACGCTGTACGTGCTGCCGATGATCTCCACCTGGTCGAAGCCGCTGCCCGTCCAGTTGACGGTCAAGGGCTGGCTCCGCACAATCGTATTGATAGAGCTCAGATTCGTCACCGTGAAGCTATTCGGGAAGTTCACCGACGCGCTGAACGCGCCCACGCCCTTCCCGCCATTTCCCTTGATGGTGTACGTCCCGCCGCTCTGGATGGTCCCGTTCGTCAGCAGCAGGTCGTAGATGGGACCGGGATTCGTGCTGACCACCGCCAGCCCCGCGCCCGCCGCCAGTCCCGGACCGCTCGCCGGCAGTGGCGCGCCCGCATCGAGGTACCCATCCGGCGTCGCGGGATTCCTTGCCGTGGCGCTCGCCGTCCGGTCGTTCACTACGCACGCGCCAATCTTGATGCCCGAAAATACGGCCGCATATTCGGCCGCCGAGAATTGCAGGAAGGCCGCCGAGATGCTCTCCTGGCTCGCCGTCGTCACCGTGGGCGTAGCGCCGGGTGTCGCCGCGATCTGCTGCGTGACGCTCGCCTTATCCACGGCCAGTCCGCCGATCACGACGGAGCCGCCGCTATCCAGCAGCGCCAGTTGGTCCTCAGTCAGTTGCGGGTCCGTGCAGTAGCTCTGGCCGTTCGGCCCGATGGGAATGGATACCGTGTTGCTCAACTCGCCGCCGGCGCTCACTTGCACAGAAGCGAAGCAGTCCGGCGTGATATCGGCAGGCAGCGTGAAGTTGATCTGCCACAGCCCGGCATACCCGGAGGAGGCGCCCGCGTACAACGGCGTGATCGCGCGCCCGCTCACGATCACCTGGAAGTTGCCGGCTGCCGTCTGGTCGCCAGACGTGCCGCCCGTGTCATTGGCCGTGTCCGCGCCGCCGCCCGTGCCCCACAGCACCAACGTGTCTCCCGGATGCGCCGGACTCAGCGTCCAGGTGAGTCCGCCGAAGGCCACACTGCCGGTGGTGAAGCGCGTCAGGCTCACGCCGCCGTTGACATTGCCGATGGTCGCCTGCGCCGTCCCGGTCCCCGCACTATTCGCCGAGGCAATGCCGAAACTGCGCGCCACCACCGTGACATTCTGCGCCGCGCTGCTCAAGCTGTTGTACACCACGCGCATGGCGTACGTGCCCGGCGTTATGGAAGAAGGCAGCAGCCCCGCCACCTGGCCCGCCGACGTGTAGACCATCTTCGCGCTAATCGCGGAACCTCCCGCGGCCGGCGTCAGCGTGATCGAAGTGCCGCCCACCGTGGTGGGGTAGTTCGGACCCGAGGCCGCCGCCAGCGCCGCCGGACCCATGCCGCTACCGAACACTACAAAGACCGTGCCCGGCGCCAGTTTGGTCTGATACCCCAGTGCGTTGAAGACGCCGCTGCTGCTGAAGGACGGCGCGCCTGCGCCCGTCACCGTCAGGCTCACGGAAAACGAGATGGGCGACAAGCCGTTCGCGCTCACCGTCACCGCGCCCTGGTATACGCCGCCCGGCAGACCCGAGGGATTCACCGAGACCGTCAGCGTGCCCGGCGTCGCCCCACTCGTGGGACTCACCGACAGCCAGCCGGAGCCCGACGTGGTAGATGCCGATGCCGTGAAACTGGCCGCCGCCCCCGAACTGCTCACGCTCACCGTCTGGCTGCCCGGAGTTGCGCCGCCAATCGTGAAGGCAAACGCCAGCGAACTGGGACTGGCCAAAAGTCCGGCCGACGCACTCACCTTGCGGATGCGCTCAACTCCGCCCGCGCTGCTCGTCAGGTACAGATTCCCGGCCGCGTCCAGCGCCACATCCTTCGTATTCCCCACGTAAGCGCTGGTGGCCGGCCCGCCGTCGCCGATCGGTGTCGAGGCGGTGCCCGTGATGCCCGCGTACGTCGTGATGATGCCCGCGGCATCCACCTTGCGAATCCGTCCGTTCGAATTGTCGGCGAAATACAGGCTGCCCGAACGGTCCACCACCATGCCGATGGGTCCGGCCAGAGTGGCCGCCGTGGCCGGGCCGCCGTCGCCCGAAAATCCAATGGTCTTCTTGGTCTGCCCGGCAATCGTGCTGATGATGCCGCTGGGGTCGACCTTGCGAATCCGGCTGTCGCTGGTTTCGGCAATGTAGACGTTGCCCGCGCTGTCTACGGTGATTCCCTCCGGCCGGTCCACTGCCGTGGTGGTCGCCTGGACGCCGTCGCCGGAATAGCTGACGTTGCCGTTC
The DNA here is from genome assembly GCA_035551455.1 of Candidatus Sulfopaludibacter sp. Classification (GTDB taxonomy): domain Bacteria; phylum Acidobacteriota; class Terriglobia; order Bryobacterales; family Bryobacteraceae; genus Sulfopaludibacter. The sequence goes on from DASZMZ010000241.1 coordinate 21,989, forward strand.
CCCGCGAACGTGCTGATGATTCCCGCGGGTGTCACCTTTCGAACCCGGCTATTGGAGGAGTCGGCGATATAGAGATTGCCGGCGCTATCGAGGGCTATCCCCGCGGGAAAGTTGAGCTCGGCTTTGGTGGCTTGTCCGCCGTCCCCCAAAAAGCCGGGCGTTCCATTGCCGGCGATCGTACTGATGATGCCGGCTGTATTGACCTTGCGGATTACATGATTCTCACCGTCGCTGATATAGAGGTTGCCGCCGGAATCCACCGCCAGTCCGGAAATCGACCCGGCGGAAAACAGGCTGGCATTGGTCGCCAGTCCACCGTCTCCGGTATAACCCGGATTTCCATTGCCCGCTACCGTCGTGATCACGCCGGACGTGGAGACCTTGCGGACCTTGTCCGCGGCGAAGATGTAGATGTTCCCTTGCGCGTCGAGCGTCATGCCGGCAGCCGAAGTCAGCCAGGCGCTGGTAGCCTGAACGCCATCGTTCGAGTTACAGCAGGTTGCGGAGCCTGCCACGGTTGTGATGTTCTGACTGAGACATGGTACGCATGCCCACAAAAGAGCGGTCAGAAACTGGATCCTGCGGATTCTCATTGTGTCCCCCCAAGGTTCGTGAGCAAACCCACCAGTGGTGCGGATGGGCGGCTCCAAATTATGCTGACACGAGAAGCAAAAGCGTATTCTGAAGAAACCATCAAGAATTCTAAAGATTCTTAAGTCCATGGCATCTAACGCGCGAACACGACCCGAAATCGAGTTTTCAAGCCGCCTCTTCCGCTTCGCGCATTTCGAATTTGACGAAGCCGGTCGAGAACTGCGCGCCCACGGCCGCGCCGTGGAACTGGAATCCAAGCCGATTGAGGTGCTCTATCAATTGCTCCTCCGCCCCGGCGAGGTGGTTACTAAGGAAGAGCTGCTGGAATCGGCATGGCCCGGAGTCACCGTGGTCGAAGGCTCTCTCGCCACCGCCGTCTCGAAATTGCGGAAGGCGCTGGGCGACGAGAGTCCCAGCGTGATCCTCACGGTCCCGCGTCTCGGCTATCGGCTCGGAGTGCCGGTACAGGTTGAGCGCGTGACGCCGCCGCCCGTTCGCGAATTGGGCTACCTTCCCGGACAGGCAGTGCCGGGACGCGATCGGTGGGTTTTCGTACGAAAGCTGGACGCGTCGGCATCCAGCGAAGTCTGGCTGGCCGAGCATCCGAAGACGCACGAAGAGCGAGTCTTCAAGTTCGCTTCCGATGGGCTCCGCCTGAAGGGCCTCAAACGCGAAGTCACCCTCGCCCGCCTGCTCAAGGATTCCCTAGGCGAGCGGCCTGATCTGGTCCGTGTCGTGGACTGGAATTTCGACACGCAGCCCTTTTACCTGGAGAGCGAATTCTGCGGACCGAATATGGCCGAGTGGGCCGAAGGGCGAGGCGGTCTCTCCGCCATTCCGCTGGCCGAGCGACTTCAGGCCATGGCCGACCTCGCCGCCGGAGTCGCCGCCGCTCATAGCATCGGCGTGCTACATAAGGATCTTAAGCCCGCCAACGTGCTCATGGCCCCGCGGCCCGAGGGCGGCGTGCAAGTAAAGGTGGCCGATTTCGGCAGCGGGACTCTGGTGGAGCCCAGCCGCCTGGTCGCGCTGGGTATCACCAATATCGGCTTGACGCAGACCATCACGGGCAACACCGGCGCACTCACCGGCACGCTGATGTATCTTCCGCCCGAAGTGCTGGCCGGCCAGGCCCCCACCGCGTCGGCCGACGTCTACGCCTTGGGCGTGATGCTCTATCAGATGCTGGCCGGCGATTTTCGCAAGCCGCTCTCGCCCGGATGGGAGACCGACATCGCAGATCCGCTGCTGCGTGAAGACATCGCCGAAGCAGCCTGCGGAGATCCGGCCCGCCGGATCGCCAGTGTCGCGGCCCTGGCTGAGCGCCTCCAGACGTTGGACGCTCGCCGCGTCCAGCGAAATGAACTGGCCCAGACGCGGGAACGAGCCCGTGTCGCCGAGCGCCGCCTGGAATTGTCCCGCGTCCGCCGGCCCTGGATTGGCGCGGCCGTGCTGGCTCTCATCGTGGGCCTGGCCGCCAGCCTCTTCCTTTATAGCCGCGCCGTGAGCGAGCGCGACCGGGCCAATCGCCAGACCGCCATCGCCGCCGACGTCAATCGTTTCCTGGCCAACGACCTGTTGGGCCGCAGCGATCCTTTCCAAACCGGATCGCAGGAAACCCTGCTGAGCGCCGTGAAACAGGCCTCGGCCAACATCGACCGCCAATTTCAGAATGCCCCGGAAGTCGCGGCCCGGCTCCATCAGACCATCGGCAAGGCGCTGGACAACCGCAGCGATTTCCCCGGCGCGCGCGCCGAGTATGACCGCGCCGCCGCGCTCTTCCTGCAATCCGAAGGACGCCTTTCGCAGGACGCCCTCGCGCTCCAGTTCCAGCGCGCCGCCATGGAAGCGCGGACCTATGAAAAGGACTCGCTGCCTCGCGCCCGCGCCATCCTCGCACAGCAGGAACCACTGCTCGCTCAAATCCAGTCGCCGCGCGCCGACCTGCCCGTCTTGCTGGCCTTCGCACGCGGCATGATCGCGCTGATCGGCAACGATGCCAAAATGGCCGCCGCGCAATTCGGCGCCGCATACGATGGCGCCTCGAAACTGCCGGAGTTCGACGAGTTGGCCCGTCTTACGTTCAAGCAGCGGCTGGCCTTCGCCTCGATCCGCCTCGGCGACGGGGCCCAGGCGGAGCGCCTGTTTCGCGAACTGATCGCGTCCTTCACCCGCATCGGCGGACCGGATAGCGCCAGCGTGCTGCGCGTCCGCCTGAATCTGGCGCAGGCCTTCATGATCGAAGGTAAGAATCGCGAGGCCATTCAGGAGACCACGGCGATTTATCCCGAGTACGTGGCACGTCTCGGCGCGGATCACGAGTTGAGCATGCAGGCCCTGACTACGCGCGCGCAATGCGAAGGCACGCTCGGACTCTGGGACGACGCCACGCGCGACGATCTGGCCATTTACAATCTCGCCCTGCACAAGCAGGGGCCCACGTCCTTCTTCGCCGTAGCAACTCTCTCCGACGCGGCGCTGGCCCAATGCCGCGGCGGCCACACCGCCGAGGGCGAGCCGAACGCACGGAAAGCGTACGATGCTTCCCTGAAGGCGTTCGGAGCCCGTGCCGGCTTAACCGGCGGCGCGGCCTACACGCTGGCAAGCTGCGCCATCGATCGCGGCCAGTTCGCCGAAGCCGGCCGCCTCTTACAGAACATCGATACTCCGGCCGTCGCCCAACTCGCCGGCTTCCCCGACTGGGCCGCCAACGTGACGCTCGCGCAGGCCCAAATCGCCTATCGCGAGGGAGATTACGCCGCCGCGCAGAAATATCTCCAGTCGGCCCGCCCCGCCTTCGCCAAACCCGACGCCGAGCCTTACCAGAAGCACGCCGTCGAAAGCCTCGCAGCCGCGCTCCAGAAGACCGTGGTCGGCCAGAAGTAAGGGAGCCTTCTTCGGCGAAATCGAGAGCCGGTCCACCGCCGCCGCGCAGCCTGCCTTCAAGGGTCGATCAAATCGTCCCACTCGGGGTCGCGGTCCCGCGCTCCAGAAGACCGTGGTCGGCCAGAAGTAAGGGCGGGTCGGTCACTTCCTGCCCAGCAGGCCCGCCGCGATCAAGAATTGATTCCGCCGCCACCGTCGCGCAGCCTGCCTTCAAGGCTCGCCAGATCGTCCCACTCGGGGTCGCGGTCCCGCGCTCCAGAAGACCGTGGTCGGCCAGGAGTAAGGGAGGACCATTCACTTCCTGCCCAGCAGGCCCGCCGCGATCAAAATGCGCCGGACTTTCTTGGGCGAGATCGAGAGCCGGTCCGCCACACGCGACACCTTCCTCTCCTCGCGATCCCAGACTTTTGGAATGATCACCGCTGCGAATTCGTCGGTGATCTGCTGGAAAGTCTTGTCGCCCGTGATGCCCTGAGTCCATTCGCGCAATGCCTGATCGATTCCGCCGCCGCCACGCAGCCTGCCTTCAAGGGTCGCCAGATCGTCCCACTCCGGATCGCGATCGTGGCCGCCCGCCTTCAATAACGCGCGAGCTTCGTTCAGACAGCGCAGCGCTTCGTCGCGATTCTGCAGATACTCGCCTGAGTACGTCAGCCCCTGGCAGACGCACGCGCGCGCCAGCAGCCGGCGATTCTGCGTCTTGCGCGCATACTCCACCGCCTCATGGGCGAAACCGGCGGCGCGCTGCGCCTGCTCCGCGGGATTGGGCCCGATCTGCTCGTCCAAACGCGCATTTTCGATGGTGCATTGGAGCACACGGGCTCGCGCCATGATGATGAAGTCGTGCTTCTCCTCGCCTTGCCGGAACGCCTCCACCGCATCGGCGGCGGCCGACTCGAGGTCGCCGCTGTCCAGATGCAGCAGTCCGGAATTGATGGAGACGCTGCCCACCCCGCGATGGTGTTGATGACTGGCGTAAATCTCCAGCGCCTCCCGCAATCGCGCCCGCGCTGCCGTGCGCCGCTGCTCCACCTGCGCGCGCCGGGACCGCGTGTCTTCCGCGCCGCTCTCCGCGGCATCCTTGCGGCGACGCGCCGATTCGCGATCGATCTCGCTCTGGCAGCGCAGGGCCGCCAGCCGTTCCACGAAGGCGATATTCACCAGCGAGCGCGCCACGTTGAGGTGACGCGGATCGCGCCGCGCATACTCGGCCAGCGAGCAATCGAAGAAATGCAGCGCCTGTTCGTAATGGCCCTGCCGGCGCGCGATGCGGCCGTATGCCGATTGGATGTTGCCCCGGCTCACGAAGTCGTCCGTGCCGCGCAGCACCGCGTCCGCCTGTTGCAGCAATCCCGAGGCATCCTTCAATCGCCCCTTCTGGAAGGCCAGCCAGCTTTCCAGCACCTGCATGATCGCCGCCATGGGGCCATACCCGCGGCTTAACGCGATCTCCCGCCCCTTCACCACGTAACTCAAAGCGTCATCGTAACGACCCATGCTTCGCAGACATCGCGCCGCCCAGAAGTTGGAGATGGCCTGCAATTCGGCTTCCGCCTCCAACTCCAGTTCCAGCGAATGGATGAACCGGAAGTGGCGCAGCGCCGCATCGAAATCCTCCGCCGCATATCCAGCATGCCCTCCGCCATGCGCAGGTGCACATAGTCCGTAAGCGGCAGAGATCCGCGGCACTCCCCGGCGAAGCGCGGCAGCAGCGTGCGCAGCACGTCGGGACTGTCGAAACCCGCGTCCACCCATTGCGCCACGACACCCAGCAGAACGCCGGACGACGCGGTGCCGGGAGCGAGCGTGAGAATCAGCGGACGGCGATCGGCCAGCAGGCGCATTCCGCTTTCGAGCCGGCGGAAAGCGAGGTCGTCGCGCAGTTGTCCGATCAACGTATCGAGGCCGGAGGCCGGACTCATGGTAAAAGTATGCGCGTGTCCGAAATGCTTGTCCAGGGCTAGTTGGGCGTGGGCAACTCGATGTGATCCACGACGACCACGGTGGCAGGCCGCTTCTTCATCTTCGACCGATCGATCAGCAGACCGGCCTGTTTCTCCCAGGACGAGTTCCAGGAGTAGGCGAAGTTACTCTGGTTTTCCAGTTCGTCCTGGCCCCGCGGCGTGGCGATCTTCACGTCGAAATCGTACAACCCCGAGAGTCCCGTATCGTCCACTACCAAGCCGCCCTTGGACAAGTTCGCCGCCAGTTCGGCCATCGACACCGACCAGCCGGAATACTCCCAGGTGATGGTTTGATCGGGCGCCGAGGAGACCCGCACCACCACTTCGTGGCAGCGATGTTGACCGGCAGCCACAGCCGCGCTGCCCTCCACTTCCAGGCACTCGCCCGACGCCGGATGGAGCTTCAAGCCGCCCTTCGCCACTTCGATGGTGCTGACCGGAAGGTCGCGGACCTCGGTGTGGATTTTCGCCTGAAAACGGTCGGCCAGGAGAGACCGTAGCATCAGACGGAAGTCCTGGCGGCTGGTCTTGAGCGGCATCTTGGCGACGATGTTGAAACCGGGATCCGGTCCTTGTAACGACTTCGGAACGCCTTCGACGCGATTGTAGGCGACGTCGTAGGCGTAGGAGACAAGGGCTGGAATCGCGATCAACTTCGCCGTCCACGTCCCGTTCACCGGGAAATTGTCCCAGGCTCCGCCGGTGCCATTGTGTTCGATCTTGACGGAAACCACGTCGAGGCGAGGCTGCGCGCTGACCACCGCCACGGCAGCCAGCAGGAGCGTGACTTTTCTAAGCGCCATACAGCCTAATATAACCTCGGCGAGGAGGGCTTACTCGAGCAGAGCGTAGGCGTCGAGTGTCAGGAACTCCGGAAAGTCCTCGCTGGTCATGGTGCGTTCGTACAGTGTGGCGGCGGGCGACGGCGGGAATCGGCGGACGATGTCGCGGACCAACTCAGCGGTGACAGCGCGGCCATCGGTGAGGCGCGCGCCGTGACGCATCCACTGCCAGACTTGCGCCCGGGCAATCTCGGCCGTGGCGGCGTCCTCCATCAGGTTGTAGATGGGCACGCAGCCATTGCCGCGGAGCCAGGCGGAGAGATACTGCAGGCCGATATCGATATTGCGAATCAGCCCCCCCTCGGTGATCTCGCCGTCCGGCACCGTGAGCAGGTCCGAAGCAGTTACGCGAGCTTCGGATTTCCGGTCGATCTGATTGGGAAACGGCATGTGCGTATCGAAGACGTGGCGCGCCAGCGGCACCAGGCCCGGATGCGCCACCCATGTACCGTCGTGGCCGGCGAAGGCCTCGCGGAGCTTGTCCTGCCGCACCTTGTCCAGCGCCGCATCGTTGGCCGCGGGGTCGTTCTTAATCGGAATCTGCGCGGCCATACCGCCCATGGCATGAACGCCGCGGCGGTGACAGGTAGCGATGAGCAGCCGCACATAGGAATCCAGGAAGTGCCGGTCCATGGTGACCAGCGCGCGATCCGGCAGCAGGAAATCCGCGTGGTTGCGGAACTTCTTGATGAAGCTGAAGATGTAGTCCCAGGTCCGCAATTCAGGCCCGAGGAGTGCTCGCGCAGTTCCCAAAGGATCTCGTCCATTTCGAAGGCCGCCAGGATCGTCTCGATGAGCACCGTGGCGCGGATGGTGCCGGTCGAAATCCCCAGCTCCTCTTGCGACCGGACGAAGACCTGATTCCACAGACGAGCCTCCATGTGGCTCTCCAGTTTCGGCAGGTAGAAATACGGCCCCGTACCGTTCTCGATGAGCGTGCGCGCGTTGTGGAAGAAGAACAGGCCGAAGTCGAAGAGCGAGGCGGAAATCGGACGGCCGTCCACCAGGAAGTGCTTCTCCTCCAGGTGCCAACCCCTGGGCCGCACCATGAGAACCGCGGGACACTCGCCCACAGCGTACTGCTTGCCTTCCGGACTGGTATATCCGATGACGCCGCGCACCGCGTCGCGCAAGTTGGCCTGGCCCTCGATCACGTTCTGCCAGGTGGGCGAGTTGGAGTCTTCGAAGTCGGCCATGAAAACGCTGGCGCCGGAATTCAGCGCGTTGATGATCATCTTGCGATCCACCGGACCGGTGATCTCCACGCGGCGATCCATCAGGTCGGCTGGAATGGGCGCGGCCTTCCAGTCGCTCTGGCGGATGTGCGCGGTCTGCGGCAGAAAGTCCGGCATGATGCCGGCGTCGAGCTGCTGCTGCCGGACGCGGCGCGCCTCCAGTAGCTGTTGGCGGCGCGGTTCAAACTCCCGCGCCAGCTTGGTCAGAAAGATGATGGCCTCATGACTCAGTACGGCTTCGTGCAATCCAGTGACGGGCGCCAGCCCAGGCTGCGACTCATTTCGTAAAGCAAACATCGAGAATTGTTCCTCGCTCCAAATGCTACCGCGCGAACTCCGTTCGGCCAAGCAGAATAGGCCGTCCGGGACCAGTGGACCGCTTTGACCCAGTGCATTTGCGCACGGCGCGCCATCCGGGTTTTACTAGCCAGCGTGAGGGGAGAAATGTCCAAGCAATCCGATGAACTTTTCAGCACCTGGGAGACGCACCCGCGCTGGGTGGGCGTGCGGAGGCCCTATACGCCGGAGCAGGTATTCCGCCTGCGCGGCTCCATCCATGTGGAACACACGCTGGCGCGACTTGGCGCCGAACGGCTGTGGCACCTGCTGCATACCGAGCCTTATGTTCCGGCTCTGGGAGCGCTCACCGGCAATCAGGCGGTGCAACAAGTCCAGGCCGGCCTGAAGGCCATTTACGTAAGCGGCTGGCAAGTGGCCGGCGACGCCAACCTGGCGGGACAGATGTATCCCGACCAGAGCCTGTACCCCGCCAACAGCGTTCCTTCGCTGGTCCGCGGCATCAACAATGCGTTCACTCGCGCCGACCAGATCCAGCACATGGAGGGCGGAACGGGGCGCGACTGGTTTGTCCCGATCGTGGCTGACGCCGAGGCCGGATTCGGCGGTCCGTTGAATGGCTTCGAGCTGATGAAGTCCATGATCGAAGCCGGCGCCGCCGCGGTCCACTTTGAAGACCAGCTGGCTTCGGCGAAGAAGTGCGGACACATGGGCGGCAAGGTGGTGGTGCCGGTCGCCGAGTTCGAACAGAAGCTGATCGCCGCACGCCTGGGCGCCGACGTGATGGGCGTGCCCACCATGCTGGTGGCGCGCACCGACGCCAACAGCGCGGGACTGCTGCTCAGCGATATCGACCCGCGCGACCATGCCTTCCTTTCGGGCGGCCGGACGCCGGAGGGCTTCTTCCATTTCCGCGGCGGGATTGCGGCGGCCATCGTCCGCGGACTGGCCTATGCGCCGTACGCCGACATGCTCTGGCGCGAGACCTCCGAGCCCAACCTCGACGAGGCGCGCGCCTTCGCCGAGGCGGTCCACGACCGGTACCCCGGCAAACTGCTGGCGTATAACTGCTCGCCGTCCTTCCACTGGAGGAAGAAACTGGACACCGCGACCATCGCTCAATTCCAGAGGGAACTGGGCGCCATGGGTTACAAATTCCAGTTCGCGACCCTGGCCGGATTCCACGCGCTGAACCTTAGCATGTTCGCTCTGGCGCAGGATTACGCGCAGACCGGCATGGCCGCCTACTCGAAACTGCAGGAGCAGGAGTTCGACCTGTCGCGCGACCGGGGCTACTCGGCGGTGCGACATCAGCGCTTCGTGGGCACGGGATACTTCGACGAAGTGCAGCAGACCATATCGGGCGGCAACGTCTCCACTGCCGCGCTGGAAGGCTCCACGGAAACGGCGCAGTTCTCCACGTCCCCTCCGGCAGTACTATAGGTGAGTGCCAGTCAACCAATTCAACCCCACACGCCGCCAGATGCTGCGGGCGATGGCAGCAACGGCGGCGGGGTCGGCCTTCGCGGCGCGGAGCATAGGACAAGGACGCTGCCGCGACGGCTACGCCACGCGCGGTTGTCCGATGACGGCGGAGCTGGCCACGGCGGCCATCAAGCCCGTGTTCGCAGCCACTGGCTGGAAGACCGTCGCCCTGGACCACATCGCCTTCGACGTGGCGGACTATCGCAAAGAGGCCGCCTTTTACATGGCGCTGATGGGCTTCCAACTGCGTAGCGACGACGGCAAACAGGCCATCCTGGACATTGCTCCGTGGGGCTCGGTGATCTTCCGAGAAGCCGCCGGTCAGCCCTCCGCCGCCGTGCGGAATCTCTGCTTCGCGATCGAGCCATGGAACACGCGCAGCGTGCGAGCCGAACTCGAGAAGCGCGGACTGAATCCTGTCGCGGAAAACGGTGACAAGGGCTTCGAGAGTTTCCGCGTCCAGGATCCCGACGGCGGGAGTCTCCAAATCGCCAATTCCAACGGACTCGTGAAGGCCCGCAAGACGCCGCCTTCGGCCACGCTCGCGCAGCCCGCGCCGTTCGAGCCGACCGGATGGAAGACCATCTGGCTCGACCATTTTTCTTACGACGTGACCGACTACAAGAAGAGCGCTTCCTTCTATTCAAACCTGCTGGGCTGGAAGGAGACGTACGACGAAGGCAGCCAGCACGAACTGCTAATCGGCGACATCGGCGACATCATTTTCCGCGGCGGCAATCCGAAGGATCCGAATTTCGGCAAGAGCGCCACGCAGCGGAAGCCCAGGATCGATCACATCTCGTTCGGCATCTCGCCGTGGGACACCGACGGCGTGAAGAGCGAGCTCGAGAAGCGCGGACTGAGCGCGCGCATCGATACGTCCACCAAAGACGAGATCCATGTGGCGCCGTATAAGAGTTATCACACCGGCACGCCGAACGGATATAACCTGCAGATGAGCTACGTAACGCGCGCCACGCGTCTGGCGCTGTCCAACGCGGTAAAGCCGAAACCCGCGTAGGAGCGCCGTTCAGTTTTCCGGGATGGCGAACCGGTCGCCCGTATCGGCCACCCATTTCTTGAGGCGCGCGATCAGCTTCTTTCGCTCCGGCAGGTAGCGGTCGAGCTGCGCCAGGTTCATCTCCTCGTACGGGTCCTCGTTGAGGTTGAATTGCAGCCAGGAGTGATTCTCAAAGCAGACGTACTTCCAGCCGTCGCGGGTGACGATGCCGCGATAGGGCGAATTCAGAGTCTCGCCCTGACCGGTGGGCACTACCGATTGGAGGTAGGCTGAATCCGGATCCGGGACCGCGGGGGCGCTGCCGATGCGGTGGTAGGAAAGGTCGGTGCCTTCCATCCACTCCGGCTTGGGGATGCCGCACAATCCCAGGGTGGTGGGCGCGATGTCCACGTGGTTGGAGAGTACGGGCAGCCTCCCGTTCTTCCAGGGCGCGTAGCGAGGAGTGGCGCCGGAGATGATGAACGGTGTGCGGATGGACTCCTCGAACGGGCAGACCTTGCGCAGCATGCCGTGTGAGCCGTGCATGTCGCCGTGATCGGCGAAGAAGAGGATGTGAGTATCCTGCAGCATCCCGGTCTGCTCCAGGGTGTCCACGACGCGGCCGTAGTTCCAGTCCAGATTTTCGATCATGGCGTAGTAGCCGGCGAGGTCGAGCCGCACCTGCTTTTCGAGTTTGGGAATGTGCGCCACGTCGGGCCGGAGCACCAGGCGTTCCGGATTGTAATTGGCCATGAAGCGCTCCGGCGCCACGTACGGGTCGTGCGGCGGCTGGACGCTCAAGACGGCGAAGAAGGGCTTGGCGGCGCCGGCCTTGCGCTCGGCGGCGCGGTCCTTGATGTAGCCGGTGAGCAGGTTGGTGAGTTCGTCGGTCTCGTAGCCCGGCAGGCGGTAATGAAAAGCCTTCGGCCCGCTGCCTCCGTGGACCCAGCAATCCCACTGACTGTTGTTGTTCTCGTAGCCGGTCCAGTTTTCGAAGCCTCCTCTGCGCGCGGGGTCCGTAATGAAAAAAGCGGCGCGGCCGTTGCGCTCGTGAAATCCGCCGAGGTGCCATTTGCCGAAATAGGCGGTGCGGTAGCCGCTGGCATTGAAGACGTCGGCGATGGTCTTCTGGCCTTCCGGCAGCGGATACTCGTGGCCGGGCACGCAATGGTGCGGGTAGCGGCTGGTGAGCATGGAGCCGCGAAACGGGCAGCAGAGCGGAAAGCCGGAAAGGTGGTTGGTAAAGGTGACGCCGTTGGTGGCGGCGCGGTCCAGATTGGGGGTACGCGCGTTCGGGTCTCCGTTACAAGACAAGGCTTGGGCGCGGAACTGATCGCCGAGCACCCAAATGACATTGGGGCGGGGATTGCGGGCCGGTGCGTCGGCCAGACGCCCCGCGGGTTGGCCCTGATACTCCTGCGCGACAGCAGCAAGCTGGAGAAAAGTCCTGCGATCCATGACTCTCCCAGTGTATGCCTGGCGATGAGGAACGAAGCCAATTGTTGAGTTGGCCGAAAAACCTCCCTCCCGAAAATAGATTCACCCTCACCGCGGAGGCGCGGAGGCGCGGAGGAAGACGCGGAGACAGCATCCGGCAAATTCCCGAGGCCCAGGCGTTATTCATGAATTTTGGCGGGCCGCAGGCCCATCCCAACAGACGACGAAAGGCGATCGTCTGTCCTACTCGGACTCTAGGAGGGCGGCGAGTTCGCGCTCGATGGCGTCGAAGGCGGCGTCGGCGGGGTGCTGGTCGGGGTCCCGGGGAGCGGTGCGGAACGAAGCCAATTGTTGAGTTTTCTCTTTGCTTTGTTCGGGTTGCGCGGGTGGTTTTTGGAGCTTTCGGAAAGTGTTCATGGCGTCCTTATAGGAGCGCTCGGCGGCTACGATGCGACGGTGGAGGCGCATGAAGGTGGGGCTGGACTGGTCGAAGGCCTGGCCGAGTTCACAGCCGGAGTCCCGTTTGCCTTTCATGGTTTCCCATTCCCACAGGTGGGCTTCGACGCGATGGAAGCGGCGGAGGAGCCATTCGTTGCGGATGGCGGTGTCGAGGTAGTAACGCTGCTCGGGGTCGTGAGCAGTGTAGTGGGAGTAGTAATCGGTGACGAGTTGAGCAAATTCCTCGCGAGTTTCGCCGAGGACGAACTGAGAATCGATGTCAAGGCCCGATGTCAGTTGAGAGTTAGTAGTCATAAGTTCTTCAACTGATTGAATGCTACCCCGGTGTCAAGTTCGACTCCGAAATAGGATCGCGGTAAGTTGCTGATTCGGAGAGAAATAAAGATTTTCGAAATTTGAAATGGGTTTGTGAATGCCGCGGGATCCTTCAATGGAGTAAGATCCCTCTCATGAACAGACGTTTCGCAGTTTCCACGATTGCCGGGGCAGCAATCGGTGCTGCTCAAACGCGGACGCCGAAAGTTCGATTGGCGGGGACCTGGCGCTTGGTGAGTTGCGTTCGAACGCACCCGGATGGCACCACATCTTTCCCCTGGGGAGAGAATCCGGTGGGTCAGATTATTTATCTAAGCAATGGCCTTATGTCAGCGCAGATCATGCGGCCTGGCCGCAGCAGCACTGTGCCTCCCGGCGTTGACTATGGCTCTTCCAAAGCCACCGATCATGAGATCCGCGAGGCTGTGAGCGGGTTCGTGTCTTACTTTGGCACGTACTCGATCGATGAGACGGCAAGGAAGGTAAGCCATACTCTCGAAGCGGCCCTTGTTCCCGGTTGGGTGGGTACAACTCTGGTTCGGGCGTTTGTAATCGATCCTTCGGGCCAGCTAATCCTGACCCGCGAGATACCAGGGGAAAAAGACGTACTTCTCTGGCGGCGCATGGCAGACTAAAACTGCTCGCTTGTCCTGGCTGCTTCGATCAGAGGGCCCGCAGGCTGGGCTTACTTGCTGGCGGCGACGGTGGGATCGCCCAGGAATTTATGGAGGAAGGTCTCCATGCGGCCCAGGGTGTAGATCCAGCGACTGTGCAGCAGCGATTCGTGAACGTCATCCGGGAATACGACGAGTTCGTAGTAGACGTCGCGCTGGCGAAGCAGTTGGACCAGACCGGTCATCTGCTGAAAGGCCACGTTGCGGTCGTCATCGCCCTGAATCAGCAGCACCGGCGATTTCCAGCCGTCGATGGCGCCGATGGTGGAGGATTTGTACGAGACCGAGTTCGGGTCGAGCGAACTGCCCCAGAGGTGCACGCCAGCCAGATCCACGCCGGCTTTGAAAATATCGGAATTGCGGGCCAGCGCCTGCGAGGTCAGCACGCCGCCGTAGGAGAGGCCCCAGATCCCGATGCGGTCCGGGTCGACATCGGCTCTGGTCTGGAGATACTTGCCGCCGGCCAGCACGTCCTGATATTCGCTATTGCCGGCGCCGCCGGTATTGGGAGCGGTGCGGAAGGAGCGGCCGTAGCCGACGCCGCTGCGGTAGTTGATGGACATGACGACGTAGCCCTGATTGGCGAGCCATTGATTGATGCCGTAAGCCCAGTGGTAGAACTGCATGTAGTGGTAGGCCGGCATCATCTGCCGCTGCGGTCCGCCGTGTACGAAGACGATGGCGGGACGCCGCTCGCCGGGCTTGAGGTCCTTGGGCAGGAATAACTGATTGTGGATCTCCAGACCGTCGGCCGCCTTGGTGATGACGATCTCCGGCTTCACTTGCGATTCAATCGGGAAGCCGGGCCGCGACGTCGGGAAAACGATCTGCTGCGGATTGGCCGCGCCGACCGCGCCCTCCGCCCCCATCTTCCACATACCCAGGGATTGGGGCATCTTCCAACTGGCGCTCAGCGTGGCCAAATACTTGCCGGACGCGAGGGGCGCGGGAGATGTCTCGACGCCTTCGCCGGTAGTGATCTGCACGGGCGTGCCGCCGCTGGCCGGGACGGCCCAAATGTGGCGGAGTTCGATGTCCTTGGCGTTGGTGCAGTAGTAGAAAGTCTTGCCGTCGGGGGACACGGCGATCGACGTCTGATTTTCGATCATGCCATCGGTGGTGGTCAGCAACACGGGACGCGCCGACGCATCCGTTACGTTGAGCGTATAGTAGCGCTCCCACTCGTCGACGGGGGCAGCGGGAGTAGCCGGGGCCGCCGCTTCTTCCGCCGGCGCAGCTCCCCGACCGGCCGCTCCGCCTCTGCCGCCGCGTCCTCCACGGCCACCGCCCACGTTGAACGGGAAGATCACGAAATTGCCGGCCAGGTGGGGGTTGGCCAGATTGGACACTAGGGTATCTTTAGGCTGGTTGTGCCATGTCTCCTGCGCATCGCCGGTGAGCACGTCGGCCTTATAGAAGGCCAGAGTGTAGCCGCCCTTGAAGGTGGCTTGCATCAGACCCGGAGAGTTGTTGACCACGGCGGGAGTGGTTGCCGCGGCTGCGGCATTGCGTCCGGCTCCGCGTCCTTCCGCCGCCGCGGCGGCATTGCGTCCACCGCCTCGTCCGGCCGTTGCCGTTGTCGCTGCCGCGGCTGCCGGACCGTTGGGCAGACCGATACCGCCCGCGCCCTGCTGCGCTTGCTGGCCAAACGGAAGACCCGGACGGCGGACGAAAATCAGATGCTTGCTGTCCGGCTGCCACATGGGCATCGAGTCAAAATCGACGCTCGGCGACATGTATTTCACCGAGCGCGCCGCCACGTCATAAACCACGATGAAGCTGTGGTCCGTGCGCGTGCTGACGAAGGCGATCTTGCGACCGTCGGGCGACCATTTCGGGTCGCTCTGTACGCCCCACTCGGTGATGAAGGCCTTCTCGCCGCGATCCACTTCGGTGGCCGGCTTCACGGGCGTCACCTTCGCACGATAAATCTGTCCCGCCTTCACGAAGAGAATGGCGCTGCCATCGGGCGCGAGTTCGGGATTGGTGGCGTCCACCACGCGCCATGCGCCGCCGACGCCGCTGGTGCGCGCGGCCCAGATGGCGTGCTCGGGACCGTTGGGATCGGCAGTCGGATTGGGGGCCCAGCCTTCGCGATTGACCTGTTCGCCGCGCAGGAAGACCACGGTGCCGCCATCGTCGGAGATCTTGATGCCCGACATCATGATGCCGTCGTCCTTCAAGAAATTGGTGAGCCGCACGGGAGCGAAGCGGGGCGCCGCCGCGGCGTAGGCATTCCGTTTGCCTTCGGCGTAATCCACCCAGGCCACGCGATCCGCCTTGGCGGCCGCGACCACCTCCTGTGGCGAGGCCGGGCTCAAATACTTCTGGTAAAGGGGCACCTGAGGCTGGGCCGCGAGGATGGCGACGGCAGCGGAGGAGAGAACGAAAAGACGAGTGGTGATGCGCATAGGGAGAGACCGGCTGATTGGGGAGTATATCACGCCGGTGCAGGTGCGACGGACGAGGTCCGAGGCCGGGACAGCGGCCGGGACACCCCCGAAAATCCCCCCGAAACTGCCGCTACGGAAGCGCCGTGACTGCTTGGGCCATCGCAGCGTGGGCATCAATGCCAGCTTTAGCAAATTCCTTGATTAAGCGCTGGAGTTTGCGATTGAGAACTTTGGGGCTAA
>DASZMZ010000242.1:0-3474 GCA_035551455.1 Candidatus Sulfopaludibacter sp.
GTATCTTTCTTCGCGTTATAACGATCGGCCTGGCGGTTTGTACGGCGGCCGCAGGCAGTTCGATTTTCACATTTGCGTCCTGGACCGAGCGTTCGGGCGGCGGCAATCTATTTGAATTCCTCAACTCGGGTGCAACGCATGAATTTGAAACCGGCACGGGTTCGTCGCCGGTCAGCATACCCATCACTTTCGAATTCCAATCCGTGTCAGGGCCGTTACCGCTCGCCTTACAGGGTCCCATTAACGCTCACATGACGATTTCTGCTCCGGCCACCGGGGTAGCAACCACCACACCGGTCTGCCTCAATCCTCCTTCCTGCTCCAACACCAAGTACTTCACAACGCAGCCTGTCGGTGGCACGATTACGATCACCTCCGATACCCCGGTAACCGGACTGGATCACAATGCGGCTGATGATATCCTGCTGCAGGTGATCTTCGGCGCGTCAGCGGGTCTGCAAGGTTTCCGTGGCGACGGCGTGGCCAGCCTGCTTTCGGATAGCACCTCCGTGGGCGATTCGGTGAGCTTCACATCGGACTATCTGAACTTTGGCCTTCCCGTAGAGGAACAGATTTCGATGTCGTTCACATCGCTGAGCCCCTGCTTCACGAGAATTACCAATAGCTGCAGCGCCACTGCGACCTCGCCGGTCGGAACTTACTTGAGGCAGTTCACGGCCAATGGCAGCGGCACCTTCAGCGCGGATCCCGAGCCCTACACGCAAGCTCCGGAGCCGATGATGATGTCCCTGATGGGCCTGGGCGCAATCGGCCTCGGTCTGACGGGCAGACTGAAGCGCAAGAAGAAGTAAGGCGACTAAGGAGCGAACTTTACCGCTCAAGCCTCTACTTTACCGTCCATTTTTGCAGGCCCATGGAGACGTTCTCCTGGGCCTGCACTTCCAGGCGCAGCGCGGTTGTAACTACCTGCGTAAACTTCACTAAGTTGAACTTATCTTTGGCTACCCCATATTCGTCCACGGTTTGAACCGGCTTCCAGATACCACCTTCCAGATATAACAAGCGCCACGACGCCGGCACTCGCACCCCACCCCGACCGGTATCATCGAACCAATACACACCGCACTCACTTACCTTGGCCGATTGACTAAACGTGTAATCCACGGTCTCCTTGTTACCCTTTGCCGGCCACCAATCGAAGTAACCAGAGTGATCGTTAGAGGCCGCGGGAATCTCGCCATCCTTGATCGCATCCACGCCGCGGGGCTGCTGCGGCTTGCCGGACACCGTCACTTTCGCCGTCGTCGCCACGGTGGGATACGGCAGCGGACGAGCCACCGCCTCGATCTCCGGCAGCCACACCGTCATCTCTCCCCTGCCTCGATTGGCCCAGGCATAGTAAGGAATCAGCGTGACGTCCTGGGTCTGGCGGGCCAACCTGCCTTGGCCATCCAACGCCAGAGCTTCGGCCTTGCCGGTGACTACTTCCACGCCGTGAAGCAGCCCCGGCCGGTACTCGGCCGTCAATTTGGCGGAGGCGGGGAGCAGCAGATTCCGCACCTTCCCATTGGAGTTATCCACCCACTCGGCGGCGAAGACAATGGGGCCCCGCTGCACGGCCACGCGCCCGCGATCGGCGGCCACCTGGCCGTTCGCCTGAACACGGCGTACCGGCATGGGTAGATTCAGTTCCACGGTGTCTCCCGTTTTCCAGGTCCGGGTCAGCGCGACGTAGCCCTTGTCGAGAGTGAGCGCGACCGGCTTGCCGTTGACCTTCAACACGACGGGCTCGCTATTCCTCTCTTCGTAACGATAGAGGTCGCCCGCAATCGGCTGGTTGCGAGCCCATCCGGGGATGCGCACATGCACCGTGAACGGACCGGCGCGATCGGGCGCGACCGTCATTTTGACGGCGCCGTCCCAGGGATACCGCGTCTCCTGCGTGAAGTGGACCGTGCGGCCATTATCCAGCTTGATATCGGCGGCATTGGCGGCGTAGAGATTGACCCAGATGGCGTCGCCGCGCTGGGCATACACGTAGCCCGGCACGCTGGCCATGAAGCGCGTGATGTTCCCGGGGCAGCAGGCTACCCCGAACCAGGGACTCCGCTGGTCCTTCGAAGCGTTGCCGCTGGCCTCCAGCGGATTCTGATAGAAGAATGTCGTCCCATCGAGTGAGACCCCCGAGATGAGGCCGTTGTACAGCGTCCGCTCCATGACGTCGATGTACTTCGCGTCTGCATGAAGCAGGAAGAGCCGGTGATTCCAATAGTCGTTGCCGACGGCGGCGCAGGTCTCGTTATAGGCGCTGAGGTTCGGCAGTTCGTAATTGGCGCCGAAGGATTCGCCGGCGGCGCGGGCGCCCACTCCCCCCGTAATGTGAAGTTTCTTGCCCGTGACATTGTCCCAAATCTTGTCCAAGGCGTTGACATAACTCATGTCGCCGGTCAGCGCGGCCACGTCCGCCATCCCGGAATACATGTACATGGCGCGCACCGCATGGCCGCCGGTGACGGCTTCGGTCTGGTCAACCACGCGCATCTGCGCCTGCACGTAGGGGTTCCCGGCGCCCTGCTCCTTGCTGTCGGGGCCGCGGACATCCAGCATGAACTTGGCCAGATTGAGATATCGGATGTCGCCAGTGACGCGATAGAGCTTGACGAGTCCCATCTCCACAATCTGGTGGCCGGGCCAGATTTCGCGCTTGCCGGGACCGAAGGTGTCACACAGGAGATTGGCGGTGCGCAGCGCGATATCGAGCAGGCTGCGCTTCCCCGTCGCGGCGTAGTGAGCGGCGGCGGCTTCGTAGAGGTGGCCCAGATCGTAGAGTTCGTGGCTGTTGACGCCCTCCAGCACCCAGCGGTCCTTCCCGCTCCAGGGGTGGGGCTGGAGCGGATTGATCGTGCGGGCGGTGTAAAGGTAGCCGTCCTTCTCCTGAGCCGCGGCAATTTTTTCAATCAGCCCGTCGATGTAGCTATCCAGCTTCGGATCGGGATGGACGCTCAGGCTGTAAGACGCGCCTTCGATCACCTTGTAGACATCGGTGTCGTCGAAGGGATACGGCGGGTATTTCTTGTTATCGAAGGGCTCGCCCCGCAGAGCCTTGGCGGCGCGGATGAAGTTATCGACGCGACCGGTCTCCTCGTCCTTGCCGAAGGCGAAGGGAATGGTGACGGTGCGGTTCGTCTCAATCCGCGGCGCCCAGAAAGCGTCGTCGAGGTGGACGGCGGTGAAGGGCACCGGCTTGACGGGGTAATCTCGCTGTTGGGCGGCCAGGGGCGCGAGAAGACACAGCGCGGCGATGACTCTCATGCTGCCTATTGTAAGACGACAGATTCTCTTCAGGGTCGAAAAACCTCCCCCCGAAAACAGATTCACCCTCACCGCGGAGGCGCGGAGGCACAGCCCGGCATAGCCGCAACCAAAAGTGTGAGCGTTCCAGAACTCGGGTAGATTGGGTTTGTCTAGAACGACAATCACCCGAGGAGGAACGCCATGAACGAGTTTATCGCT
>DASZMZ010000243.1:0-18084 GCA_035551455.1 Candidatus Sulfopaludibacter sp.
GATCGCGAACTGTTTCGGCAGGTTATCCTCGCCGCCGTACGCGTAGCCGGCCATAAATTTCAGGACGGTTTGATCGTTGTTCGATTCGGCAATGTATAAGGTTCCACGCTGAGCGCTGACCAGATGCGCCAGCTCCGATAACAATAGTTCCGCAACCGTGAGCAGATCCCGCTGCCCCTGCACCATGCGTGTGAACTTGGCGATGTTAGTTTTGAGCCAGTCCTGCTCGGTGTTCTTGCGCGTGGTCTCCTTGAGGTTGATGATCATTTCATTGATCGTGTCCTTCAAGGCCGCCATTTCGCCCTGCGCATCGAGAGCGATGGATCGCGTCAAATCGCCCTTCGTCACGGCGGTGGCCACTTCGGCCATGGCGCGGACCTGGGTGGTGAGATTGGCGGCAAGCTGATTGACGTTGTTGGTCAAATCGCGCCAAATGCCGGCCGCGCCGGGCACGCGCGCCTGACCGCCGAGTTTGCCTTCGATACCGACTTCGCGCGCCACGCTGGTCACCTGGTCGGCGAACACGGCCAGCGTGTCGATCATGCCGTTGATGGTGTCGGCCAACTCTGCGATTTCACCCTTCGTTTCGAGGGCCAGTTTCCGTTTGAGATCGCCGTTGGCCACCGCGGTCACCACTTTGGCGATACCGCGGACCTGCGTAGTGAGATTGGCCGCCATGAAGTTGACGTTATCCGTAAGATCCTTCCAGACGCCGGCGACCCCCCGCACCTGTGCCTGCCCGCCGAGGATTCCTTCGGTACCCACTTCGCGCGCCACGCGCGTTACTTCGCTGGCGAAGGAATTGAGCTGATCCACCATCGTATTGATGGTGTTCTTTAACTCCAGAATTTCACCTCGCACGTCTACTGTGATTTTTCGGGAAAGGTCGCCGTTTGCCACGGCGGTAGTTACCGCCGCGATGTTTCGCACCTGGTTGGTGAGGTTACTCGCCATGGAATTTACCGATTCGGTAAGATCCTTCCAGACGCCGGCGACGCCTCGCACCACGGCCTGGCCGCCCAGTTTTCCTTCGGTACCCACTTCGCGCGCCACGCGCGTTACTTCGCTGGCGAAGCCATTGAGCTGATCCACCATCGTATTGATGGTGTTCTTCAACTCCAGAATTTCGCCGCGGACGTCCACCGTGATTTTGCGGGATAAGTCGCCATTGGCCACGGCGGTGGTTACTTCGGCGATGTTACGGACCTGGTTGGTCAGATTGTTCGCCATGAAGTTCACGGACTCGGTCAAATCCTTCCACGTGCCGGCGACGCCTTTCACTTGCGCCTGGCCGCCCAGCTTGCCTTCGGTACCCACTTCGCGCGCCACGCGCGTCACTTCGCTGGCGAAGCCGTTGAGCTGATCCACCATCGTGTTGATGGTATTCTTCAATTCCAGAATTTCGCCGCGGACGTCCACCGTGATTTTGCGGGAAAGATCGCCCGTCGCCACGGCCGTGGTCACTTCGGCAATGTTACGGACCTGGTTGGTGAGGTTGCTAGCCATGGAGTTCACCGACTCGGTGAGATCTTTCCACGTGCCGGCAACTCCGCGCACCTGCGCCTGGCCGCCCAGTTTGCCTTCGGTACCCACTTCGCGCGCCACGCGCGTCACTTCGCTGGCGAAGCCGTTGAGCTGATCCACCATCGTATTGATGGTGTTCTTCAATTCCAGAATTTCGCCGCGGACGTCCACCGTGATTTTGCGGGAAAGATCGCCCGTGGCCACGGCCGTGGTCACTTCGGCGATGTTGCGGACCTGGTTAGTGAGGTTGCTGGCCATGGAATTCACGCTGACCGTGAGATCCTTCCACACGCCGGCGACGCCCTTCACTTCGGCCTGACCGCCCAGCTTGCCTTCGGTACCCACTTCGCGCGCCACGCGCGTCACTTCGGCGGCGAAACCGTTGAGCTGATCCACCATGATGTTGACGGTGTTCTTCAACTCCAGAATTTCGCCCTGCGCGTCGACGGTGATCTTGGTCGAAAGATCGCCCTTGGCCACCGCGGTGGTCACGCCGGCGATGTTTCGCACCTGATTGGTGAGGTTGCCTGCCATGAAGTTGACGTTGTCAGTGAGATCCTTCCAGACGCCGCCGACGTCTTTCACCTGCGCCTGGCCGCCGAGTTTCCCTTCCGTGCCCACTTCGCGCGCCACGCGCGTTACTTCCGATGCGAAGGCGTTGAGCTGATCCACCATGATGTTGATGGTGTTCTTTAGTTCCAGAATTTCGCCCTGTGCATCGACGGTGATTTTGGTGGAAAGATCGCCCTTGGCCACGGCCGTAGTTACGGTGGCGATGTTACGCACCTGGTTCGTCAAGTTACTCGCCATGGAGTTGACCGATTCGGTCAAATCCCTCCACGTGCCGGCCACGCCTTTCACCTCGGCTTGGCCGCCGAGTTTTCCTTCGGTACCCACTTCGCGTGCCACGCGCGTGACTTCCGATGCGAACGAGCTGAGCTGATCCACCATGGTGTTGATGGTGTTCTTCAGCTCCAGAATTTCTCCGCGCGCGTCCACGGTGATGCGTGTCGAAAGGTCGCCTCGGGCCACGGCCGTGGTTACACCGGCGATGTTACGCACCTGATTGGTGAGGTTGCCGGCCATGGAGTTCACCGAATCCGTCAGATCCTTCCACACACCGGCCACTTCTTTCACCACTGCCTGGCCGCCCAGTTTTCCTTCGGTACCCACTTCGCGCGCCACGCGCGTTACTTCGGCGGCGAATGCATTGAGCTGGTCCACCATGATGTTGACGGTGTTCTTCAGTTCCAGAATTTCGCCGCGCGCATCCACGGTGATTTTTGTCGAAAGATCGCCTCGGGCCACGGCCGTGGTCACACCTGCGATGTTACGGACCTGGTTGGTGAGGTTGCCGGCCATGAAGTTCACGTTGTCGGTGAGGTCCTTCCACACGCCGGCCACGTCTTTCACTACCGCCTGTCCACCAAGTTTTCCTTCGGTACCCACTTCGCGCGCCACGCGCGTTACTTCCGATGCAAAGGAGCTCAGCTGGCCCACCATCGTATTGATGGTGTTCTTGAGTTCGAGAATTTCGCCGCGCGCGTCTACCGTGATTTTTCGAGAGAGGTCGCCGTTGGCTACGGCCGTGGTCACAGCCGCGATGTTACGCACCTGGTTGGTCAGATTGCTTGCCATGGAATTCACCGATTCGGTGAGATCCCGCCACGTTCCCGCTACGCCCTTCACTTCCGCCTGACCGCCGAGTTCGCCTTCCGTTCCCACTTCGCGCGCCACGCGCGTCACTTCCGATGCAAATGAGCTGAGCTGATCGACCATCGTATTGATGGTGTTCTTGAGTTCGAGAATTTCGCCGCGCGCATCTACCGTGATGCGGGTGGAAAGGTCGCCCTTGGCGACGGCCGTAGTGACGCCTGCGATGTTGCGGACCTGGTTGGTGAGATTGCTGGCCATGGAGTTCACCGACTCGGTGAGATCTTTCCACGTGCCGGCCACGCCCTGCACCACCGCCTGGCCGCCCAGTTTGCCTTCGGAACCCACTTCGCGAGCCACGCGCGTTACTTCGCTGGCGAATGCGTTCAGCCGTCCCACCATGGTGTTGACCACGCGCGCCGTGCGGAGGAACTCGCCCTTCAACGGACGGCCGTCCACTTCGAGCGGCATGTTCTGCGAAAGCTCGCCTTTGGCCACGGCGCCGATGACGCGCGCCACTTCCGTGGAAGGCTGCACGACGTCGCCGATCAGAGTGTTAATGGAGTCGACGCAAGCCGCCCATCCGCCGCCATGATTGCCCAGGTTGGCGCGCTGGTTAATGCGGCCCTCCTTGCCGACCGCGTTGGAAATCCTGCCGAACTCGCGGACCATCTTCTCATTCAGTTCGATGATCTCATTCAGTGTTTCGGCAATCTTTCCGTCCGTGCCGCCATTCCCCACGTTCAAGCGGACCGAGAAGTCCCCCCGGCGAAATGCCGCCAGTACTTTCAATAGCTCACGCTTGTCCAGGGCTTCCGGCACAGCTGCAGTTTTTACGCTCATCGCAATCCCTCGTGGAGTATGGAAGATTTGGTTGTCCCCAAATGCTCTACCGATTATCGTGGGGATGGCCGGCCCACGACGGCTGGATTAGTGAGGGATCGCACACAGTTAACAGGGATAGGCGTGAGGTGACGTACAGTTGGAAGGAGGGCAAACGGCTTGGTCGTTTGCCCGATAACTTAATTTAAGCCGCTATTTCTTGGGCTTGACTAGCTGCCGGCCCGGGCCCGGGTCTGCCTGATCGACGCTGCGGTCGGCGTTGTTATAGGAGACAGACGGATGCTTCTCCTCGCGCCGGGCCTGACGGGCTGCCGCCAGATCCTTATAGTGCTCGAAGGCGATCGCTCGCTGCATGTCGCTGTCCTGCCTTTGATTGTGGGTGTCGGACTTGGCCTTCGGCGAATCGGCAGCAATGAGCGGCGCTAACAGCATAGCCGCGCCCACCACTCCGGTGAACAATCTCATTTTCATGGAAGTCCTCCCTATCCGAAAAGAAAAGCAAGAAAATAGCCAAAGTAAGGACAAGCACGGACGTGGAATAATGAACATTTGAATTTTTGGAGGCGCGTGCACATGGAGCTGTTCCGGTGGTTGATGAGCAAGAGTTTTCTGCCGCATGAGTATTGTTATCGGCTGAACCCCTCCCTCATCGGCCTGCACTTTTGGAGCGATCTGCTGATCGGCATTTCTTACGTGGCGATTTCGCTGACTTTGGTCTATCTGGTGCGCCGTGGACGGCGCGACATTCCGTTTCACTGGATGTTCCTGGCGTTCGGCACCTTCATCATTGCGTGCGGATGCACACACTTTCTGGAGGTATGGACACTTACGAATCCCGTGTACTGGCTCAGCGGCATCGTGAAATCACTCACTGCCGCGGCCTCGATTTTCACCGCCTGCGCTCTGCCGCCGCTGGTCCCCAAGACGCTGGGGCTGGTCCGCTCAGCCAAACTCTCCGACGAGCGTCAGAGCGAACTGGAAGCGACCAACGCCGCACTGCAGACCGAAATCGCCGAACGCCGGCGGGCCGAGGAACAGGTCCGCGAACTCGCCAAGGATTTGGACGAGCGGGTGCGCCGCCGCACCGCTGAACTGGCCGCCGCCAACGATGCCCTCGCCGAATTCGCCGCCATCGTCAATCACTCCCGTGACGCCATCCTGAGTTGGGACTTGCAGGGCCTCGTGGGCAGTTGGAATCCGGCCGCCGAAGAAATCTTCGGATATAGCCGGGAGGAGATGCTGGGCCGTGATGTTTCGATCCTGATTCCGCCATCGCGGCGCGAGGAATTCGCCCGAGTCCTTGAAGCTCTGCGAAAAAGTGAAAACCTCCAGCCTTTCGAAACCAATCAGCTCACCAAGGACGCGCGGATGATCGACGTCCATGTCACGGTGTCTCCGCTGAAGGATTCGCGCGGCGCCATTCGCGGAGCCTGCGTGATTGGCCGCGACATCACCGATGCCAAACGCGCCGAAGAGCAAATGCGGCAGACGCAGAAACTGGAGAGCCTCGGGATTATCGCCGGCGGTGTGGCCCATGATTTCAATAACCTGCTGGTGGGCATCCTGGGCAACGCCAGTATGGCTTTGGATTCGCTTCCTCCCGCCGACCCCAATAAGCCCCTGATGGAGCAGATCGTCCAATCGTCGGAAGATGCCGCGCACCTCACGCGCCAACTGCTTGCCTACGCCGGCAAGGGCCGCTTCCTGTCGCAAAAGCTCGACCTCAGCGACACGGTCCGGAAAATCGCCGTGCTGATTCAAACTTCCATTCCGCGCAACGTGACTCTGCACATGGGGCTTAGCGCACACCTTCCCCCGGTGGAGGCAGACCCGGCGCAGTTGCAGCAGGTGGCCATGAACCTGATCATCAATGCGGCCGAAGCCATAGGCGACGACGCCGGCGAGGTCCACGTGACCACCGCGGTTCAGGCGATCGGATTGGAACAGATTCGCCGGCGCCATGCCGCCGATGAGATCGAACCAGGCAACTACGTCAGTCTGGAAGTGCGCGACAGCGGATGCGGGATGGACGAGACAACGATCGCCCGGATTTTCGATCCCTTCTTCACCACCAAGTTCACCGGCCGGGGCCTGGGCCTCTCCGCCGTATTAGGAATTGTTCGCTCGCATCGCGGCGCGCTCAGCGTGAGCAGCGAACCCGGCAAAGGCTCGACCTTTCAGGTGCTGTTTCCCTCGGCCCCGGGGCTCGCCGAGGTCCAAGGCGTCAGCCAACCAGCCGAGGAACTCCGCGGCTCCGGCCTCGTTCTGGTGGTGGACGATGAGGAAGTGGTGCGCGCCACGGCCCGCGCCGCCCTCGCGCGCTTCGGCTATACCGTGCTGACCGCGTGCGACGGACAGGAAGGCGTGGAGGCTTTCCGGCGCAACCGGCAGGAGATCGGGCTGATCCTGCTCGACATGACCATGCCCGTCATGAGCGGCACGGAGGCGCTCAGGCGCATGCGCGACATCAGGCCGGACGTCCGTGTGATCGTCTCCAGCGGCTTCGACGAACAAGAGGCCACCCGCCGCTTCGCCGTCGACGGCATCTCCGGCTTTATCCAGAAACCCTACACCGCGCGGTCTCTGGCGAAGGCCGTGAAGAAGGCGTTGATGGATCGAATCGGATAGTCTGCGACAGGCCGCAGCAGCGGAAACACATGGGCATGTGGCGGGTGCGCGAGTAGAGCTGACGATGACGCCCGGCCCTTGCGCCGCGCCACACCGAGGCGATGGAATCGCGGCCCACCTGTCCGACGTTTTGGCCGCTTACACAGAGTGCCATGTGACCGTCGGCGTGAATGTCCAGCCGTGAATCCGGCAATTCGCAGACCAGCGAGCGCGCAGGCCGGCGATCGGAATAGTAGGAGTCCAGATCGATATCCCAAGCGTAGGCAATGGCCATGCGAAGCCGCCGGTTGGCCTGCCGTACGCGAGCCAGCGAGAGCTTTAGCGCGTCCACCTGACTGGTGGAGAGGTACGTCTGCTCCTCGATGGCGTGCGCGGTCACGTGGCCGCTCAAGCCATGAGCAACGCAAACTCGCGGTGGCTTTCCTGAGCGCTGCGGTTGAGGTAGAAATAGTTGGAGATTCCCCAATAGCGGACGCCCCACGCGGCAATGGCCTGTTGAATCCGGTCCAGATGTCCGTGATTTACGCGAGTGATCGCCGTCAACACACGGATGAAGGGAAAGGTCCGGGCACCCCGCGCCGCCAGTACCGCGCCAATTCCTTCGCGCAGACGCGCGAAAGAACCGGCCACGCGACCGCGCGCCGCCTCAGAATGTTCGTCCCAGCCATCGACCGAAATCTGCAATAAAGGCAATCCGGCTTCTACCAGAGCCTCTGCCCGCTCCTTCAACTTGAGTCCGTTGGTAGTCACCACGGCAAGCACGTTGTGGCGGCGCGCGGTTCTGACGGCATCCGGCAGCCGAGGATAGAGCAGCGGCTCTCCGCCAATCAGGTCCACTACGGGCTGATAGCGTCCGCACTCGCTCAGCACGCTCTCGACAAACTCAAAGGGCAGATCGGCGTGGCGACTTTCGAACCGAACGTCCTTCACGGCGCACATGGGGCAATCGAAATCGCAGCGGTTGGTCAGGAACAATCCCAGTCGCCGCGGAAACGGGGTGGGGCCGCGGTGGCCGCCGCAGTCACGCAGCATGTGTAGCGCGGTACGAGGAAACCGCAGCGCCATTCGCGCACTGTCCTGCCAGGAAAGCAGTCGCAGTTGGCGAAACCGGCTCACGGCCCGATTGTATCGAACTCGGCCGGGGCGCCGACTGTACGCTGTCGCACATCCAGTTTTGGGCCGGCGTGACACATCACAGTAATATGTTCCGCGAGGTAAGCCAGCCGCCATGCAAAACCTGTTCTCCGACGAGGTTCGCCGCCAGCCGTTCGACATCTACCGGCAAATGCGAAAATCGTCGCCGGTGTTCCACGTACCGCCGCCGTTCGACGGTTGGATGATCTTCGACTACGCCGCGGTGAAATGGGCTCTCAACGATCATGAGACGTTCAGTTCGCGCGTGCCGGCGCCGCCGAACTGGTTCATCTTCACCGATCCGCCGAACCATACCAAACTGCGCGCGCTGATCTCGCAGGCCTTTACCCCACGGATGGTGGCCAACCTGGAACCCAGGATTCGAGAAATCTCTGGAGAGCTCCTGGATCGCGTGATGGCGCGCGATGAAATGGACCTGGTAGCCGATTACTCCACACCGCTGCCTATGAGGGTGATATCGGAAATGATCGGCATGCCCCCGGAAGACTTGCCGCTTTTCCAGCGCTGGAGCAACACCATCCTGAAGTTGAGCTATACGCGCGCGGGCGGCGAAGATGCCGCCTCCGCGCTTCAGGCCTTTATGGCTGCGGCGGCGGAAATGCGCGACTATCTCGAGGAAGTCCAACCGAAGGACAACCTGCTGGCACAACTGCGGGCCGCTGAGGTGGACGGGGCGCGCCTGACCCGCGAAGAGATTCTGGGCTTCTTTCAACTGCTGGTAGTAGCCGGCCAGGAGACCACCACCGGCCTTCTGAATAACGCCGTGCTTTGCCTGATGGAGAATCCGGGCGAGTTGGAAAAGCTACGCCGAGACATGGACCAGTTGCCCTCCGCGATCGAGGAAGTGCTCCGCTACCGATCGCCTCTCCAGTGGATGATGCGCACGCCTCGACGCGACGTGGAAGTGCACGGCACGCTGATTCCGGCGGGAAAACTGGTGCTGCCGATGATCGGCTCCGCCAATCACGACGAGGCGCAATTCACCGAACCGGACCGCTTCGACATCCGGCGCGACCCGAATGCGCATGTCGCTTTCGGCCATGGAATTCATTTCTGTTTGGGAGCGCCACTCTCGCGTTTGGAAGCGCGCATCGGCCTCACCGACATTTTGCAGCGGTTCCGCCATTTTGAGCCGGCAGGCGGCGAGGCCTGGAAGCCTCGTCCGGCGCTGCATGTCTACGGTCCGGCCAGTCTGCCGGTTCGCTTCGAACTCCAGCAGGCGCCACCCCGCGCGGCGGTACCATGAAGTTAGTTGTCCATCCGGCGTTCGCTTAGCATCGCGCTACTCGCCGGCCTTTGCGCGGCGGCTCAACAGGACTACCGGCTGCGCGTCACCGTCCAACTCGTACAGGTGGACGCCACAGTCACCGACGTACACGGCGACTTTCCGCCCGATCTCACAGCAGCCGATTTTCGGGTGCTCCTCGACGGCAAACCGCAGGAAATCAAGTACTGCAATTACGTCCGCTTGAAGGAAACGGATGCCTCGAGCGCCGCACACCAACCGCCCGCCACTGCCGCGCACCCGGCGATGCCCACCCTGCCGGTCCGCCGCGGCGACGTCCGCCGCACCATCGTCCTCTACGTTGCCGATCTGCTCACTTCCCAGGAAAGCATCCCCGCCATCCGCTCCGGCCTGAAGGATTTCGTACAACGTCAGATGCTGCCGGGCGACCTGGTGGCGATTGTCCGATCGAGCGCGGGGCTCGGCGCTTTACAGGATTTCACCGCCGACCAGTCCCGGCTCCTGCAGGCGGTCGATCACGTCAAATGGTCCAACAGCGCGCTGGGCATCGGCGGCGCCTCCGCCTACGACCAGATCGGTCTCCCCGCCATCACCGGCGACCTGGCCCAACTGGATAAGATCGACTCGGTAGAGCGCGCCACGCTGGCCACCACCGCGTCGCTGCTTCAGGTCATCGGCGGTATGGCGGCGCTGCCCGGCCGCAAATCGCTGGTCCTGCTCTCGGACGGCTTGCGCCTCAGCAATCCCGATGAACTCGACCCAACCGGCAACAAAGAGAACGGCACCGGCGCCTTTTTGGGACCGATCTACGCCAGCATGCGGCGCGTGGCCGATGAATCCGTACGCGCCGGCGTCGTGGTGTATGCCATCGATACGCGCGGCACCACCAGTTTGCGCGCCATGGCGGCAGACCGGCTGAAGCCGCCGGACACCCCTACCGGCGATTGGATTGGCCGGCAGACCGAGGCCCGGCGCGCCGACTACCGCGACAATCAGTGGGGCTCCATTTTCCTCTCGGCCCAGACCGGCGGCTTCCTGATCACCGAAGCCAATCAGATCGACAGGGCTCTGGAACGCGTCATGAAAGAACAGCGCGGCTATTACCTGCTTGGGTTTCAGCCGCCCGAAGAGGCCCTGCGGCGCAATGGGAAGGACGACGTCGCATTTCATCGTCTGAAGATTGAGCTGCTCCGCCCCGGTTTCACAGTGCGGTCGCACGCCGGCTTCTTCGGAGTAGCTGACGACGAACTGGCAGCGGCGGCGCCCCCGCGGCTTCAGATCCTCGACAGCGTAGAGTCTCCCCCGGCATCGCAACTCGACGTGGAGGCCGGCTATCTGGCCGCAAAGCATGGCTATCTGCTCCGCACCACTCTTTATATCGATGGCAACAGCCTGCAGTTCCGTGGTCCGCCCAATCACCGCACCTGCGTGCTGCACCTGGTAGTGCGCGCCTTCGATGCCAAGGGCGACGTGCTCCCCGGCGGCATCGATCAGTTCCTCCGCGTCGATCTGGACTCGGAGGGCTTCGACCGAACGCTCCGTTACGGCCTGATCTATTCGGCGCTCCTGCCGGCGGCTAAAACGGGAGCCTACCAGGTGCGCGCCGCGCTGCGCGATGAAGGCTCTGGCAAATTGGCCTCGGGCGGCGATTTCGTCTCGATTCCCGCACCCTCGCGCAGCGGGCTGCAGCTCTCGAGCATCATCTTCCAGCACGACCTGGGCACGGAGGATCACATCTTCCCCGCCTCCGGGCCGCATGTTTACGCATCCGGGCAAAGCGTGCGCTTCGCCTTCCAGATTTCCTCCGCGGCGGGAGCGAAAGCCGAAGGCCTGGAGCTGCGCACGCGACTGTTCCGGGACGGCGCGCAAGTTTGGGAGAGCGATTCCACGCCCCTGCAAAGCGACGCCGTTAAGACGTCCAATCCGATGGCGCGCGGATCACTCACCGTTCCCGCGGGTCTGGTTCCCGGCGAATATCTGGTGCGCGTCGATGTTGCCGAAAAGGCGAATCCGGCCGAGGCCACCGCCTGGCAGTGGGCGCGTCTTAAACTACGCTGAGCCCCTGATAAACTAGTGCCGGAGGTGTTATTCGATGGCCCAGACTCTCCCCCGCCGTCGCTTCCTTCAGACAGCCGCCGCGGGCGGACTCCTCACCAAAGAGGCAATCCGCCTGGAAGCCGGCGCCGATTCCTACGAGCAGGCGCAGACTTCGGGCGAACCGCTGCGATTCGGCATCATCGGCGTGGGCATGCAGGGTTCGAATCTTCTGAGTGCCGCCTCCGCTCTTCCCGGCATGCGCTGCGTGGCCGCGGCCGATCTCTACGACGGACGCCACACGCTGGCGCGCGAGATCACGAACAATCCCAGCCTGCCCACCACCCGCCACTACCAGGAACTGCTCGACCGCAAGGACATCGATTGCCTGATTGCCGCCGTACCTGACCACTGGCACATGCGCGTGGTGGTGGACGCCTGCCAGGCCGGCAAGGACATCTACTGCGAGAAGCCCATGTCCCACACCATCGAACAGGGCTACAAGATGGCCGAGGCGGCGCGCGGCCACAATCGCATCGTGCAGATTGGAGCGCAGCGCGTGAGCTCGGTGCTATGCGCCAAGGCCCGCCAGTTGTATCTGGACGGCGCCATCGGCGATGTGGAATTCGTGGAGTTGACCATGGGCCGCAATGATCCGAACGGCGCATGGCAATATCCGCCGCCTCCCGGCCTTTCGCCGCAGAATCTGGACTGGAACACGTGGCTCAACGACGCACCCAAGATTCCCTTCGACCCCATCCGTTTCGCCCGCTGGCGCTGCTGGCGCGAGTATGGCACCGGCGTGGGCGGCGATCTGATGGTGCACCTGATCAGCGGCATGCTGTTCACCCTGGGCTGGAATGAGCCGCCGAAATCGGCATCGGCGCTCGGCGGGATTTTCCGCTGGAAAGACGGCCGCGATATGCCCGACGTACACCTGGTGCTGTTCGACTATCATGGCATCCCGGTATATGTGCGGCTCGACCTTTGCGCGCAGAGTGGAGAGACGGCGCGGTTCTACGGCCCCAAGGGAATCATCGAGGCCAATGCCGGCGAAGTCCGCCACATTCCGCAGCGCGGCGTCGATACGGCTCCCAGTTATTACTCTGGCAGTTTCCCGGCGAAACTCCGCGAACAGTATGTGCACGAATGGCAGGCCGCGCACGCGGTTACTCCGGGACGTGAAGCGATGATGGAGTCCACCGTGTTTCAGTCCAGCAACTGGGACGATATCCGTCCGCACTTGTGGAACTTCTTTCAGTCGGTGAAGAGCCGGAAGCCGGTGACGGAAGATGCCATCTTCGGCAACCACGCGGCGATCGCCTGCCACATGGCCAATGAAAGCTACTTCCGCAAGGCCCCGGTCACGAACAGCGGTGGCTAGGCCGAAGCGGCGGCCACCGAGGGGAACAGCGTCATCAGATGATCGACGCCGGTCAGTTGAAACAGGCGGAGAATGCGCGCGTTCGCGCCTGCCAGCCGCATTTCGCCGCCGGCCTTCTTGATATTCGTCAGGCACGAAACGAAGGTTCCGATGCCAGAGCTATCGGCGTAGTCCAGCGCGCTCAGGTCAAAGACGTAGACTTTCGTCTGCCCGCCAGCGACCAGATCCTTCACCGCGGTCTCCATGCGTTCCACTTCTTTCCCCATGACCAACCTGCCCGTCACGGAGATGACGACCTTACTGGCATCCAACTGCTTCGACTCAACCGGCATTGCTACAGCATACAACGGACGGCGTCCGCGGGTGCATAATGTGGGTGTGACTTCCCGACGCAATATTCTGAAAGCCGGCGCCCTCGCTGCCGCCCTTGGCAAATTTGCGACCGCCGCCCAGTTGAAGGACATCGGCGTTCAGCTCTACACGGTGCGCACCGTGCTGCCGCAGAAGCCGGAGGAGATCCTCAAGGCCATCCGCGCCATCGGATATACGCAGATTGAGGGAACCCTGGCGGGTTTCGATAAGATCTGGCCGGCCGTCCAAGCCAGCGGCTTGAAGCCGGTGAGCATGCACCTGGACGCCAATCTGGTGCTGCAGAAGAGCGACGACCTGGCCCGCACCGCCGACCAGTTGAAGCAGTACGGCTTCAGCTACGCGGTGTTTCCTTACGTGGCTCCCGCCATGCGCGGCGGCCCCGACGTGATCAAAGGAATCGCCGAGAAGCTCACCTGGGCGGGCGCCAAGTGCAAAGCGGCCGGCTTGAAGTTCGCGTACCACAATCACGCCTTCGAATTCGCCGAAGTGAACGGCGCCCCGCTGTTTCACACGCTGCTTGCCAACAGCGACCCGCAACTGGTGGGAATTGAACTGGACGCCTTTTGGGTCAGCGTAGCGGGACACGATCCGGCGGAAATGATCAAGAGCCTGAAGGGCCGCGTGATGCTGCTCCACCTGAAGGATAAGGCCGAGGGCACGCCTGTGATGTTCAACGAATCGGTGCCGCGGACGGCCTTCAAGGAAGTGGGCCACGGCGTCATCGACTGGCCGAATGTGCTGCGCGCCGCCGCCGCATCCGGAGTGGAACGGTACTTCGTGGAACAGGACCAGACGCCGGGCGATCCTCTGGACAGCCTGCGCCAGAGCTACGCGTATCTCTCGAAGCTCACTTACTGACGGGCTGCCGTTCGAGTGGGCGGGCGCTATCCGACGGTGAACACCACGCTAGAATAGAAATCAGCCGGTATTCCGACGCGTCCCTCCTATGCTTCGACTTTCTGCAGCCTTGCTGCTCTCCGCCGCCCTGGTCAACGCCGCGGACGACCTCGACTCGCAGATGAAGCGCATCATCGACGCCTACACGCTGGCCGCGCAGAATGCAGCCGACCCGGTGGCCAGCGAGCCCGCCTTCTATCAGGGTGCGATTCCCGGCCTGCTGCGCAAGCTCGACCCCCACTCGGTCTTCTTCGACCCCGGCCAGTTTGAGCAGTTGAAGAAGATGGAGGAGTCCACGCAGAAGGGCTTCGGCACGGTGGTCTCGATTCTTCCCGGCCGCGTGATTGTGCTGCAGACGCTGCCCGGCACGCCTTCGGCGAAGTCCGGCCTGGCGCCCGGCGACGAAATCATGGCCATCAACGGATACGTCATCGCGCGCCTGGCTATGGAACAGTTGCCCGAACTGCTGGGGCAGGCCCGTCAGCAGCCGGCACGCCTGGAAGTCCGACGTTCGGGCAGCCCCGGAATCCTGCATTTCATTCTGACGCCCGAGGAACTGCAGGCGCCCAGCGTGGAACGCGCCTTCTTCCTCGCTGCCGGGGTGGGCTACGTCCGAGTCTCCAGTTTCGACGAGAAGACCGCCGTGGACCTGAAGGCCGCGATTGAGAAACTGGGCGGCGATCGCATGGTGGGACTCGTGCTCGACCTTCGCAATAATCCGGGCGGCGTGGTGGGTGCGGCACTCGATACCGCGTCGTTATTCCTACGCCCCGGCCAGAAGATCTTCACCGTGCGCGGCCTGCACGTGCCGGAGAAATCCGAGGTGGTGCCCGAAACCGCGAAACCGTACAGCTTCAAACTGGCAGTGCTGGTGAACGCGAAATCGGCCAGCGCGTCGGAGATTGTCAGCGGGGCGCTGCAGGATCACGACCGCGCCACGGTGATCGGCGAACCCAGCTATGGCAAGGGGCTGGTGCAGAACGTCTTCCCGCTCAGTCAGGGAACGGGACTCGCGCTCACCGTGGCCCTCTATTACACGCCCAGCGGCCGCTCCATTCAGAAGCCTCTGAATGCGGCTTTCGCGCTTGGCCCCACCACGGCGCATCCCAACGCGCAATCCGAATTTCACACGGATCAAGGCCGCGTCGTGACCGGCGGCGGCGGGATTCGGCCGGATTTTCTGGTCTATCCTCCCTCCATGAACCGGCTGCGCGCGGTGCTGGATGGCACGGGTTCGTTCGTGGAATTCGCCACGGCCTATTTGAAGGATCACAAGGTGGACCGCGATTTCGAGGTATCTCCGGAACTGCTCGATCAGTTCCACGCCTTCCTGGCGGAGCGGCGCATTCAGCCCGGCCTTTCCGAATGGCTGAGCGAACGCAACTTCGTGAGCAATCGTTTGAAAACGGAACTCTTCAATCTCGCCTTTGGAGTGGAGCAGGGAGACGAGATCGAAGCCCAGCGGGATCCCGTAATTCTGAAGGCTCTCGACGTGGTGGGATCTTAGCGCCCCGGTAAACTTTCTGAAAGAATTCGCAGCCACGCCCCATTAATCCAGTGAGGGATGAAGGGGGGACTGCACGCGTGAGACATTCCGGGGTGCTCTTTGCCGTAGGTGTATTTGTGCTCGCGGGGACGGCCATGGCCGCTTCCACGATCTATGCAGGAACGAGCCTGGGGCCGTTTAAGAGCACGGACGGCGGCGTCACATGGACGCTGTTGACCATCACGACCAACGACCCGGCGCTGCCGGGAGCGCCGAAGATATTCACCCTGGCGGTGGACCCGCTGACGCCCTCCACCGTATACGCGATAGGAAGGTTCGACAGCCCGGCCGGCTTCCCGCTCGCCTTCATGAAATCCACCGACTCGGGGGCGAACTGGTCCGTGGTCTCGAAGCCCACCTTCTCTTACACCTTCGGCACCGAAGCGCTACTCGCGATCGACCCGGTGAAGACCAATGTGCTCTACACCATGAATGCCAGCGACGGCCTGGAGGTATCCACCGACGGCGGTGTCACCTGGACTGCGCCGACGATTCCCAAACCGACCGGTGCGCCAAGCGGCGGCACATCGAACCAGCCGAACCTCGCCGGCTTCGCCATCGATCCGGTTCATTCCGGAGTGGTCTTTGCAATCGGCGGTAATTCGGCCTTCCACCCAGGCAAGGGTTTCCTCTTCAAGAGTTTGGATTATGGAAACACGTGGTCCCTTCTCACGTCGACGGCCGGCTTTGGCAGCCGGATCTTTATCAATCCGAAGAACAGCCTGGAGATGTACGGCACCAGCTACAGCAATATTGGCTGCACGGCCCCCAACGGAGGGATGTGCGGAATGTACAAAAGCACCGACGGCGGGCAGAGCTGGACGGAGTTGAACATTCCGGAGGCGGTGGTGCAGAACGTGGCAATCGACGTCACGCCGGGCCTGCTCTACGCGGCGGCGTACGACGGGCTGGAGGACGGGAATGTGTACGCAAGCACGGACGGCGGAGTCACCTGGAAGACGACTTTCCCGGACAGTACACTGCAGGTTCCCAACTTCGGACAAGTAGTTCGCGCCGATCCCAACGCGCCATCGACCGCCTACACCGTTGGGCCCAACGATACCAGCACAGTCTCGAAGACCACGGACGGGGGCGCCACCTGGGTGCCTGCGAAGGTGGTAGAGCCTTACCAGTGCGGATCGCAGACTTGCACCAAGCCTAGTGTGATTTACAATCTGGTGGTGGCTCCGCCGGCGGCGGCGCCGGCACAGCCGCCCGGTCTGACCAGCGTGGTCAACGCGGCCGGTTTTCAGCCGGGAATCGTGGCTAATTCCTGGGTGACGATCAAGGGCGCCAATCTGTCTTCCACCACCAGCGATTGGAGCAGCTCGATCGTCAATGGAGCCTTGCCCACTTCACTCGACGGTGTGAGTGTGACGATGGGCGGCAAGCCGGCATACGTGTACTACATCTCGCCCGGTCAACTCAACGTGCTGGCGCCCGATATTCCCGCGGGATCAGCGACCGTTACGGTGACGACTCCGGCGGGCACGGGCACCAGTTTCGCGAGCAGCGCGAGCGTGTATGGTCCGGCCTTCTTCCTCTGGCCGGGCAACCAGGCGGTGGCGACCCGTCAAGACTACAGCTACGCGGTGAAGGCAGGCACCTTCGCGGGCGCGACGACCCTGGCGGCGAAGCCCGGTGAAGTCATCATTCTGTGGGCCACCGGATTCGGCCCCACACTGCCGGCAGCGCCAACGGGCTTGTCGGTGCCCGGAAGCGGCAGTTTTCCTACCGCGTCGGTGCCCACCGTGACGATCAATAACACTCAGGCCACCGTGTATGGCGCGGCGCTGGCCCCGGGCTCGGCCGGGTTATACCAGATCGCCATTCAGGTTCCCACTTCGCTGGCCGATGGCGACTGGCCCATTCAAGCCCAAATCGGCGGCGCCACCTCGCCGACCGGGATAGTCCTCTCAGTCGCGCATTAGCAAGGTAGGATAGGCTTCAGCCTGTCCAGCCGAACTCCGCGCACTAGCCCCGCGGCCGTTCCTTGCGCACGAAATCCGTATCCTGGCGCGGCAGGCCGTCGCACTCAATGGCGATGGTGGTCACCGGATCGTCCGGCGCCCTCTCCGGCAGGCCGGTCAGACGCAGCCGGAACTTGTCCTGGTCGAACTTCACTTCCTTGTTCGACGCATACAGGCGCGCCGATTTCACGGTGTTCATGAGCCCGCCCATGGCGATGGTATCGCCCGGCCAGTAATGGACGTGCATGTAGAGCGTGTTGCCTTTGCGAGAGAATTCGGCGAACTGCGAGCGCCCCGGCTGGCAGGTTTCCGATTGGTAAATGGTCGGCCCGTTCTTCTCCATCCACTTGCCCACCGAGGTGAGAATACGAGTCGATTCCGGCGGAATCGAGCCATCCCCCGTCGGTCCGATATTCAGCAGATAATTGCCGGTGTCGTGGGCGCAGGTGACGAGATTGCGCACCACGGTTTTCGGCGATTTCCAATTGTCGTCGGCCTTCTGGTAGCCCCAGCTATCGTTCATCGTCATGCAGGACTCCCAGGGTCGCGAAGTGGCCGTGATGCGCTGCTCCGGCGTGGCGAAGTCGCCCGGCAGCCCCGTCCGGTTGTTGACGATGATCTCCGGCTGAAGCTGAAACACCATGTCGTTCAGCTTCTCGGCTTCCCAACCCTCGGGCTTCAAGGGCCAGTTCACGTCGTACCAGAGAATGTCCACCTTGCCGTAATTGGTGAGCAGTTCCCGCACCTGCCCGTGGATGTAGTCCACGAAGCGGCGGCGCGCGGCTTCGTCGGTGGCGCAGCGCGCGCCGTCGGGATGGTGCCAGTCCATCAG
>DASZMZ010000244.1:0-6054 GCA_035551455.1 Candidatus Sulfopaludibacter sp.
GCATAGCTGGGTGGAAGCCTGGCTGCCGGATCGCGGCTGGACCACGTTCGACCCGACGCCGCCCGACCCGAACTCGGCCGTGATCACGCTGAGTACGCGCCTCAATCTCTACCTGGATGCCGCCGATACTTTCTGGCAGGAGTGGGTGGTGAGTTACGATCCCGGCCATCAGGGAACGCTGGCCGATAAGTTTCAGCAGGGCGCCGGGCGGCTGGGCATCCGCTGGTTCGATTCGCTTTCGGGCGCCGAATCCAGCTGGTCGAAAAATGCCGGCGCGTGGGTCAAGCGGTATGGATTGTCGATTCTGGGAGTGGTCACGTTGGGCAGTTTCCTATGGGTTTTCGGTCCACCGCTGATTCGCATTCTGCGGATTCGCCGGCGGGTGGATCAGGTGCGCCGGGGTCACGCCAGTGTTGCCGACGCCACGCTGCTGTATGAGAGGATGCTGCAGATTTTGAGACGGCGCGGCTTCCAGAAGCCGGTCTGGTTCACACCGTCCGAATTCGCCGCGTCGCTGCCGAGTACGGCAATGGCTCTCCGCGTGGTCGAGTTCACCGCGACTTACAATGCGCTACGCTTCGGGGGGCGGACTGAAGTGGCTCCCCACCTTTCGGCGCTCCTGGACGAATTGGAACGCGAGTAGCGCGATAATCAACCATGCACTTTCGAAAGATCCTGGCGGCCCTGGTTCTGATTTTGCCCGTGCGGGCGCAGGTTCAGCCGACGCCGCTGACGGCACTGAACGATGCGTTCCGCGCGGCGTATGCCGAAGCGAAGGTGCGCGTACTGGCAGCTTCCGGTCCCACGCTCATCGTAAGCGGAGACAATTTCTCGCTGCTGCGGAGCGGGCAGCGGCTGGAAGCCAACGCCGGCACTCCCATTTACGACCCGGTCAAAACCATCGCGCACATTCCGCTGGCTCTCTATGTGACTCTCACGCCGGGCGATGGAGCGCTGGACGAGAGCGGGTTGAAGACGCTGGCCGGATTGCGCGCCCTGATTCCGCCGGCGGAGCAGAGCCTGGACAGTCTGAAGCTGCCCGCGGCAACGCTGGCGCGTCAGAAACAGATTGTGGCTGCGTCGCTGGCGTATCTGGATCAGGTGGCCGCCGGCCGCAAGTTCGTCCGCGCGGAGTTGCTGGCCTTCACGCGGCGCATGACGCCGCTGGTGATGGAGAACGTGAACGACGCCACGCGCGCGCAACTCGACGCTACGCACGCCGTGGTCTCCAAGTGGAAGGCCGAATTGACCGCGGACGAGTGGAGCCGGCTGCATGTGGTGATCATCGGCCCGCACATGCCGCGGGAGGATCTGGTGGTCACGCAATACTTTCTGCGTCTGCTGCACGAGCCGCGCGAAGGGCGCAAAGTGGTCTACGCCGAATCGATGTGGCAGGAGCAACAGGCGATGGACCTGCTGGGTACGCACCTGCTGGACGGCGACGTGGGCGAGGCCTTTTTCAGCGACTACCTTCGCATGCATCGCGATCTGCTGGGGGACGCCGCGAAGAAGTATCTGCCCAAGCTGCTGCCGTAAACTGCTACTCAGCTACGGAGCTTATTGACGCCGTTGAAGGCGGCCTGCTTGTAGCATTCGGCGAGCGTGGGGTAATTGAAAACCGTATCGACGAAGTAGTCGATGGTGCCCTTCAGAATCATCACGGCCTGGCCGATGTGCAGCAGTTCGGAGGCGCCCTCACCGATGATGTGGACTCCCAGAATCTCGCGCGTCTCGCGATGGAAGATCAGCTTCAGGCGGCCCGTGGTATCGCCGCGGATCTGACCGCGCGCCGTCTCGCGATAGAAGGCCACGCCCACTTCGTAGGGCACGTCTTCATCGGTCAACTGCTCTTCGGTCTTGCCGGCAAATGAAATTTCGGGAATCGTGTAGATGCCGTAAGGGTAGGTGGCCGGATTGGATTGGATCTTGAGCCCGAAGGCATGCGCCGCCGCCAAACGGCCCTGCTCCATCGATACCGAGGCCAGGCTGGGGAAGCCGATCACGTCGCCGGCGGCGTAGATGCTCGGCACCTTGGTGCGATATTCCTTATCCACGGCGATGCGTCCGCGGCTGTCCGATTCCAGACCGGCAGCGGCGAGGTTCAGTTCGTCCACATTGCCCTGCCGGCCCACGGCATACAGCAGCGCATCGCCCATAATGCGCTTGTTGCTTTTCATATTGGCCACCACGCCGCCTTCCGGCGTTTCTTCCACGCTGGCCACTTCTTCATTCAGGCGCATGGTCACGCGGTGATCGCGCAGGTGATAGGAAAGCGCCTCCACCATTTCGTTATCGGCGAATTCCAGCAGGCGCGGCCGCTTCTCCACCAGGATCACACGCGACCCGAGAATCGCGAACATACAGGCGTATTCCACGCCGATGACGCCGCCGCCCACCACAATCAGGGTCTTGGGAATGTCGGGAATGCTGAGGATCTGGTCGCTATTGACGATGTTGCGGCCGTTGATGGGCACGGTATCGCAACTGGCCGGCTTGGTGCCGGTGGCAATGATGATGGCGGTGCCTTCGAGATCCGCCTGGCCTCTAGAGTTCTCCACGCGGACGTGCGTGGCATCGATGAAACTGGCGCGCGC
Organism: Candidatus Sulfopaludibacter sp.; assembly: GCA_035551455.1. Taxonomy (GTDB): domain Bacteria; phylum Acidobacteriota; class Terriglobia; order Bryobacterales; family Bryobacteraceae; genus Sulfopaludibacter. Next base: position 2,595 of record DASZMZ010000244.1, read on the forward strand.
CATGATCACGCTCACGCCATTGCGCGAAAGCTGCGATTGCGTCACGTCCACTTCGGTCTTGATCACCTGATTGACCCGGAAGCCCAGGTCGGCCATGGTGATCTTGTCCTTCACGTGATAATTGACGCCGTAAATGCCCTGGTATTGAAAGCCGGAAAGATGCATCACGGCTTCCCGCATGGTCTTGCTGGGGATGGTGCCGGTGTTGATGCACGTGCCGCCGACAATCTCGCGCTGCTCAACCACCACAACGCGCTGGCCGCACTTGGAGGCCTGAATGGCTGCCCGCTGGCCGGCCGGCCCCGAGCCAATCACAATGAGATCGAATTTCTGCATGTAGGGAAGAGGCAGCCGCTCATGGCCGCCTCTCTAAGGTAGGCTTTTATTTCGCCGAATTAAAGCGCTCTTCGATTTCCTGCCAGTTGACTACGTTCCACCAGGCATTCATGTAGTCGGGCCGGCGGTTCTGATACTTGAGGTAGTAGGCGTGTTCCCACACGTCCAAACCCATCACCGGGAACTTGCCTTCCATCACCGGGCTGTCCTGATTGGCGCTGGAGGTGATCTCGATTTTGCCGCCCGATGCGAGCAGCCAGGCCCAGCCGGAACCGAAGCGCGTGGCGCCGGCGGCGTTGAACTTTTCCTTGAACGTATCGAACGAGCCAAACGTGCCCGTGATGGCCTGCGCCAGGTTGCCCACGGGCGCGCCGCCGCCGTTCGGTCCCATAATGCGCCAGAACATCGAATGGTTGATGTGGCCGCCGCCGTTGTTGCGGACCGCCGTACGAATGTTCTCCGGAACAATCGCGCAGTTGTTCGCCAGCAACTCTTCAATGGTTTTGTTGGCCAGGTCGGGCGCGGATTCCAGGGCCTTGTTCAGATTCGTCACATAAGCGTTGTGGTGCTTGCCGTGGTGAATCTCCATCGTCATCTTGTCGATGTGCGGCTCGAGTGCATCGGTCGCATACAGCAGTGCGGGAAGTGTGAATGCCATATTTTCTCCTTTAGCTCCTCTGAAATCGAAATTGAACCGGCCTAAACCGCGCCGGCTTTTTCAAACGCATCGGCGATCCGGAACATCGTGGTCTCGTCGAAATGTCTGGTTAAGACCTGCATCCCTACCGGCAGCCCCTCGACGGTTTTCCCGCACGGTACGCTCATGCACGGGATCCCCGCCAAACTCCCGGTAATTGTGAAAATGTCCGAGAGATACATTGCCACCGGGTCGTCCACTTTCTCCCCCAGCTTGAATGCCGGAAAGGGAGAAACCGGGGCCACAATGGCGTCCACTTCTTCAAATGCACGGGCGAAATCGCGCGCAATCAGCGCCCGCACTTTCTGAGCCTTTAAATAGTATGCGTCATAATAGCCCGCACTCAACACGTAAGTGCCTAACATGATCCGCCGCTTACACTCGGCGCCGAAATTCTCGCCGCGTGTGTTCCGGTACATATCGGCCAAGGTCTCGGAGTGTTCGGCACGCACGGTATACCGCACGCCATCGTAGCGGGCCAGATTGCTGCTGGCTTCCGCCGTGGCGATGATGTAATAGCAGGCAATCGCGTATTCCGTGGCCGGCAGGCTGATCTCGCGAATCTCGCAGCCTAATCCGCGCAACTGCTCCACTCCGCGCGCGATGAGTTCGCCCGATTCGCCCGTCAAGTCCTTTAGATACTCTTTGGGCAGTCCAAGCTTCAAGCCTTTTACGTTGCCGTCCAGCAGTGTGGAATAATCCGGTACTGGCGCCTCGGCGCTGGTCGAATCGGCCGCGTCGCGTCCGGCAATCACGTGCAGCAGCGTGGCCGCGTCTTTCACCGAGCGGGCGAACGGTCCGATATGATCCAACGAACTGGCAAACGCCGTCAGACCGTAGCGCGATACGCGCCCATAAGTCGGCGTCACGCCCACCACACCGCAGAACGACGCCGGCTGCCGCACCGAGCCGCCGGTATCCGACCCCAGCGAAACCACAGCCGTGCCTTGCGCCACCACGGCCGCCGAACCACCGCTCGAGCCGCCCGGAACACGGTCTGGCGCCACCGGATTGCGGACGGGACCAAAGGCCGAATTTTCGTTGGAAGATCCCATGGCGAACTCGTCGCAGTTGGTCTTTCCCAGAATCACGCCGCCGGCCTGCTCCAGCTTAACGATGGCGGTAGCATCGTAGGGCGGAACGTAATTCGCCAGCATCTTCGACCCGCACGTGGTGCGCACGCCCTCGGTGACAATGACGTCTTTCACCGCGACCGGCACGCCGGCCAGCGGACCCAATTCTTCACCGCGAGCAATCTGGGCGTCCACCCGCGCCGCCGCCGCCAGGGCACGATCCGGGGAGAAGTGAAGGTAGGCGTTGGTTTTGGGATTCTCGGCCTCGGCGAAGCGCAGCGCCTCTTGGGTTAATTCCGTAGCGCTGAAGCGCCGGGCGAGCAAGCCTTCCCGCACGCCGTCAATTGTCAATGAGGGGATGTTCATGTGCACCTAAAGGAGCGAAAGCGCCTGGCCTGCTTTGAACGGCATTAGCGCTCGATGACCTTGGGGACCTTGAAATAACCGCTGCCTTTTTGGGCCGCGTTCGCCAGCGCCGCCTCGCTGCCCAGGGGCGCCACGATGACGTCTTCGCGCAGAGTAGCCGTATCCGCGGCATCGAACAGCACCTGCGACATGGGCGCCACATCGCTGGTATCCACTTCGTTCAGTTTGTCGAAGTGCTCCAGAATGCTTTCCAGGTCCGACTGCAGACGCGCCACTTCGCTCTCCTGCAATTGCAGATTCGCCAGTCCGGCAACGTACCGGACTTCTTTTTCGGTGATCTTCACGCCTGTGCTCTTTTTCTGGCGGCGCGGTAGATGCTGCGCAGCACGGGATCTTCGATGGCGTTAGACTCGTCGGCGAAGAGGCCGGGCATGGCCGCCGCCGCCCGCTGCGGCTCGCGCCGGCGGGGCACGACCTTAAATTCCAGATCGCCCACCAGTCCGCTGCCGACATGCTTTTCCAGATTGCGCAGAATGAACTGAGTCAGCGAGAACAATTGCCGCTGCCAGGTTTGATCTTCGACTTCCACCACCAGACGGTCGCGCACCAGACGCGTGGCGCGCGTGTGCGCCGCGATCTTCTTGCCGACAGCCGCCGGCCATGCCGCGCAGGCCAGATCTTCGCCGCTGATCCTGTCACTGGGCTGTCCCAATCCGCGGATGAGCTTGCTGGCGCGTTCCATCATTTTGGTGTCCGACCATTTTATCATGCGAGGCTATCATGAGCGATTTTAAGGCTTCCGCCAGTCGTCGCCGAGCAAGGTGATGTCATGAGCGAGTATGCGGCAACGCTTCCTGACGGGCCTGTGAAAAAATATCGTTTTTCCGATTTTGCCGGATTTCGGCGAACTGCGGGGTTCCGGCGTGGCGCCGGCCCCGGTAGTCTCTGGATTTATGCAGAATTTGAGTCTTGGCCGCCGATCCGCCGC
>DASZMZ010000245.1:0-2076 GCA_035551455.1 Candidatus Sulfopaludibacter sp.
AAATATCGAAGCGCGCCGTAAGGTCACCTTCGCTCTTGATCTCGCGGATCGCAGGACCGTTCTCCCAAGGCTGCGGGAAGCGCATGCCCCGAGCCACGGCCTTGGCGTCATGCTTCGCCACCGCCGCCTGGAACCCGGGCCACCACTTCTGGAACGTCGCGTCGTTATTTTGAGCGAGCGTGACACCGGCCACCGCCAGCGCAAGGATAGCTGCTTTCAATCCCGCCTCCCAAATTCGAATTCCAGATGCGATTTAATCACCAGGCGCGGCGGCTCCGACGTGAGCCCGGTTCCCACGCCCAGACTCCACACAATATTATGCCCGAGGTCCAGATCGACGCCCGGAAAAAGTTGGTGCACCTGCACCGGATTAATTTCGCCGTACCACTCCAGATAGGGACGCAGGTGCGCGCTTTTCGCGCCATAAGCCACACGGGCCGCCGGTTCGAAAGTCCATCCGTCGCGGACTCCCGGTCCGTGCAAGGCCCGCGCAAACACCGGGTTGAAGTCGAATTGAAAAGCGCCCTCAGTGCGTTCGAGGATCGGACGAATTTCAACGTGGCGCGTGTCGACGAGGAATTGCGGACGCACAAACGAAAACTCGGTCACCAAGCCGATATCCAGCGGCAGATGCCATGTTTTCGGAGCATAGAAATGCGGCAGCACGCGCCATCCGGCGTATTGAAATCCGGACCCGGGAATCACTCCATTTAGCTGCATGAACCCCACCGAGATTTGATTCGTAATGCCGCCGGTCAGCTCATAAGTCATGTGCATTTGGTCGTTCGAAGGCGCGGCCGTGCCGTCGAATTCCTTCGATCCGATAGCCCAATAATTCAAGTGCTGTTCCAGGGTGAATCGCAAAGGCGAGAGGGTCTCGTACTCATATACGTGAATTTCGAAAGGGTCCTGGGCGCGCGCGCAGGCCGCGGTGAGGGCCAGCAGCGCGAAGAGGCGACGTTTCAAGCCGCTATGCTAACACGCCGCGTGCGATTACCGGCGGGAGCGCTTGTCGCACGGCGCCGCCCGCCGGCGTAGGTCTGTTACAATTTCGGCGGGGAGCATTCGCGATGCGCACCAGACGGATCAGTTTCGGGCTGGCAATAGGATTGGCGATGGTGTGCGCGCCTCTGGCTGCCTCGGCGGCGGATACTGCGGCGACCGGTTATCGACGCTCGATAGTCGAGTGGCGCACGCAACAGGAAGCCAAACTGAAGGCGGAAGATGGATGGCTCACCGTGGTTGGGCTCACCTGGCTGAAAGAGGGCGGGAACCGCGTGGGTTCGAATCCTAACTTCGAAGTGCGTCTGCCGAAGAGCGCGCCGTCGAACGTCGGGACGCTGACGCTGAAGGCTGGCAAGGTCCGATTTACGCCGGCTTCGGGCGTGGCCGTCACGATCAACGGCCTGCCAGTTAAAGAGACCGAACTCAAGCCGGACATCGATGCGAATTACGATCGTTTGGCAGTCGGCCGCGTGAAGTTTTTCATCATCAAGCGCGAGGACAAAATGGGCGTGCGCATCAAAGACAATGACAGCGCCGCCCGGCGCGAGTTTACCGGACTCAAATGGTATCCGGTGGACCCGACATGGCGCGTCACTGCCAAATATATTCCGTTCGACAAGCCGCACGCAGTGACCTTCGATACCGCCGTGGGCGTGAAGGAGCAGGACGAGAGTCCCGGCTATGTCACCTTTCAGCGCGCCGGCAAAGAATATCGCTTGGAGCCGGTGGTGGATGACAACGAGCTATGGTTTGTGATGCGGGATCAGACCAGCGGCAAGACCACTTACGGCGCCTCGCGGTTCCTCTACGCGGAGATGCCGAAGAGCGGAGTGAAGCGGGCCGGAACGGTGGAGATTGACTTCAATAAAGCTGAGAATCCACCATGTGTGTTCACGGATTTCGCCACCTGCCCGCTGCCTCCGCCGCAGAATCGTCTGGCGCTGGCGGTGACGGCGGGTGAGCAGATGTACGGCAAGCGGCACTAGCGCCGCGCGGCCGGGCGAACCCTTACTCTTCGGTGATGACCACGCTGGTCAGCGTATCGCCCTGCTTGGTGGCGTCGACCACGTC
>DASZMZ010000246.1:0-34209 GCA_035551455.1 Candidatus Sulfopaludibacter sp.
CACCCTTGAGGGGCGGCCCGTGGATTTGCCGGATTCTCCCATCCGGCAAATCTCCGGACCGCCCCATTTTTTTGGTAACTCAGACCTTCCTTTCAACGCCCTATCTACCAATGCCACGACTCGCAGCCGGAGACGTGGACCACCGATCAAAAGAGGTGCTGCAATTGCGCAATCAGCGAGTCGTCATCCTAGCTATCTCTACGTTCCTGGCGATCCCCGCCATTCCCCTCTCGGCCCAAGGGCCTCCGCCAGCGCCGCCCGCTGCACCGGCTGGCCGCCGCGGAGGAGGCGGTGGAGGAGCCGCGTTCCCACAACACTCGCCTTCCGACCCGGCTGCCGTGGAACGGGGCAAGGCCCTCTACGGCGTGCAGTGCAACTTCTGCCACGGCTCCGACGCGCGCGGCGGCGAAGGCGGACCCAACCTGCTCCGCTCAGACCTGGTGCTCAATGACAAGAACGGCGAACTGATCGCCGGCGTGGTGCAGAACGGCAGAGGCGAAATGCCGCGCATCAATTTGACCAACGAGCAGGTCTCCGATATCGCCGCCTTCATTCACAGCTTCCGCGTGGGCGGCTACGATATTTCACGCATGGTGCCGCCCAGTATTCTGGTGGGCGATGCCGCGGCGGGCGAGGCAACTTTCAAAACCAAGTGCGCGTCCTGCCACTCCGTGACCGGCGATCTGAAGGGTCTCGGCGCGAAGATCAGCGACCCCAAGCAGCTGCAGAACGGCTTCCTGATGCCCGGCGGCGGTGGCGGTCGTGGAGGCCGCGGAGGCGGTCGCGGCGGACCTTTCAACGTTCCTCCTACTACCGTGACGGTGACGCTGGCTTCCGGACAGAAGGTCACCGGACGCCTCTCGCGCATTGACGATTTCACCGTGACCTTGATCGATCCCGACGAAACGCAGCGCACCTTCCGCCGCGATGGCGATGTGCCCAAAGTGGAAGTGCACGATCCCTTGAAAGCGCACAAGGACCTGCTGCCCACTTATACCGACAAACAGATTCACGATCTTACGGCTTACCTGGTGACCCTGAAATGAGACTCCTTCTCGCATCATTCTTATTGGCGGCCGGATCGGTCGCGGCGCAGCCTTTGGACCCGGCATCGTTGACCAAGCCGCTGGCCGATTCGTGGCCGACGTATTCCGGCGACTACTCTGGCAAGCGGTATAGCGCCCTGAAGCAGATCAACCAGACCAACGTCAAGAATTTGACGCTTGCCTGGTCTGCCAGATTCACCGCGGGAGCAGGCGGAGCAGGCGGCGGACGCGGCTTCGGCGGCGGCGTGCCCACCATTGTCGGCGGCGAAGGCACGGCGGACACCGGCGGCGGCGGCAATGCCAACATTCGCGCCTCCATTCTTGAGATCAACGGCGTCCTCTATCTCTCCACGCCCGACAACGCCTGGGCCGTGGATGCGCGCGACGGACACGAACTGTGGCACTACTTCTGGAAGACCAAAGGCGGCACGCACATCGGCAATCGCGGCCTCGCTATGTGGGGCAACTGGCTGTACCTGGAAACTCCCGACGACTATCTGGTCTGTCTCGACGCCAAGACCGGCAAGGAGCGGTGGCACAAGGAAATCGCTAACTTTAATCAGCAATACTTTTCCACCATGGCTCCGGTGGTGATCGGCAATCACGTCCTCACGGGCACGGGCAACGACTTGGATGAGCCCGGCTACGTGCAGGCGCGCGACCCCGAGACCGGCGACGTGCAGTGGACCTTCTACACCGTGCCGATGAAGAAGGGCGATCCGGGCCTGGAAACCTGGGGCAGCCTCGACGGCGCCAAACACGGAGCCGGCAATGTGTGGATTCCGGGATCCTACGACCCCGACACGCATCTCTACATCTTCGGCACCGGCAATCCCTCGCCGGCCTACACCAATCCGCCCAGCCGAGAGGGCGACAATCTGTACACGTGTTCGATCGTCGCCATCAATGTCGATACCGGCAAGATGGCCTGGTATTACCAGTTGAATCCGCACGACACACACGATTGGGATTCCACCGAAGTGCCCATTCTGATCGACGGCGAATTCAACGGCAAGCCGCGCAAGATGGCGCTGCACGCCGACCGCAACGGCTACTTCTTCACGCTCGACCGGCTTACCGGCGAGCATCTGGTGACGGGCAAATTCTCTGACGCCGTCAACTGGGCCAAGGAAGTGAATGCCAAGGGCCAGGTGATTCGCGATCCGAAAAAGGATTCCACCGTGCCCGGGTCGCTCGTCTCGCCGAATAATGGCGGCGCCACCAATTGGCCGCCTCCCGCATACTCGCCGGATACCGGACTCTTCTATGTGCCGTCCAACGACGCCTTCGCGATGTACTATCTGACGGAGACCGATCCTCGCGGGGCGATGGGCCTCGGCGGCAAGGAGGAGGACGGACTCGGCTCGCTCGGCTCATTCCTCACGGCCATCGATTATAAGACCGGCAAGGTGGCGTGGCGGCATCGATATCCCGGAACCGGCGGCAATCTCGGCAACGGCATTTTGACCACGGCCGGGCGACTGCTGTTCGCCGGCGATATCGCGGGGAATCTGGTGGCTTACGATCCGGCCAATGGCAAGATTCTCTGGCACACCCACCTCGGCAATGTCTCGAATGCACCGGAAACTTACATGCTCGACGGCCATCAGTACCTGCTGATCGCCGCCGGCGACACGCTGTACTCGTTCACCCTGTACTGAGTGGGCGGCGACATCCCGTCGCCGCCCGCCTGAAAGTGCCAGAGCGTCCTTCCCGTGCGCGAGGCCGCGAAGACCAGTCCTCCGGCCGTCGCCAGCACTCCCGACGCCAGCGAGTTCTCCGCCAGTCCGTGCTTCCACATCGGCTTGCCGGTAGACGGGTCGATCGCCTGAATGCCTTGCGTTTCGGGCAGCCCGGCCAATCCTTCAGACCGGCAAGGTGGCGTGGCGGCATCGCTATCCGGCACCGGCGGCAATCTCGGCAACGCCATTTTGACCACGGCCGGGCGGCTCGGGTCCGTCGGCGAACGCTGCTGCGCCTTACTCCGGCAGCGCGAAAGTGTACAGAACTCCGGCTGACGAAATCGCCACGTACTGCTTGCCATTCACCGAGTAACTCATGGGCGACGACGGGATGTCGCCGCCCGCCTGAAAGTGCCACAGCGTCCTTCCGGTGCGTGCGTCGAGCGCCAGGAAATCGCCCGTGTGCGAGGCCGCGAAGACCAGTCCTCCGGCCGTCGCCAGCACTCCCGACGCCAGTGAGTTCTCCGCCAGTTCGTGCTTCCACATGGGCTTGCCGGTAGACGGGTCGATCGCCTGAATGCCTTGCGTTTCGGGCAGCCCGGCCAGTCCCTCAAAACCCGCCGTAGCGCCGCGGCCCCAATATTGTTTACCCGGCTCGAAGGGCGCGGGACCCGACGAAAACTGGCCGCCGCCATCGTGATACGCCACGTAAAACCAACCCGTCTGCGCACTGTACGACGGCGCTTGAAAATTCGTGCCGCCCACCAGCGCCGGGTAGACCACGCTGCCTTCGGGCGTCGACCGCCACCCCGGAATCGTCACCGGACGGCCGCTCGCATCCCACTCCTTCACCCACGTGGTGTGCACGAAGGGAACCGCCGAGAGGAACTTGCCGTCGGTCCGATCCAGCGCGTAGAAGACGCCGTTGCGGTCGGCATGCAGCAGCAGTTTGCGCATCTTTCCCTGATACATCCGATCCACCAGCACCATGTCTTCGGTGGCGTCCCAATCATGCGTGTCGTTGGCCGTGAACTGGTAGTGCCATTTACGCTGACCGGTATCGGCATCCAGCGCGACCACCGAGCACGTGAACAAGTTGTCGCCCTTGCGGACATCCCCATTGAGATCGGGTCCCGGATTGCCGACGCCCCAGTAGAGCAGATTCAACGCGGGATCATAACTGCCGGTGAGCCACGTGGCACCGCCGCCGCGCTGCCAGCTATCGGCGGCCCACGTCTCGCTGCCGAATTCGCCGGACCCCGCCGTGGTGTGGAAACGCCAGAGGCGCTTGCCCGTCGCAGCGTCATACGCGTCGATGAAGCCGCGGATGCCATACTCGCCCCCGGCGATTCCCGTGATCACCATGTTCTTCACCGCGAGCGGCGCGCCCGTGATGCTGTAGCCCTGCATCGTATCCGCCACCTGCGTTTCCCAAACCACCGCGCCCGATTGCGCATCGAGCGCCACCAGCGCGGCGTCCAGCGTACCGAAGAAAACCCGATTGCCCAGCACCGCCACGCCGCGGACCACGCGATTGCCTTCGTACGGATTCACCGCCTTCTGCTTGCGCTCGTACCTCCACAGCAGGCGGCCGGTTGCCGCGTCGATGGCGCCAACCTGGCCCGGCTGTCCCGTGGTGTACATCACGCCGTTCACCACCAGCGGCACCGATTCCACCACGCTATCGCCGGGAATCTGCAGTGCCCAACGAGCCTGCAACTGACGGACGTTGGCGGTGGTGATCTGCGCCAGCGGCGAATAGTGCTGGCCGCCGTAATCGCCCCAGTAGGTGAGCCAGTTCGCTGGTTCGGTGCGCGCCCGGGCGATGCGATCGCCCGTCAACTCCGGCGCGACGGCCACGGGCCCCGCTGCCTTCGCGGCCGTCCGATTCAGACTCCGGATGTAGCTCACCAATTGCCACACCTGGTCGGCTTTGAAGTCGGCGAAGGCCGGCATTTGCGTGCCGCGGACCCCGTTGCGAATACTCAGAAAGATCGCGCCGTCACTGTCGCCATGCTTGAACGCGGCGTTGGCCAGCGCGGGCCCGCGATCTCCGCGACCCTCCGCGCCGTGACAGGCCACGCAGATCTGGCCGTAGAGTTCCCTGCCCTTCCCCGCGGCGGCCGGGTCGGCGGCGAAAGGATTCTTATCGTTCTCCGGGGTATGCTGCGCCCAGAGCGTCGCGGCCGAAAGGGCCGCCATGGCGAGAAAACGCATTAGCCTTTTTTCCCTTTAGCCTGTTCCAGCAGATGGTCGCAGCCTCGCGCCGTCAGGGCCATCATCGTCAGCGTGGGATGCTTGTCTCCGGTCGAGCAGAACGCGTTGCCGCCAAACACATACAGGTTCGCCACGTCGTGCGTCTGGCAGAAGGAATTCAGCACGCCGTCCTTGGGGCTCGCGCTCATGCGCGCCGTGCCCACCTCGTGAATCGACCCGCCCAATGTTTGCCTTCTGGGCGCGGTCTGAGCGCGGCCCGCCGCTGGCGGAGCAGGATTGGCATCCGGCGAACCGGGCCCACCGGGGAAGCCCGCGGGACCGCCGCGCGCCGCGCCCTGCATCACTTCGCCGCCCGCCTTACGGAACAATTCCTCGGCCTTCTCCTGGAAATCGGCGATGATCTTCCGATCGTTGTCGCAATGCGTGAAGTGGATCTTGAGCACCGGAATTCCCCAGTGGTCCTTCACCTCGGGATCCAGTTCCACGAAGTTCTCTCTCTGCGACAGCATCTCTCCGCCGGCAATCCACACGCGCGCCTGCGCCACATACCGGCTCTTCACTTCCTTCTTCCATGCCGACCCGTACCCGGCCATCGATGCGGCATACTGCGGATACTCGGTCTGACCGCCGGTGGCGTTCATCACGTAGCCGCGGATGAAATCCTTCCGCTCGGTCTTCTTATCGATGTTCTGGAAATTCGGAATCGTGATACCGGCGCTCTTGCCATCGTCGAGCCGCGCCGGACCGCCCTTCAGCTTCGGCAGAATGCCGGTGACTCCGCCGCCGCCCACCTGATCCATCATGTACTGGCCCAGCGTGCCGCTGGAATTGGCCAGGCCGCCCTTCGCGCTCAGCAGCATCAGGCGCGTATTCTCCAGCGTCGAAGCCGCCAGAATCACATACTTCGCATCCACGTCGATACTCTTACCGGTGTATCGCTCGATGTAGGTGACGCCCTGCGCGCGATTCTCCCCATTCATGCGGACGTGCGCCACCACGGTGTCCGTGCGCACTTCCAGATTGCCGGTCTTCATCGCCGGCGGCAGAGTCGTGGACACTGTGCTGAACATGGCCCCGACGTCGCAGCCGTTCACGCAATTCCCGCAGTAATGGCAGGGCGGACGATTGTTGTGTACGCGCGTCAACTGGGCCAGACGGCGATGCGTGGTGGGCCAGCCCAGGCTCTTACCGGCCGCAGTGAAGATGGCCTCTGCGCAGTTCAACGGCATGGCCGGCAGAAACACGCCGTCGGGAAATTGCGAGAAGCCCTCGAGCGAGCCGCTGACCCCGATGAAACCTTCCACGCGGTCGTAATAGGGCTTCATGTCGGCGTAGCTGACGGCCCAATCCTTGCCGTAGCCGTCGCGCGATGCCGCCTTAAATTCGTAGTCCGCCATGCGGTCGCTGGCGCGCGCCCAGTGCAGCGTACGGCCGCCCAGCACGCGCGAACGGCCCCAACGGTAAACCGTATCCGGCGCAGTGGTGTACGGGTTCTCCTCGTTGTCCAGCATGATCCGGTAATTGCGCTCGTTGCCCGAGTAGCGCCGCATCATGCCCGGCTTGCCCTGCCCGCGGTAATCCATCTGGTAGAGGAATACGTGCTTGAAATCCTTCACCGGATCCACCCGGCTGCCGGCTTCCAGCATGAGAACTTTCATGCCGGCGCGGCACATCTCCAGGGCAGCCCAACCGCCGCAGGCGCCCGAACCGACCACGATGGCGTCGTACGTCATACCTTGTGATGCTCCGGATGGGTGCAGGCTGGAAATTCGGCATTGTACGAATTGCCACGATAGTCGAGGTCGTCAATCATGCCGGCCCGCGAGGTGTAAAACGCGAAGGTGTTCTGCTGCTTGATCAGACGGTAGGCGGCATAACCGGGATGGCTGACCGAGCGGTCGCGCTCCGGACGCGACATGGCTTCCACCAGAGCGGCGCGGCCCGCGGCATCGGCAGCGTGAAAGCCCGCGGTCCGCAAACCGGCCAGCGCATCGCGCCACTGCTTCTGTGTGTTGGCGGCCGAGGCCTGCACCACGAAGTCGATGAAGTGGGCGCAGTGGGCTTCGCGGGCGCCGGGCGTATCGTCGGTGGGGATCAGGATTTCGGTGAAGGCCTGCAGCGCGGCGAAATCCTCGGCAGGGAAAAACTGGGGCTGGTAGTTGCGCAGCAGAGGCGATTCCGGCGGCGCCGCCGGACCGTGCTCATGATCCTGCGCCGCGCGCAGCCACACCGAGAAGAATTCCACCGCTCCCGGCAGCGCCAGGAGTGCCCGTCGACTCGTCAGCATCCCACCTAACTATACGCACCACCGCGCCGGAATTCAACGCAGCGTCGGGAACAGCCGGGCCTTTATGCAGAGACCCGTTTCCACATCTCGGCGAATTGGGGGATGGGAATTTGTTCCGCCCGCAGCGACGCCTCGGGCCAGGAGCCGACCAGTTCCTTGCCGTAGATTCCGGCCAGATTATTCCTCAGCGTTTTGCGCTTGTGACTGAAGCAGTGTCCGACGAAGCGGAGGAGATCAGGCGGGGGCGCCGGGCTATTGGTGGGCGTCAGGAGGACCACGGCCGAATCGACTTTGGGCGGTGGCTGGAAGGATCCGGGCTTCACTTCAAACAAGTAGCGGGCTTCGGCGGAGAGCGCCGTCTGCACGGTGAGGTAGCCGTATTCGCGCGTGCCGGGCTTGGCGACCAGCCGCTCGGCCACTTCCTTCTGCATGAGGAAGGCGGCGCGCGGCGGTCGAAACCGGGCGGCCAGTTCCAGAATCGGCGACGTGATGTAGTACGGCAGGTTGCCGGCGATAGGGGCCGGTCCCCACTGGCCCAAATCCGTGGTGAGCACATCGGCGTGGACGATTTGAAGGCGCGGCTCGGCGGCGTATTTCTCGCGGAGATACTCGACTAGCGCATGATCGATCTCGATGGCGATCACACGGTCGGCGCGCTGCAGGAGCTTTTCGGTGAGGGCGCCGCGGCCGGGCCCAATCTCTATGACCAATGCCTCGCGGGCAGGGCACACAGCCGCGGCGATACGGTCCAAAATCGATGCGTTAGTAAGAAAATGCTGACCGAGTTTCTGGCGGGACAGGGCGTCAGCCTTTGACCTGGATTTCTTCGCGGCTCCACAGAGCCGTGCCCCAGGTAGGCTTGCCAAAGAACGTGCCCGGATTCCAATTGGAAAAGAGAATGAAGTTACGGAGTTCCTCGGAATCCTGACCCTGAATCACCATATAGTCGGCTACTTTGCCGCGTTCGTCGATGATCAGTTGCACCACCACGTTGCCGCCGTGCGGGACGGGGTTGGAGCGATTCAGATTCAAGCTCGGATCGGTAAAAATGGGCGCCGAGACGTCGGTGGCAAAGGTGCGGGGCGTCGCCGTGATTGTGGGAATCCACATGCCGAACAGCAGGATAGCGGAGAGCACTCCACCGGCGAAGGGGAGGGCCACCGGGCGCATCAGGTTGTCACAGCGAATCTGAAATACCGAGACCCAGTTCTGCAGCCGGGCTGGAAAGCTTACCCGGGCGATGCGACGGATACGTTCGTGGGCTGCGAGATCGCGCAATTCGGCGCGCAATTTCACGGGCATGGCCGGACTGGCCATTCCGCGAAGGCTGGCGCGCATTTGTACCATGGATTCGTAGTGAGCGCTGCATCCGCGGCAGGACTCGATGTGCGCCAACGCATTCTGCCGCTCCCCAGCGGAAGTCTTCTGATCGAGGAGCGAAGAAACCAGTTCTTGCACGTTTTCACAGCTCATAGTTCACTCGGCCGTCTTCGGCACTAACTTCATGGCAGGTCGGCTTTTCATGCTACCTGCCAGTTGATCCCGCAAAGCTTCACGGCCACGCAGGATTCGGGACTTCACAGTTCCCAGGGACACGCCAAGGACTTCCGCGATTTCTTCATAACTCAGGTCCGTGATGTCCCTAAGCACCACGGCTTCGCGAAAGATCGGATTGATTTTCTCGAGAGCTGCCTCAATCATCTGGCGCTGCTCCCGATCGGCCGCCTCCTCATAAGGTGAGCGAGTGCGGTCTGGGATCGACTCCTTCCAATTGCGGGACTCTTCCGGATCTACATCGAGCTCCACTTCGCGGCGGCGATGGCGGAAAAACCAGCGGCGCGCGTTGTGAGCCTCATTGACCGTGATCCGATAGATCCAGGTCTTGAGAGTGCTCTGCCCGCGAAAACTACCAATGTTGCGGAAGACCTTGAGAAAGACCTCCTGGACTACGTCACCCGCTTCGGATTGATCGTTCAACAACCGGAATGCCAGCGCAAACACGGGCTGTTGGAAACGGGTAAGCAGTTCCTCGTAGGCGCGTTCTACGCCGTCACGAAGTTCGTCCACGAGACGGAGATCGTCGCTCTCCGCACTGGACTCCGCCGTTCTGTCCGAGCTCAGGTCGATGATTGATGTGGCCACCGGCAGCCTCACATTCAGCCTGACTTCAAACTACCAGGAAAATCTTGGCCTTGCAAAGGTATAGACACCTACATCAGCCAAAAAGTTCCCGTAGGCCGAGATCCTTCCGGAAACCATTGATACACTGGGGTTTCATGCCCTTGATTTCCGCTGATGTTCTCACCCGATTCGTGCAAGACATTCTGCTGGCTGCCAACGTCCCGCCGAATAAAGCCTCGATCACGGCCGCCTCGCTGGTGGCGTCCAATTTGCGCGGGGTGGATTCGCATGGCATCCAACTTCTGCCGTTCTACGTGGACCAGATGTTGGCCGGCGAGATGGACCCGAAGGCCGACGGCCATGTGATTTCGGAAATGGGGTCGTGCCTGGTTTTCGACGGGGAGAACGGACTGGGCCAGTGGGTGGCGGACAGTTGCTGCCGGCACGCCGTGCGGATTGCGGCAGCGCAGGGAATGGCGCTGGTGGTGTCCCGCGAATCCAACCACTTCGGGGCGGCGGCCTGGTGGGCGCAGAAGATGCGGGCGGCTGGACAGATCGGCATCGTGATGTGCAACGCGTCGCCGATTGTGCCGCCGTGGCAGGGCAAGGAAGGGCGGATGGGGACGAATCCCATTTGCATGTCGGTGCCGGGTCCGTGGCTGCTGGATATGGCGACCACGACGGTGGCGGCGGGGCGGATCTTCAAGGCATTCATCAACGGACAGCCGGAGGTGCCGGCCGGATGGGCCTTCGATTCCGACGGCGTGCCCACCACCGATACGCAGAAGGCCTATAAAGGGATGCTGATGCCGCTGGGCGGCTATAAGGGCAGCGGACTGGCAATGATGGTGGAGATTCTCTGCTCGGTGCTGAGCGGCGGCGCCATGGCCAACGAGATCGGCGGAATCCGGGTGCGCGGCAAGAAGGTGCGCAATAGTCAGATGTTCATGGCCATCGACGTGGCGCGCTTCATGCCCGTGCTGGAATTCGAGGCGCGCGTGGAACAACTGGTCGCGCTGATGAAGTCCACCGCGACGGCGCCGGGCTTCGACGAGGTGATGGTGGCGGGCGATCCGGAATGGCGCACGGAAGCCGACCGCAAGGCGAACGGCATCCCCATCGCGGACGGCAACTGGGACGGTCTGGTGAAGACCGGGCTCCGGGTGAATGTGGCGGCGCCGGCCTCGCTACAATAGAAGTACGTGCTGGTTTCCATCTCTTCCAAAAACGACCGTCCCGCGTGGCTTCGTGCGCCCGCGCCCGTGGGGAAGAATTATCGCGAGCTGAAGGAGTTGATCGAGGGGCTGCGGCTGCACACGGTCTGCGAGAGCGCGGCCTGTCCGAATGTGGGGGAATGCTGGAATCAGCGGACCGCCACGTTCATGATTCTGGGCAACGTCTGCACGCGAAGGTGTGGTTTCTGCGCGGTGCAGAAGGGCGCGCCGCTGCCGGTGGATTACGACGAGCCGGAGCGTGTGGCCGAAGCCGTGGCGGCGATGGGGCTGGAATTCGCCGTGATCACGAGCGTGAATCGAGACGACCGGGAAGACGGCGGGGCCGAACTATTCGCCCACGTGATCCGGGCCATCCGGCGTCGTGTGCCGGGCTGCGGCGTGGAAGTGCTGATCCCCGATTTCCAGGGCAGTCATGCGGCGGTGGAGACCGTGATGGAGGCCGCGCCCGAGGTGCTCAATCACAATACGGAGACGGTGCCGCGGCTGTACCGGCAGGTGCGTTTGGGCGCGCGCTACGAACGGTCGCTGGACGTCCTGCAGCATGCCAAGCGCGTCTCGCCGGCCACGCCGACCAAGAGCGGTTTGATGCTCGGGTTGGGTGAGACGCTCGAAGAAGTTTTGGTGGTGATGCGCGACCTGCGGGCGCATCAGGTGGATGTACTGACACTGGGCCAGTATTTGCGGCCCTCGCCCAAGCATTTGCCGATTGTGCGCTACGTGCGGCCGGACGAATTCGAGGAGTTGAAAAAGGCGGGGTACGAAATGGGGTTCGGACACGTGGAAGCAGGTCCGCTGGTCCGCAGTTCGTACCACGCGAAGAAGGCTGTCGGAAAGGAAGCTCACAGCGATCTGCTTTCAGCTTTCAGCTAGGACGCGAAGTGCGACGGCTGAGAGCTGACCGCTGACCGCTCAGAGCTACTTCTTCATTGCCTTCATAATGAACTCCTGAACTTCCGGCTTGATGGCGTAGGCGTTGCGCGGTTGTTCCGGCCAGTTGGCTTTGTCGGCCCACATTTTGTTGAGGCCTTTCTGGATTTCCGGGTCGCCTCCGGTGAAACCCGAGAGCAGTTCCTTCCAGCGGGCCGCGAGGGCCTGACCCGTGGGACCGGCCGGATCTTCACCCAGCGCAGCTTCGATATCGGCGAAAAGGTCGGCCCACTGTTTGCTGACCTTCTCCTGTAGTTCCGGCGACCAGAGCTTCTTCCGTTCCTCTACCTTCGCCTGTGCCTCCGGCGTGTAATACTGCTTTGACCATTCGGTATCGTTTTGCATTTCAATCTCCTTGATGATTTTCTTGAACAGATCCCAATCCGGTTCCTGCTCCGGTTTCAGCGAACGCTCGGCCGTTTCGATCGCATGAATGGCGCTGTCCAATTGCAGGCGTTTATCGGCCAGCACGCGGCGCTGCCGTCGCAGCGCCTGGGACAGCTCGGAGTCGTGCTTCAACAGGTCGCGGATCTGTTTGAGCGGCAGGCCCAGAAACTTCAACACCACAATCTGTTCCAGGCGGACGAGGTCGCGATTGGCGTATAGACGATAGCCGCTGTGGCTGCGCCGTGAGGGCTTGAGAAGCCCCATGCGGTCGTAATGATGCAGCGCGCGCACGGTGACGCCGGCCAACTCCGCGAACTCGTTCACCTGGTAAAGACTGTCGATGTCCTGCTTCACTTGCCTGCCTCTGAAATCATCTTCGAGCCTGACGTAACGTCAGGGTCAAGAGTTATTTTCGCGTCCCGGCGGTAGAATAGTCCAGACATGAATCCGTTTCAGATCGCGAAGACGAACTGGTCGCCCGGCGATACGCGCGAGGTGGAACAGTCGCGCGTGAAGAAGGAAATCGGGATGGAGTACGATTCGTACCGCCGCGTTTATATCGCCGACGGCCACGAGTGGCAGATCGCCGGGCAGATCGCGCGCGACGACGGGAAGAAGTATTACATCCTGGAGTGTGTGGGCTAGATTCTCCATGCCAAACAACTGGGAGGCGCTGCTGGAGCGATGGAGCGCGGCGGGCCTTCTGGACCCCGGCGCCGCCGAGCGCATCCGCGAGTTCGAAGGCCGCGATGCGCGATCGCAAGGCTTGCGATGGCCTGCCTGGGTGGCCTTGGCCTTCGGCACAATCCTGTTATGTGCCGGGGTGCTGCTCTTCGTTTCGGCGCATTGGGATGAACTGGCGCCGGGAGCTCGCATGGCGCTCGTGCTGCTGATGGTGGCCGTGTTTCACGTCGCCGGTGCGGCCCTGACGGAGCGCTTTTCGGCGATGGCGGTGGCGCTGCACACCGTGGGAACGATCATGCTGGGCGCGGCCATCGCACTGGCCGGACAGATCTATCAGATCTCGGAACACTGGCCGTCGGCGATCCTGATGTGGGCATGCGGCGCGGCGCTGGCATGGGCGCTCTTGCGCCACTGGACGCAGGGACTGTTGACCGCGATTCTGTTTCCCTGGTGGCTGGCCGGCGAATGGGTGGCGCGCAATCCCGACGCTCACGTGCTGCCGGTTTCGGCAGGCGTCTGCGGCCTGAGTTTCGCCTACCTGACGGCGCGTCGCACAGCGGCGGACAGCCCATTCCGCAAAGGTTTGGGCTGGCTGGGCTGCATCGCGCTGCTGCCTTCGGCGGCGATGCTGGCGGCGGAACACTGGAGCCGTTCGGCGCCCTTCACTTCGGGGGCGGTGGGCTGGATTGTCGCGCTCCTGGCGCCGCTGGCCGTGGCCGCATTGCTGCGAGGCCGGGAGGCCATATGGAACGCCACGGCGCTGGCCTGGATCGCGGTGCTGGCGGCCATCAATCAGGGCGGATTGGATACGGTGCTGATCTACGTCTGGTGCGCGGTGGGCGCGGCCAACCTGGTGGTGTGGGGCCTGCGCGACGCACGCAGTGAGCGCGTGAATCTGGGGATCGCCGGCTTCGCCATCACGGTGCTGGCGTTTTACTTTTCCAGCGTGATGGATAAGCTGGGCCGCTCCATGAGTCTGATGGGGCTGGGCCTGCTTTTCCTGGGCGGCGGCTGGGCTCTGGAACGCATGCGGCGCGTGCTGATCGCGCGCATCCGGGAGGCCGTATGAGGCCGGTGCATCGCGCAATCCTGGTGGGCGTCCTGCAGTGCCTGATTGTGTTGAGCATCGCCGGCAAGTACGAGTGGGATCGCGAGCGGCTGCCGCGCGTTTGGGTGAATGCCACGCCGGTCGATCCGTGGCTGCCCCTCCGCGGACGCTACGTGAGCCTGTCGATTCAGGTACAGATGCCGGAGGGCTACAACGGTTTCTACGAGCGGGTGAGGCTGTACATCGACAACGGTCATCTGGCGGGTACGCCGGATGCTCACAGCAGCCTCACGGTTTCGCGCTTCCAACAGCGTCCCTGGGTGCTCACTGAGCAGTTGGCGTATTTCATTCCGGAGCACGCCCCAGACCCCTCGCGCCGCCCAGCCGGCGAAGAATTGTGGGTGGAGGTGAGTGTGCCTCCGCACGGGCCGCCGCGCCCCCTCCGCCTGGCAGTGAAGAAAGACGGGAAGCTCACTTTGCTCGCAGGAGGCAGGAGACAGGAGGCAGGAGACAGGAGGGCGCGGGGTATCCGCCGGGGGCGGGATGGTGGAGCGCCATGCGGAGTTGTGGCGTATGAGGTGGGAGAAGACTTTCGGTTGTCAAAGATCGGTTGCGGTGGACGGGGTTAGGCTGCCAGAGGTAGGGCGATTGGCGGCGATTCCACGCTGATTTGGTTCACCAAAGGGCTGAAAAGAGGGGTTGAAAAAACAAATTCCGGTGGCGGCTCGGGTTCTTTGGTGGGTGCGGGGACCTCTTGTACTTGGGGTTTGAGTTTTTCAGCGGCTATGCGATTGGCTTGTTCCTGACGGAGGAGGTCGAGATTGCGCTGCATCTTGCGGTGGATGCGGCTTTCGTAGAGGGTCAGGAGGTTGAGGTTCTTGGCGTTCTTGACCCAGGCGAAGGCCTGGAGGAAGGCGTCGGAGACCTGCGGGGGCTGAGTGGGGTACGGGTCCTCTTTGGTGTTGAGACCGATACCGATCAGGGTGTTTTCGATGCAGGAGACGCGGTTGAGACGCCAGGTGTCATCGGCGATGGCTTTGGCGAGGACGGTTTCGAGTCCTGGGGCGGCGCCTAGAGAGGCGAGGAGGGAGTTGGTGTGTTTGAGATAGGCATCCCAATCTTCTTTGGTGAACATCATGACCTGGCCGGTCATGCCATGACGCCAGGCGTTGAGAGCGCGACGGTCTCTTTTGGGGAAAGTTTCTTCGTTCATGTTAAAGACTTTCTAACCGCCGAGGCGCCGAGACGCTGAGGAAAACGGGGGCAAATTGGCTTTGTTCCTCAGGTTCAGTTTGGGCTTCAAATTGGCTTTGTTCCTCAAGCTCAGTTTGAGCTTCCGCGGCGGCTTTTTGGCGAGTGGATTGAAGGAAGTGTAGGTCTTTGATGGTTTGGTGCTGGCTGCGTTTGATGGCATTGATCATGCGATGGAGGCGGGCCAGGGGTACGGAGTTGGCGGTGAAAGCGTCTGGGTCTGCCCAGAGCTTGGCTTCGATGGCGCGGAGGCGGCGGAGTCGCCAGGCGTCGTCGGTGAGTTGGTCGAGGAGTTCGCGTTCCTGGGCGTCGGCAGGTTTCCAGGTGTCGGCGAATTCAGCGGCGAGGGTTTTGAGTTTTTCAATATCTTCGCCGGGGATAATCATGGATTCGGCGTCGATGCCCGATTTGAGGGCGTTGAATCGGATGGCGGCTTTGCCTTGGTTGGTGGCCGGTCCGGTGGACTTTTGAGCGTTGCGTCGATTGGCTTCTATTTGCCTGACTGAGGACATAAGATCCCCCCTCAATTCCAGTTTCAGGGGTATGTCTAGAGCTTTCGGGGCGCTTTTGGGAAGGACGATTGAAAATAAAGGGTAAAAAAGTCTGAAATTCGTGTGACCCGCTTGCAAAACTAACTTCGAATTCGGCAAATCTTTTTCGTGGCCCTGTTTTTGGGGCTGAATTTTGGAGCTTTACGTGCCTATAGGTAGTACATCACGATTAAAATCGGTCACATATTGTGTTTTTGCCTCGTTTTCGGACACACCCCTCCTGAAGTGACACTTCAAATTTGCTCCGGCGCGTGCATTCATATCCTCCTCACCACCAACTTGAGGAGCTGATCTACCGTCAGGGCGAGGATTCCGAACATCAGATGTGTCATGACTTTTGCGTGGCCCCGCACGCGGATTGTGCGGCCTCCGAACTCGTCCTTGACACGTGCGTTTACCCGTTCCACCATAGTCCGCTCGCGATAGCGCTGTTGCTCCGCGGGACTGAGTCCCTTCTCAGCTTTGGGTTCGAAAGGAGTCTCTTTGCTGGCGTGCAGATGGGGATCGATGATCGGCACGTGCCCCATAGCGCGGCTCTGTTCGCGGATGTGGTGGGCGTCGTAAGCCGAATCCATCAACTCATAGCAGTAGGTCACGCGTTGCGAAGTCATGATTGCCAAGGGAATGGCGACTTGGGAGTCGTGGACTGACGCTGAGGTGAGCACGGCAGTGATCGGAATCTGCCCGTCGGCGACATCCAGATGGAGTTTGTAGCCGTGCCAGAACATCGTATTCCCTTTACTGTTCTTCTTACCGCCAATATCGCACTGCGTGGGCAACTCCTTCAGCATGTCGGGCAAACTCATCGAGCGTTGCCGTTCCAGACGCGAATTTGGGAGCGGCAGGTGGGGTTTCTTGCCACCGGGATAACGTTTGTGCGGACCCCGTGGGCCTGGCTTGGGGCCTGGCTTGCAGCGTGGCCGCGGAGCGCCGGAATCGGCCACACATGCTTGTTGGCGTGCCTTTCTTCGTTCTTCCTTACGCCTGGCTTTTCGTTCTGCTCTTTGTGCCGGCGTTTCGGGAAACCGTTCGCGCGCTTCAATGGCGGTGGCGTCGCGTGCGATGTGACCGATGAGACGGCCCTCCTGGCTCTCGCGGATCAGCGCATCATGCACGAAGGACGGTAGTTGCATCTTTGCAAATTCTTCGAAAGCTCGCGAAAAGGTGGCTTCATGGGGTACTTGCCAGGCTTGATTCCAGCCACAGATCTTGCGCAGTTGGGTATCGGTAGCCAGTGCGTCCAGCAGAGCTCGTGTGGTGCCGAATGCGTAGATGGCCTTGGCCACGAAGGCGCTCGCGATCGCCAATCGATCTTTGGATGGCCGGCCAACCCATCCCTTCCCGCAGGGGACGAAACGCGCCAACGGGGTCATTTCCAAAGTGGCCACCAGGCGTCTGGCTGGAACGGTCAATTCCCCCAACTCGTCCTGCAGAACTGGGAAAAGGCTGGATTGAAGAATGTGGGCGAATTGCGTGATCTGCTGCCGCGGGTTAAGCTTCATGTGGGCCTCCGGTCTTTCGCTGCTTTGTTTGACAGCTTCAGCTTAACTCCGCGAGGCCCCTCTAAAACACAATAAGACCGTTTTGTTTTAAATCAACAACTTCGCTGAATTTTGCAAGTCCCTCGTGTGAACGTTAAGCGGCCAATCTCGAAAAGCGCAGGGCGGGATTCTTTTTCAGCGTAAATTCTCATACTTAGGAGCGAAGGCGGAGCCGCGGAACCGTGTGCCTTGGCCGGGTAGCGATTCCGGGGCGTTGCCTTCGCACCCGTGATCGTTTTTGTCCCAGGTTCCGGCGATGGATGCCACCCCGGCGAGGATGACGCCAACTGGCTGCCCCGGCAGTGCCCGGACTGCGGGCAGATTGCCATCATCGGTCATGGTCGACGGCGCATACAGGGCGTGATGCCATTCAGGATTGGATTCTGGTTCGCCGCGGCCTATGCAAAGCTTGCTGCCGCACTTGGACGGTATTGCCTGGCTGCTGTGTGCCGGAGTCGCCCTATAGCCTGGCGGTCCGCCTGCAAGCCCTCGATCGCCTTGGCCAAGGCTGTTCGGCGGAACAGGCTGCGCTACATTGCCGCGACTCTAATCGCCTCCCCCATGCCTCCACCGTCCGGCGATGGTTCTGGCGACGCATCGAAAGTCTACGCTCCTTCGCATGGGCACCCACCCTGCTTGCCTGGGATTGGCGCGCCGTCAGCCGTATTCTGATCGCGGAGCCAGGCTCGCCATGGTCAGCCCTGACCGCGACGCTTCTCGGTCGCAGATTCCTCTGTTGGATTACCTCCAACAACATGCAGGCATGGCGACGTATTCGATCTCGCAGAGCACCAGAGCCTGCGAAGCGCAGATGCTACGCGGTACGATAGCTAGTTCGCGTTATGACGATGATCATCGGCGAGGGCGGACCAAGCGACAAAACGAGCATCGCCCTTTCGACTTCGAAAAATCGCCGTATCCAGAACAGACGAATGCCGGAACTCGCGCCGGAGACAGCATTCGCTGCGAAGAAGCTGCACGGCAAGCCATCATGGCAATTTCGATCCTTGCGAACAACGTACAATTGCGTCGGCCTCGTCTTTGCAAACCGGAGAACTTTCATTGAGCCCGAGGAAATTCCGATGATCCTTGAGGACGATGAGTACAGCGAAGTTGCGAGTGACGTCGATGTTATGCCCGGGGACATCGTCATCTATAAGAACCCGCAAACTGACGATATCGTTCACGTGGGTCTCGTTCTCATGACGGAAGGCGTCTTCCAAACAAGAAAGATCCTCATTCTCAGTCAGTTTGGAAGGGCGGGGGAGTACATACACGACGCGCACGATATCCCGGAGCCTTACGGGGAACCGGTCGTAAAGTTCTATAGTGAAAGTAGGAAAGCGACATGACCCTCGAAGAGACCATGCAGGCGATAGAGCAGGATGAGTTCTCTGCCGAGATGAGTCTGGCTGCTGGCACGAAGGCGTTTCGGCGGGCGGTCCGAGCGCATGAGCTGTTTAGACGGCTTTCAGACTTAGCAAAAGAAACGCCCCTTGATGTCTCGGCACGGATCGATGCGATAGCCAAGCTTGAAGTGGATGAGCGATACGAAAACCCATTTGATGCGGCTTTGAGCGCTTACGTGATGGCATTGTCAGACATCGCGGATCCCAAAATCGTGCAAGAAGCGGCTCAAGCTGTTTTGAAAACGCCGAAATGCTGGTGGGCCTCGGGAATTGCCCGCAAATTGGTGTTGGAAACTATTGCGGTCGGCACAGTAGGCGTGGGAGTCGATTGGCGCGAGGCGATTTATGTTCGCGTAAACGACTGGCTGAGGTCCGCACATTCTTCGAAGTGGGAAACAACGACGCGGGAACTCGTTAAGGCCATGACGGCCGGGCAGCCAGCGGGCCAGAGGAACAACATCATTGAATTGCCTCCTCAGAGGGAGCGCCATCATCACGCCGCCCCAAGACTCTTTACTAAGCGCAAGCAACAACGAGCTTCGAATACTGGGAAAGCAAGGAAGCGAGCTTAAACAGATGGCCAACGAACAAGACGACGAACAGTTCGAAGAAGCGGTTCCGATGTATGCGAACAACGTCCGCTTTGAGATGACGGCCTGGGATCTCCGGATATTCTTCGGTCAGCTCGTTGCGGGCGGCGCAGCCGAAATCGATTACCACACAGACGTTACGATTCCGTGGTCGCAGGCGAAACTCATGCACCTTTACCTCGGAGTAAACATTATGCTCTACGAGCGCGACAACGGGCGCATTACGATACCCAAGAGCGTTCTACCCTCGCCATTGACAAGCCCTCCGGAAGGCGTAGATGCTTCAACGCCTGAATCCATCGAAGCGTTTAGAATGGTGCAGGAAAAAATTAGGGCGTTTCGTGAGAAGGAAAAGGGCGGCCAGGCCTGAACGGGGGCTCAGTCTTTACTAGACGATAAAGTATGTTCTCATCTAGCAAACTGGGCACAGCATGGGATCTTCGTCGACAGCCGCCATTGGGTCAGAGCCTCGGTTGTGGGGCAGGTTCAGGTCCGGAAGCCGAGCTCTGCTCGGACGCGATGGACAGGCGACTCGGTCAAACCGCGAGTTACCGGAGAGGGACAGTCAACGAAAGGCGATGTCCTACCGGACGACTCAGTTTGCGGTGGCGCGCTTTTCCAGTTGATCGATGGCTTTGGCGAATTCGCCGGGTGTGTGGATGGTGAAGACTTTGCCCTTCAGGCTGTTCACGGTCACTGTCAGGGTGTCCGGAATGGCCGCCTGCTGTCGAAAGACGGGCTTGTACTGGAAGAAGAAAAAGCGTGGGAGATTGCCAGGGGGCTTCTCCAATAGCGACTGCGGCAGCTTGTCCACGAAGCGCGTCACCGGACCGAGCACCACGACTGCGTCGGATGGCTCTTCGGCGCGCAGCTCCTGATTGACCAAGCCTGCGAGCAGATCCATGTGGCCCTGGCGATTGAGCAGCGTGTGATAGTCCACCGCGTCGAGTTCCAGGGTGCTCATCGCGCGAAATACCTGCTGGATATCGCCGGCATCGAAATGGTCGCTGCGGTAGAGTTCC
The DNA here is from genome assembly GCA_035551455.1 of Candidatus Sulfopaludibacter sp. GTDB lineage: Bacteria > Acidobacteriota > Terriglobia > Bryobacterales > Bryobacteraceae > Sulfopaludibacter. Next base: position 19,999 of record DASZMZ010000246.1, read on the forward strand.
TTCTGCTGATCCAGATTGAAGGCCACCATGCGGACCGAGCGGGCGGGCAGCCGCTCCATGAGCGCGGAGAGAGACCCGATCAGCGTCATCTGGTCGGTCACGCGCAGGCGCGTACGCCGGGGCGACATGGGCGCGGCATGCAGCAGAATGGTCACGCGGAAGGGCGGCTTGTCGTCGCGCGTGAGCGCCGCATTGGGCGAGCCGCGGAGCGAAAAGGCGTCGACCGTATTGGGGCTCATCGCCACGCGCGCGTTGCGGTCGGCGTGCGACAGTTTGGCTTCCACCGTCCAGTCCTTCCGGCAGACCCGTTCCTGATCGTCCAGCATCATCCAGCGAACGTTGTACTTGCCCTCGCCCAGCAAATAGCCGCCGCCGACTTCCACTTCCACATTGGTCTTGGGAACATCCGGCAAGCGAGTGCGGACACCCAGGAACACGGGCTTGCCGCCACCTTCGTGCGGGGTGATCCGCATCAGGGAGATCCAACTGTGACCGCTGCCCCGGTATTGGCCCATGGGCACCCGCACCATGTATCCGGCCTGAATCCGGAAACTGAAATTCAATTGGGGATGGATGGGGGTGACGGTGCAATCCAGGATCTTCTCTTCGAAGCTGCCCTCCATGGCTTGCAAGCGGGGCGGAAGGTGCGCCGGATTGATGACGTTTTGGGCGAGCGCCGCTGGACTCAGCAGCAGGCAGAGCAGGGCGGCGCGCATCCCTCCATTATGGACTTCTACTTCAACGTATAGGTCAGGCCGGTTGTTAATTGAAACGAGTTTTTCTTGAAGCCGGGCGGCGGGTCGTTCAGAAACGAATCCACCGTGGCAATCGAAAACGCCAGCCGTTTATATACGGGCACCGTCAGCGAGGCGTTGCCTGCCGCGGCATAGGCGTGCGCTTCGTTCCAGGCCGGGGTGGCGGATACCTGCTCGAGGAACAAAATGCCTTTGCCGAACTTATGCGAGTAGTTCTGGGCGAACACGGAGCCGATCAGGTTGTGATCGTTGCCGGGGATGGAGAACTGCTGCCTGGTAAAACTGACGCTGCCTTTGAAATCCAGAGTGGTGTTGGACCTCTTCACGGCCGTCCAGCCGAGACCGCCGCCGTAATTTTGTTGCAGGTCGAGGCCCTGCGAATAATTGTGATCGAAGGCCGCCTGGCCAAAGGCGAAGAAGCGGGTTTCGGGAAAATACTGGTCGCGTTCGATGTCGCCGTGGATGATGTTGGTTTTGATGGTGGGAATTTTGGGCTGGGTCACCACGCCGTCGGACACCATGAAGTTGAAGGACGTGCGGTCCCTGGCATTCAGCCAGTTTTCGGTGGGAATGGCGCGCACCATGTGGATGCCGGTGGTGAGTGTGCGGCTATTCTGCGTGGCTTCGACGAAGGAGGCACCGGCGGTGACCGCGCCGTTCCAGCCTTCCAGAAATCCAGGATTGTGCAAAATGTCTTTCTCGAAAGAGGGTACGTCGATCACGTGCGCCGCCTCGGCCACAGGCAGAGTCTGGGGAGGTCCTGCTGGCGGCGTCACGGTGACCGCCTGCTTCGTCATAGTGATGGTGCCTTGCGGCACTTTGGAAGTGTCGGAATGACGGTTCAGCTTGATCTTCTTCTCCAGAATGGCGAAGGTCTGGGACGAGTGTAGTTCCTGAATCTTCGACCAGTCGACGTTGATTTCGCCCAGAGCGTCGCTTTTGAATGTGACCGTGCTCCCATGCGCGCGGAGGAGATGGCCGACGAGCCGCTCGCCGTCGGCAAAAATCAGCACGTCGGGTTCGGGTTTCGGTGGCGTCGCCGGCGTTTGGGCGCCGAGGCAGGCCGAGAGAACAAGGAAAGTGACGGCGTGTCGAAGCATAACCTTCAGGATACACGCCGACAGCGGCAACTACGCCGCGCGCGCGATTTGCCGGTACTCGGCTTCCGATCTGGCCGGCAGCAGCACCCATAGCGTGTAGATGCCGAGTGCGGTGCCGAAGGGCATGTCGATCAGATTCAGACAGCCCATCACGATGCACAACATGCGCGCCCAGGGCTGGCGTTCCAAGAGGCCCCATCCGGCCACGATTCCGATCACGCCGCTGAACAACAGCGCCATGCCGACGACGCGCAGAATCCCGTGGACGAAGAAGGGCACCTCCGGCGGTAGGAACGTGATGCCGCCGTGGCGGAACATCGAAAGCAGAAACATACCGGGGAGCAGGCGGAACGCCGAGAGCGCCAGCCAGAGAATACCCAGCAGGCGGATGTGACCGCCAATCCGGCTCTGCACCGGCATGAGCGGGACCACGCGGGCGGGCTTTCCGCAGGAAGGGCAGAAGCTGGCCTGGTCGTGCAATTTCGTACCGCAGCGGTCGCAAAACATTGTCGGGCCTCCAATGGCGTCACTTATTGTTACGAGTGGCGGGGGCGGCTTGTTCCCGGCGATTTTTCTATTGACAGGCGGACGGCTCCGCCTTATATTGGTAACCAATTGGTTACGGATTAAGACAGATGGGAACCCAACAGGTCGATGTATTTCACGCGGTGGCGGATGTGACGCGGCGCGCCATTCTGGACCATTTGCGGCAGGGCGCACAGCCGGTGCACGAGATCGCGCGCGCCTTTCCGGTAAGCCGCCCGGCCATTTCCAAGCACCTGCGGGTGTTGTACGACGCCAATCTGGTGAGGGAAGAGAGACTGGGTCGGCAGCGTATGTACCATCTGAATCCCGAGCCGCTGCGCGATCTGGACCGGTGGCTGGAGACGTACCGCAATTTCTGGAGCATGAACCTGGCGAATCTGAAGCGCCATCTCGAAAAAAAGGAGTTCAAACAATGAGCGTAGAAATTAAGGGCGACGGCATCGTGGGGGAAATCGAAATCGCCGCGGCGCCCGAGAAAGTCTTCGACGCGCTGACGGATCCCGAGCAGTTGGCGCAATGGTGGGGCTCGGCAGATACGTACCGGACGTCGAACTGGAAGCTCGACTTGCGGCCCGGCGGCGAATGGAGTTGCGACGCGAAGGGGTCGGCGGGTCCATCGACGGCGGTGGCGGGACGCTATGTGGTGGTCGACCGGCCGCACCATCTGTCGTATACGTGGAGGCCGAGTTGGGCGCCGGGGGAGGAATCGCAGGTCACGTACACATTTGAACCCATCGGTACGGGCACGCGCGTGCTGTTCCGGCACGATGGCTTCCTAAGCGATCAGTCGCGGCAGGGCCACTCGCAGGGGTGGGCTCGTGTGACGGGGTGGCTGCAGGGGCATTTTCAGCAGGCGGAGGTGGCGCGATGAAGAAGGTGGTCGCGCTCGTCGTACTGCTCTGGGCGGTTCACGCGCAGACTCCGGCCAAGACGCGGTTCCTGGCCGTTTACTCGGTAGCGCATCCGCCAGATCAGCTTACGGCCGCGGAGAAGGCGATCCTGCAGCAGCATGCCGCGTACCTGAAGTCGCTGGCCGATCGGCACATCGTGACGTGGGCGGGTCACACGAACGATCCTACGGAGCCCCACGGGTACGCCGAAGTCGAAGCCTCGGAGACGGACGCCAGGCGGTACATCGCCAACGACCCTGCTGTGAAGGCCGGGATTTTCCACGCCAGCGTCGAGTCGTTCGACGAGGTGGTCCATTAAAAATGGGGACAGACACATTTTTGGGGAAAAAATGTGTCAGGCACCTTTTCCGCACGTTTCGCCGTAGAAATGGGGACAGACACCTTTTTATCGGCTGAAGCAAACAATCGGCTTATCCGAGGCGGCTGATAAATGTGTCTGTCCCCATTTTTCAATAATTGTGTCTGGCACCTTTTTGCGGGGAAAAGGTGTCTGGCACCTTTTTTGGCGTATCCTACAGGTTTCTATGCCTGTATCCGTTAAAGATCAAATCGTGCTTGTTGTGGGCGCTTCCAGCGGGATTGGACGCGCGACTGCGGCCCTGTTCGCCCGGGAAGGCGCCCTGGTCACGGCCTCCGCGCGCCGCCAGGATCGACTGGACGGGCTGCACAAGGAACTGCCCGCCATCGATGTCGTTGCGGCCGACGCAGGCCAGCCGGCCGATATGGAAAAGCTGGCGCAGCAGGTGCTCGCCAAACACGGCCGCATCGACATCCTGGTGCATTCGGCCGGCACCAACATCAAAGACCGCGCCCTGACGCGGCTCACTCCTCAGCTCTGGGACATGATGGTGACCGTCAACCTGAACAGCGCCTTTTACATCACCCAGGCCATCCTGCCTTCGATGCGAGAGCGCGGCGCGGGCCACCTCATTTATGTGTCGTCCATTTCAGGCCTGGTCCCAGACGTCTCCGGCGCCGCCTACCAAGCCGCCAAACGGGGACTGCTTGGATTCGCGCACGCGATTCGTGTGGAGGAAAAAGAGCACGGCATCCGCACGTGCGTCATCTGCCCAGGCCTGGTCGATACCGAGATTCTGGAGAATCGGCCCGTGAAGCCCGCGCCCGAGACTCTGGCTAAAGCGCTCCAGCCGGAGGACGTCGCCGAAGCCGCCCTGGCGATCGCCCAGCTTCCCCCGCGCGCCGCCGTGCCGGAACTCCAGCTGCTGCCGACTGCTCTATAATAACGAAGACTTCGTTTGTTTCCATCCCCAAAATTCTGGTGGCGCGCCGCCGCCCTATTCACGCTGGCCATTGTCGCGTGTGTTGTCTGGCAGGTGGACCGCACCCGCGTGGCGCAACGCGTGTACCGCATCGGCTGGCAGGTGGACCCGCCTTTTCAGAGCGCCGACACCGACGGTAAGGAAACCGGACTGGCCGTCGACCTGGTGCGCGAAGCGGCGCGCCGCCGCGGCATCCAGCTCCAGTGGATCCAGCGTCCCGATGGGGCCGAGTCGGCCCTGCTCTCCAAAGCCGTCGACCTCTGGCCCTTCGTCACGCAGAGCCCCGAACGGGAGCACCTCTTCCACATCACCGACGCCTACCTCGAAACCGAGCTCTGCCTGCTGGTGTCCGCCGCCAGCCGTTACCATCGCGTCGAGGATCTCGCCACGGCCCGCATTGGACTGGATAGCCTGCCCATCAACAGCCGGTGGGTCCATCTGACGCTGCCCAACGCCAAGCTCGTGCCCATGTCCGGCAATCACGAAGTGGTGAGCCAAGTCTGCCTGGGACAGACGGACGCCGCGTTCCTCGAAGAATACACCGCGGTCGATGCGCTCCTGCTGGGCGGCGCCTGCGCCGGGAATCCCCTGCGTTGGATTGCGATTCCCGGCAAACGCTCCCATCTCGGGGTCGGCTCCACGTTCGAATCGCGGGCTGCCGCCGACGCCATACGGGCAGAAATCGGCGGCATGGCAGCCGACGGCAAGTTGGATGCACTCGGCCAGTGGGGCTATCTTTCCGGCCTCCACCTGGAATCGGTAGAAGCTTTGCTCAACGCCAGCCGCCGGGAAATGCGTCTCAAACTGGGCATCGCGCTGTTCGCCATTTCGCTGGTCATCACGCTCTGGCAGACGCTACGGATCCGCCGCGAACGCAATCGCACACGCAGCGCGGAGCGCGCCCATCGCGAGACCGAGCAGAAGCTGCGGCTCATGGCCAACAATCTGACGGAGATGGTGCTGGCCTACGACATGAATCGGCGTCTTCTTTTCGCCAATCCCGCGGCCGAAGCTCTCTGCGGATACTCGGTGGAAGAGCTGCAAACCGGATTCATCGATTGGGTACATCCGGACGATCGGGGCCGCACTCGCGAGATGTGGGAGAGCCTGTTCCACGGCGCCGCCTACGACTTCGAATATCGAATGATCACCAAGAGCGGCGTCGTCAAATGGGTAGCGGCCACCTGGGGATCCATTCTGGATGAGACCGGCCGCCAAGTGGGCGTTCAGGGCACGGAGCGCGATATCACCGAACGCAAACGCGCCGAACAATCCCTCACCGAATCCGAACGCCGCTTCCGTGGTCTGCTGGAGAACGTCCAGATGGCCGCCATCATGGTGGATGCTCATGGGATCCTGACCTTCTGCAACGATTATTTTCTGCAAGCCACCGGATGGGGCCGCGAAGAGGCGATCGGCCGCCGCATTACCGACTTTCTGATCGCCGAGGACGCCGCCCGCGTGTCGCGAATCCTGGAGAATTTCGAGGGTGACGTCATTCCGAATTGGACCGCTACTCCCGGCATCCTCACCAAGAGCGGCAAGGTCCGCTGGTTTCAATCCAACGCACAGGTGCTCTACGATACGCAGGGCAAGGCGATTGGCGCTGCCAATCTGGCCGTCGATATCACCGAGCATCGCGCGCTACAGGAGCAGTATCTGCAGGCCCAGAAAATGGAAGGATTGGGCCGCCTGGCCGGCGGTGTGGCGCACGACTTCAACAACCTGCTCACCGTGATCAATGGCTATAGCGAAATGATTTTTCGCAAACTGGAAGAAGCCGATCCCCTTCGCCCCAAAATCGACGAGGTCCGCAAAGCCGGAGCGCGGGCCGCCGATCTCACCCAGCAGTTGCTGGCTTTCAGCCGGAAGCAGGTCACTCTGCCGAAAGCGCTGGACCTCAACCAGATTGTCTCCGATTCCGAGTCCATGTGGAAACGTCTCCTCGGTGAAAATGTCGAGCTCGTCACGCGGCTCGACTCCACGGCCGGCAAGGTCATGGCAGACCCCGGCCAGATGCACCAGGTGCTGATGAATCTGGTGGTGAATGCTCGCGACGCGATGCCCGATGGCGGCCAGGTGGCCATCGAAACCGGCAATATCGACGCCGCAACCGGAGGCCTTTCCGGACACTATGTCTTCCTCTCCGTCTCCGACACGGGTGTGGGCATCGACCCCGCCACACGGCAGCACATTTTCGATCCCTTCTTCACCACCAAGGGACCCGGCGAGGGCACCGGGCTGGGGCTCGCCACGGTCCACGGAATCGTGAAGCAGAGCCAGGGCTGGATCGAGGTGGAAAGCGAACCCGGTTTCGGCAGCACGTTCAAAATCTACCTGCCGCGGATTGCGGCGGACGCGCCTGGCGGCGAAGAGCCACCGGCCGTCCGTGCCACTCCACGCTGTTCGGAGACTATTCTTCTGGTGGAAGATCAGGACGACGTGCGCCGCTTCGCCATCGACGTTCTGGAAGAATGCGGCTACCGCGTGCTCGGAACGTCGAGCGGTCCGGAAGCGCTGGCGCTGGCGGCGGATTATCGGGAACCCATCGAACTGCTGGTGACGGACGTGGTTTTGCCGGGAATGAATGGCTGCGACCTGGCGGACCGGCTGGCTGCCGGCCGCCAAGCGATGCGCGTCCTGTTCACATCCGGCTACACCGGAGAAGTTCCGACGCTGCGCGGCGTGCTGGATCGCGGGCTGGCCTACATTCCCAAACCTTACTCGCCGGGCGGCTTCGCCACGAAAGTGCGCGAAGTGCTGGACTCCCACCGGTAGCGTTTACACGTCGAAAATCGCCATCGCCTGCATCAGGCTCGCCGTGGCATCGCGGCCCGGCGCCGGCGAATATTCGTGGCCCACGTATCCGGTATAGCCGAGGTCGGCAATCGCCGTGGCGATGAAGCGGTAATTCAATTCCTGCGTCTCGTCGATCTCATGCCGGCCGGGATTCCCGCCGGTATGAAAGTGGCCGATCCACTGGAAATTGTCGCGGATGTTGCGCACGATATCGCCGTCCATAATCTGCGCGTGGTAGATGTCGTACAGAATTTTCACGCGCGGCGAATTCACCCGCTTCATCACGTCCACACCCCAGGCAATGTGGTCGAACATGTAGTCTTTGTGATTCACCTTGCTGTTCAGGTACTCCATGCAAATGGTGATGTTTTTGGCTTCGGCGTGCGCCTTCACGCGATTCAGAAACGCAACGCAGTTGTCGGCGCCTTCGCCATCGGGCATGCCTTTGCGATTGCCGCTGAAGGTGATGATGCTGGGCACGCCGGCCGCTTCCGCTTCGTCGATGGCGGCGAGCATCTTGGTCTCCAGCGCCGGGTGATTCTCTTTGCGATTCAGCGCGTCGGGAATCGTGCCGCCGGGTCCGGGCGGGTACATGGTGGGAATGAGACCGTACTTCTTCAGGGTGGGCCAGTCCGCCGGACCAATCAGGTCGTAGCCTTTACAGCCCAAACGCGCCGCCTCTTTGCAGGTGTCCTCCAGACTCGCGCCGCGCGCGAATACGCCCCGCGTCACGCACTGCTTCAGTCGCCCTTTCCGGACCACCGGCGCCGTTGGCGGTGTCTGCGCCGCCGCGGCGCATGCCGCCAACGCAGGCAGAAAATCTCGACGTCGCATCGTACTTCCTCCTTCGCCTCGCCGTTGATTCTAACTCCGCGTGCCGCGCTATAGCATAATGGCCAGGACATGCCCCGCCTCACTCGCCGCGCCTGCATCCAGACCTTGGGAGCCGCCGCGCTGGCCCAAACGGCCGGACCGGAATTCCACATTACCTCCGTCAGCCCTCACACCGTCCGCATCTCTTCACCCAGCGTCCCGGACGATGGCGCGCTGGTTCGCCAGTCGTGGGGAGCGCCGCTCGCCGTGCTGCGGCCCGGCTTTCCGTCCCGCACCGTCAAGGCCGGCGGACTGCTCATCCTCGCCTCGTCCGACCCGCTCTCATTCACCATCCAGACCGCCGGCGGCCAGACCATCCGCAAGCTCACGCTCGACGCGGCAACGGGGGCTCTGACGTTCGCCACCGGCAGCGTCCCGCTCTTCGGACTGGGCGAAGGCGGTCCGCAGTTCGATCGGCGGGGCGATAAAGACGCCATGCGCAGCGGACAGGGCGGCTATCAGTTGCGCACTCACGGCGGCCGGGTCCCGATCCCGTGGATTCTGGGGGCCGATGGCTGGGCCCTGTTCGTCCACGCGCCGCTGGGCGCTTTCGATTTTTCCGGACCGGAGAGCCGCTTCACGCCCGCCGCCGCCAATTTGCCGCTGGATCTTTTCTTCTCCGTTTCCGCCGACCCCGCGATTCTCATGGCCGAATACGCGCGGATTACGGGACTGCCGGAGTTGCCCGCGCTCTGGACGTTCGGCTATCAGCAGTCGCACCGCACGCTGGCCAGCCGGGACGAAATTCTGCAGGAAGCCAAAACCTTCCGCGAGAAGAAACTGCCTTGCGACACTCTGATTTATCTGGGCACCGGCTTCTGCCCCTCCGGCTGGAACACGGACAACGGCAAATTCGGCTTCAATCAGAAAGTCTTTCCCGACCCGAAGGCGATGTTCGATCAACTGCACCAGGACCATTTCAAAGTGGTGCTTCACGTGGCTTATCCCACCGGCATCCACGAGATGAAAGGCACCTCCGCCGACGCTTGCGATCCCGGGATCCGCGCCGAAACCCAGCCATCCTGCTATTGGGATATGCACCGGCCGGTTCTCAATCAGGGCGTGGACGGCTGGTGGCCCGACGAAGGCGACGCTCTCAACGGTCCTTCGCGCCTGGTCCGCAATCGCATGTATTGGGAGGCGCCGCAAATCGACCGGCCCAACCAGCGACCTTACGCGCTGCATCGCAATGGCTATCCCGGCATGCAGCGGTATGGATCGTTCCTCTGGTCGGGCGACGTTTCTTCGCTTTGGGAAACGCTGCGCGCGCATGTGCCGATCGCCATCAATACGTCGCTGAGCGGCATGCCGTATTGGGGCACCGATATCGGCGGCTTCGTGCCGACGCGCGAACTCACCGGCGAACTCTACGTCCGCTGGTTCCAGTTCGGTTCGTTCAATCCGCTGTTCCGCTCACACGGACGCACGTGGAAACTCCGCCTGCCGTGGGGCTGGAACACCGGCGAGACCGGACCGGTGGAAACCGCCAACGTCCCGCTGGATCCGCAGGAACTGCACAACGCCGCGGTGGAGCCCATCTGCCGCAAGTACCTGGAACTGCGCTACCGTCTGCTGCCCTATCTGTACAGCACCGTGCGAGAAGCCACGTTCACCGGCATGCCCGTGATCCGCGGTCTCTGGCTCCACTATCCCAAGAACCCCGCCGCCGTGGCTCGCGGCGATGAGTATCTCTGGGGGCCGAATCTTTTGGTGGCGCCCGTGACCGAGCAGGGCGCGAAGGAGCGCAAGCTGTATCTGCCCGAAGGCGTGTGGCACGATTTCTGGACCGATCGGCGGATTGAAGGCGGGGCGGAGATCACGCGCCCGGTGGATCTGGAGACGACGCCGCTTTATGTCCGCGCGGGATCCGTGATTCCGCTGGGACCGGTCAAGCAATACACCGCCGAGCCGGTGGATGCGGCCACGACACTGCGCATCTATCCCGGCGCCGATTCCACGTTTCTGCTGTACGAAGACGACGGCGAATCCTTCAATTACCGGAAGGGCCAGTGGATGGGAATCCGCCTGGACTGGAACGACGCCCGTCGCACGCTGTCGTTGCGCCTGGAGCCGAACTCGCGTTTTTTGGGCGCCCGCCGCTTCGAAGGCGTGCTGGGCGGAGTCGCGAAACCTCTCACGTTCGAAGGGCGCGCGCTGGCCGTCAGATGGTGAGTGCGGCTCCCTACTCTTCCCGTAGCGCCGTGAGCGGGTCCACGCGCGCCGCCCGTCGCGCGGGCAGGTAACTGGCAGCGAGGGCCACCGCCGCCAGTACCGCCGTCACCGAGGCATAGGTTGCCGGGTCGGTGGTCTTCACTTCGAAGAGCATGCTCATCAGCAGGCGCGTAGCGGCGACGGCTCCCACCAATCCCACCGCCAGACCCACAAGCACGTAGACCATGCCCTGCTTCAACACCAGTGCCAGCACATTGGCCTGGCTCGCACCCAGCGCCATGCGGAGACCGATCTCACTGCGCCGCTGACCCACTACATACGCCATGACGCCGTAGATCCCGGCCATGGCCAGGAGGAGCGCCAGAGCTGCGAAGACGGCGAGCAGCAGCGTGCGGAAGCGCGGCGTAGCGACATTTTGCGCCAGATTCTGCTCCAGCGTGGAGAACTTGACCGGCACGTTGGGACTGCGGTCGTGGACCGCGCGGCGCAGCGTTTCGGCGAGCGCCATGGGATCGGCCGCGGTCCGCGCCAGCACTTGAAATGTGCCGCGCGGATGCTGCTGGAAGGGCATGTACATCTCTGGCCACGGCGGGGTGGCCGGACCGAATTGCCGCACATCGCCGACGACGCCGATGATCGTCATGGGCGTGAGGCCATCGTACCCGCAGAAGAGCGTGTGGCCGATGGGATCCTGGCCGGGGAAGGATTTGCGCGCGAGGGCCTCATTCACAATCACGGTGAACGGGGCGTCGAAGCGGTCCCGGTCGTTGAAATCGCGGCCGCTCTTTAGGGGAATTTTGAGCGCGTTGAAAATGCCGGGTGAGACCACGGAGAAGACGGCCTGCGGAGAGGAGACGGTCATGTGGCGCTCCTCCGGCAGGAAGTCGACCCAATAGCCTCCGTTCGACCGGACTTTCCCCGGCGCCACGCGTGTGCCGCCTGCCGCCAGCACGCCGGGCATGGCCGCAGCGTCGGCAATCACCGACTGGTAGAACTGCACGGCCCGCAATCGGCCCTCGATTCCGCTGGTCGAATAATTCGCGTCCATCACCAGAACCCGTTCGGCGTGGAAGCCCAGGGGCTGGCTCTGCAGGGTCAGGAAGCTTTTGATGAGCAGTCCCGCGCCACAGAGCAGCACCACGGAGAGAGCGATTTCGGCCACCACCAGGCCGCCGCGCATGCGGTTGGCGCCGCCGACTACGGCACCCTTGCCGCCACCCTGCTTGAGCGCGTCGTTCAGGTCCACGCGGGAGGCGTGCAAGGCGGGCGCCAGGCCGAACAACAGGCTGGCCAGCACCGAGACGGTGAGGGTAAACAGGAGGACGCCGCTATCGATACCCGCCTCGCCCAGTCGCGGAACATCGGGGGGCGCTACCGCAATGAGCGCTTCCTGGCCCCACCATGCCAGCAGGAGACCGACGGCGGCGGCCATGCCAGCCAACAGCAAGCTTTCCACCGTCAACTGACGCACGATGCGCAGGCGGCTGGCACCGACGGCGGCGCGGATCGCGATTTCGCGCGTGCGGGCGGTCGCGCGGGCCAGCAGCAGGTTGGCCATATTGGCGCAGGCGATCAGCAGCACGAGCGCCACCGCACCCAGCAGCACGTACAACATGCCGCGGACGTCGCCCACCATGTCATCGCGCATGCGCAGCACGGCCACGCTCTTGTTCTGATTGCTGGAGGGATACTGCTGTTCCAGGCGCGCGCCGATGCCGGTCATTTCCGCCTGCGCGCGTTCCAGACTCACTCCGCGCTTGAGCCGTCCCACGACCAGATAGTTGTGCGCCGACCGGGACGGCGTCTCGGGAAAGATGGTATTGGCGGCCAACCAGATGTCCGTCTGATCCGGGAAACTGAAGCCGGGAGGCATGACGCCGATGATGGGGAGGTCCTTCTCATAGAGGCGCACGGTCTGTCCCAAGGCTTGGGGATTCGCGTCGAAATGACTGTGCCAGTATGCGGAGCTGATCACCACGCCGGCGCCGGTCTTCAGTTCGGCGGCGGAGAACAGGCGGCCGAGCACGGGTTGGACATCGAAGACCGGGAAGAATTCGGGAGTCACGGCGGCGACGGGCGTGTATTCCGTGACGCTGTGGACGGTTACCGAGATCGAATCGTCGGAATAATATGCCGTGGCGTCGAAGGAACGGCTCTGATCGTGCCAGTCGTGGAAGTCCGGCGCCGATACCGTGCCGCGATTTCCGGATCTCTTCCAGAGAGACGAGAGGGTGACAATGCGGTCGGGATTGCGAAAGGCCAGGGGCTTCAGCAGCACCGCGTTGACGACGCTGAATACGGCGGTGTTGGCGCCGATCCCGAGGGCCATCACGAGGACGGCCAGAATCGTGAAGCCCGGATCTTTCCGGAGGGAGCGCAGCGCGAATCGCAAATTCATGGCGGGTTGCGATGCAATCGCAGGGCCAGCGTCATCGCTGTTGGAAACACGGCTACGGTTGGCGCTCCACCGTTCAAAAATGGACAGGCGGTCCTGAAACCGGACAGTCGACCTATGAGAATATATGGAGACCATGTCTGCCCTTACGGCGTCAGAAGTGACCATCCGGCCAGCCACTGCGGAAGATATTCCGGCCTGCGCGGAGATCTGTTTTCAGGCGTTCCGCACGATCAACGAGAGCCACGGATTTCCGCCCGACTTCCCCGTGCCCGAAGCCGCCGCGGGCGTGCTCACGGCGATGTTCACGAATCCGAATTTCTACTGCGTAGTGGCCGAGATTGAGGGCCGCGCGGTGGGCAGCAATTGCATGGATGAGCGGTCGGTGATTTTTGGCATCGGACCGATCACGGTGGATCCGGCGGCGCAGAATCGCGGTGTGGGACGGAAGCTGATGCAGGCTGCGCTCGATCGCGCCACGGAGCAACGGGCAGCCGGAGTGCGCCTGGTGCAGGCCGCATTCCACACCCGCTCGCTCTCTTTGTACGCCGGCCTCGGCTTCCAGGTTCGCGAGCCACTGGCCTGCATGCAAGGCACGACGAAGATGCGCGAGATCCCGGGCTGCAAAGTGCGCGCGGCCCACGGCAGCGACGCGGAAGCCTGCCTGGATTTGTGTACGCGGGTCCACGGCTTCGCCCGTCGCGGCGAGCTCCACGCGGCGCTCCACGAATCTACCGCCGTGGTGGTGGAACGCGGGGGCCGGGTGACGGGCTACGCTACCGCACTGGCATTCATGGCCCACGCCGTCGGCGAAACGAATACCGATCTTCAGGCGCTGATCGCCTCGGCAGAATCATTCGGCGGACCTGGCATCCTGATTCCCATCCGCAATAGCGGCCTGTTCCAGTGGTGCCTGGCTAGCGGTCTGCGCGTCACGCAGCCGCTGACGCTGATGAGTCTCGGGCTTTACAACGAGCCGGCCGGGGCGTTTCTACCGTCGATCCTATTCTGAGGGACAGACGGCTTTCAATTCACGCTGACGAGATCGCCGGATGACCATGGGGCGCCGAGCTGCGCTCGGCTTTGGAGATTGGCCCTTTGCCACGTAAGTAGGATAGACGGTCGCATTTTGCCGTCTGTCCAGCCGAGCGGAGCTCGGCCAAGCCGCGAAAGGCGACGATCTGTCCTACGAGGCTACACTGACACCGGTGGGACTGCTGACGCCGCCGACCGGAGGTGACCGGGAGATCATTTCGCCGCGCACCGGTGGCGCCGAGCTCCGCTCGGCTCTGGACAGACCGCGAAAGGCGACGATCTGTCCTACGAGGCTACGCTGACGACGGTGGGACTGCTGACGCCGCCGACCGGAGGTGACCGGGA
>DASZMZ010000247.1:0-24878 GCA_035551455.1 Candidatus Sulfopaludibacter sp.
CCCTCGTTGTAACGTTTATATCGGGAGCATATGGCCCTATCCTCAAAGGCGGTACGATGGCGGCATGAGTGTGCAGACAAGACGCTTCCCATTGCAAGGAACGATGCTGCTAATAATCGGTTCTGGAGTGTTCGGCTCTTATACCGCAGGTCGTGCCCAATCTATAGACCTCGACCGTTTGGCCGGGCGGGATCTTTGGAGGGATCGGGCTTCTGACAGCGAGATGCTGGCGATCAAAAGGCTCATTGGTGAGATCCCCAAGGGATTTGTGTTGCAACCCGCCCCTTGGCACGTCTGGGAGACAACGAGCGACGGCCAACCCCGGTACGTCGTGTTGCTCGGCGAAGCTCTCAGCATGATTCCTGGTGGCTCCTCTGCATGCCTGCAACTTTTCGATGCGGGCGCGAGGAAGATAGCCAGTTCATCCTTCCAGATTGGCTGGCGGAGTATGCCAGTTGATGCGTCGCTGGAGTATTCAAGGGACGCCGGAACTGATTTCGTCGTTCTTCATATGACTCCGGTTGTCAATGGCAGACCAATCGCGAAGGAGTATTTCGCGATAAACCACGACCAGATTCGACTGGTTCGCCTCGAAAATGACAAGGGCGAAATCGTTCAGAACGATTACGTCTTTCCTAACGCTCAAATTGGTCCAGTTCCTGATGCAAAAACACCAGACCAGTGGGCCCGGTTGCTGCAATCGAAAGACCTGGCTGACGTGCTCTCAGCTCTTACCTTTCTGGGAGGGAGACACCTCCCAGAACCCGCACGTAACTTCGATGGTGAAAGCAAATACGCCGGAATGTTTCAGCAACTATTGGGTAGTTCAGGAATTCGGGAATTGATCGTTCATCTTGAGACCTCGGATCACGAGTGGGTTAGGCAGGCGGCCACTCTCGCCGCTCGTGGCGCTCGCGAACGCCTGCTCTATTAGGACTCTTCAGCCAAAGGGCCGATATCGGGTTGCCTTCGGGAATCTGTACCTCCTGCGGGTTAAATGGCCGATAACGGTTGAAAACGGGGTTGTCGGAACTTAACCGGCGCGGTCCCGCTTTGGGGGACCACACATATTGTTCCCAATGCTCGACTGTGGACGCTCTGCTACTTCGGGTGGATCGTCAATACAACCGGAAGTAATGTCTTGCTGGTGGCGCTGCACACCAAGTTGCCCGCGAGAGCTTGGCAATCCTGCACAAGATCTGGGACAACGACCTTGCGCCAGTGAGTTCCCATGTCTACCGTATAGACCAGCGTCCGCTTCTCAGCGGTTTCTTGCGGGGAAGCGGGTGGCTCGGTTACGAACACAAAGCCCAACCGCTCGGACAGAAAATGCAAGTTCCACGCAAACCCGTTTTGCAAGGCATCGCTCACCTGCCTCGTCCATGTCTTTCCACCATCGGTCGTGGCGAAGAGGTACGTCCCGTTCCCGTGGAATCCCTCCCGCGCGACGTACTCAACGATGAGAAAGCCTCGGTCTCAATTGAGGAAACACAGATCTTTCAAATTGACCGGGCGATTCGGTGTGGGTGTCAGGGATCTCTCCCACGTCTTACCACCATCGTCTGTCCGAAAAAGGACGATGCCGCGATCGGTCGCGGTAGCGGCCCAACCCACATCGGCCGAGAGAAACGACACCACTGGGAACTCGCCCGCATCATACGGAATGGCAGCCTTGCTCCAGGTGCGTCCTCCATCCGCTGTTCGGACGAGAGTTCTGGTCCAGAAGCGTCCATCCGGTGAATTCGCCTGCGATGTAGATTCGATTCCCCACCAGTGGGTTGTGTCCAGAATATTGGGAAATACCGGAAACTTTCCGGTCACGTCTTCCCAGGTCTCGCCACTGTTTCGTGTTTCAAACAGCAGAGGTTCGCCAAACAATGTATAGGTCTCAACCCAACCCCTCTCGGCGTCAACGAAGGCAACGGAGGGTGACATAGCGTAATGTTCCGTGCGTGGCACCTCCCTCCAGGTACGACCGCCGTCGCCGGTATGGAGGAGTATTCGGTCGCCCACACCTTGTCCGTCCGGAGGAGGCCAAGATTCCCCAACGGCCCACGCCTCGCTAAGGGAAGTGAACAGCGTCGAGCCAAGGGTCCAAGGCTCTTTGCAGCCCAGACATTTGCCCTCTACCCGACTGAGATTAAACAGTGTATCCCGACGGGAAGATTCCTGCCCGCTCACAGGGAGCATCAACGCGAGTGCAATGGATAATAGCCGCTGAATCACGTTGCCTCCCTGGCGAAAAAGCTATCCTACTCCATGATAAGAGAAACGGACATTGGAATCTCGCACTAGACTATCTGCGCGCGGAGGCTCCGTTCTTTCCGATAACTCCAGGTAAACGGGGTTGTCGGACAGTGGCCGCATTTGCCAATGGAACATACGCGCATGGACGTGAAACAATTGAAGGTATGAAGCGACCGTTTGCGGCGACGGTATGGCGAGAAGGCAGATGGTACGTATCTCAGTGCCTGGAAGTAGATGTGGCCAGCCAAGGGAAGACTGAAGACGAGGCGCTATCGAACCTCAAAGAGGCTCTTGAATTGCATTTCGAGCCACCCAGGGCTACGCGGCCGCCCGCCGTGCGAACGGTTGAGGTCGAGGTCGGGGCGGCTTAAGCCGGAATCGTTTCGCGAGATGAAGCGCCGATTGGAGCGGGCCGGTTTCGCCGAGACGGGCCAAAAGGGCAGTCACGTCAAATTTGTTCGCCGACGTGAACCGAACGCCGACGATTCTTCTGCCCGGGAAGCTATCAGATAGCCAGACGGAGGGATACCATAATCTGGACCCTTTATTGGTGCGGATGATAGGACTTGAACCTACACTCCCTTGCGGGAACTGGAACCTAAATCCAGCGCGTCTGCCAATTTCGCCACATCCGCACGATCTGAAAAAATTATAGCGTATGGCGGCGGGAGGCCTACGCCAGCAGGCCGGGGAATTTGGGCGAGTAGCCGGGGAAGACATCCTTCACCTGGGGACTGCCGGTGTGGTTGGCGACGAGTTCGCCGAGGACGTCGCGGAAATCGGTGGTGAGGGCGAGGTCGCGGCCTTCGTACAACTGCTCCTTCTCCAGACCGGGCCACTTGCCGTAGACCTTGCCGCCCTTGACGTCGCCACCCATCGCGAACATGTAGTTGGCGTGGCCGTGATCGGTGCCGCGATTGCCGTTCTCGTGCGCCGTGCGGCCGAATTCCGACATGGTGACCAGGGTCACGTCGCTCATACGGTCGCCCATATCCTGCCAGAAGGCCGCCAACGCATTGCCGTAATCGCGAAGCAGATTGGCGAGTTGGCCTTCGGAGGCGCGCGCGCCGAGTTCATTCACATGATGGTCCCAGCCGCCGATATCGGCGAAGGCCATTTCCATGCCCACGTCGCTCTTGATGAGTTGCGCGATCTGCCGGAGACTGTCGCCGAAGCGGCTGCGCGGATACTCGGCGGCGTTGGCCGGGGTGTAGGTCTGGCGCTGAATGGACTGCAGCATGGATACCGCCTCGAAGGTCTCGCGGCCGGTGGCCTGGAGTTTGGTGTCCTTTGAGCTCATGTACATGTCTTCGAACTGTTTGGCGGCTGCCGCGTTGCGCACCTGGAAATTGCCGATGCTCTGCAGCGAGATGGCGGCTTCGCTGCCGCGCAGGGCCCGCGGAAGCGTCGCGCCCAACGCCACGGCGCGGACCGGAGAGACTTTGCCTGCGGGCTTGGGTAATGCGCGATTCATCCAGCCGCTATCGGTGGCCTTGAAGCCCGGCGTACCGGACTCCATGTAGTCCTGCGCATCGAAGTGGGAGCGAGTGGGGTCGGGCGAGCCGACGGCATCGACGATGGCCAGATGCTGATTGTCCCAGAGCGGCTTCAGGCGCGCGAGCGAGGGGTGGAGTCCGAAGAAGCCGTCGAGGTCGATGGCGGCGTCCTGCTGATGGTCGCTGTTCGCCGAGGGCCGCGGGACGGCGATGGTGGGGCGGAGTCCGTAATACGCCTTCTCGCCGTGCGGCACCACGACGTTGAGACCGTCGGCGGCGCCGCGCTGGAAGATTGCCACCAGCACTTTCTTGCGCGCGGCCGGTTGATCGTTGGCGTAAAGCGCGCGCGTCAACCAGGCGGGCGTGCTGCCCATTCCCACCATGGCCAGTGCGGAATTGCGAAGAAATATGCGACGAGAGCTCATAACAGATACCCCTTGCCTTAACGCTTCTGAAACTCCGGAGACCCCAGCGCGAAGGCCTGCGCGTCATCCGGTTTGGCGGCTTGCGCCACCTCCACTTTTACGCCCGGCACCTTGTTGTCGGCCAGTTGCAGCGCGAAGTTCATGCGCGCCACCAGACCGGCGGAATTGAGCCATTCCCTGCTCGAATTCGAGTAGCCGGTGGGCTCCTGCTTGCGATAGAGCGGCTCGCCGAGTTGGGCCACCTGATTGGTGAGGGCGAAGGCGAAATCCACATCGCCGTTCACCGCGCGCACGGCGCTCGCCACCATCTCCAGCGGCGATTTCATTTTGCTGCGATAGGCGGCCACGCTCCAGAATTCCTTCGAGTTGAGCATGGTTTCCAGCACCTGGCGAATATCGCCATCACTTTTGAGGAACGTCTGCGCCATGGCGTTCACTAGAGAGGCAGGCGGCTCGTCTGCCACGAAGTGCTGCGCCAGGTTGCGGGAAATGAAGCGGGCCGTCGCCGGGCTGTGCGAGAGGATGTCCAACACCTTTTCGCCGTCCTGAATGCCGCCGCCGGCGGGGATGGTCACGCCGAGCACCACTTTTTCGCCGCGGTCGTGCTGGCGCGGAGCGAAGGTGAACTTGCCGCCGCGCTGCGGCTGATTGATAGTCCAGCCGGTGAAGCAGCGCGCTACTTCCGTCACATCCTTCTGTGTGTAGCCGCCGTCCACGCCGAGCGTGTGGAGCTCGAGCAGTTCGCGGCCGTAGTTTTCGTTCAAGCCGCGGCGGCGCTGCTCTTTTTTCACGCCGCGGGGTTGCGGGGCGTCGGGACCCACGCTCTGCCAATTGTCCAGATAGAACAGCATGGCGGGACTCTTGGCGGTGGCTTCCAGCAGGTCGCGAAACTTGCCGAGGACGTGCGGACGGATGGCGTCGCGCTCGTATTCGGTGACCAGGTAACGGTCGGCGCCTTTTTCCAGATAGATGTTGAAGTGATTGAACCAGAAGTCCACCAACTGTTCATTCAGTTGGCGCGTGCTGTAGACGGCGCGGAGCATCTTGGCTTCCATGAGGTCGCGCGCCACCACCTGCTGGGGGCCGTTCGCCAGAATCAGCTTGCGGCGCATTTCGGGAGTGGCTGCCGCATACATGGCCTGCCGCAATTGCGCGGGCATGGCGCCGATCACGTCGTCCTGCTTCTCGGCGGGCAGCGACTGGAAGAAGGCCACTCGCTGCTGGGGCGTGCCCTGGCGGAGGGCGCGGAGTTGTTCGGGCGTGAGGATGGTGCGCAGCGCGGCCGCCTCGGGGGCGCCGGGCGGGGGAGCGGCATCGCCGCCGGCAGCCTGTTTGTTCTCATACTTGGCCACCAGTTTTTCGATGAGGACGCGCCGGTCCGGGTCGGTTGGAAATGGCACCTGTCCCGCCACCATCTGCTTCACCATCTGGGGCGTGGGATAGTTGCGGACCAGTTCTTCGCTGGACATGGCGAGGGTGTCCAGATACTTCAGTTTGGCTTCCAGCGTGGGATTTTCGGGAATCTGGTCGGGATGCAACTGCAGTTCGATCCACTTCTTCAGGCCCATGGCCTTGACCTGCGCCGCTTCGCCCGGGCGGGCGCCGAAGGTCAGGCGGCTTAAGGCCTGAGAAATTCGCTGGTCTTTCGGGATTTCCTGAAAAAACTGGCGGGTGTCGTCGGCACTCTTCTTCTTCGCGTATGCGGAGATCCCAGTGAAGGTTGCCAGACAGGCCGCGGAAACCAGCACGCACTGTGCAGTTCTTCGCATCTTGTCCTCTGTCCATACTAAACTCCTGATTCGCCGCGGAGTTGCGCAGGCGCGGGGTAAATCTGTGTAAACGGCCGCATCGCGCGCTATAGTGAATCAGGAGAACGTGATGTTGAGGATTCTACCCCTTTTTCTCCTGCTGCCGCTGGCCGGTATGGCAGTCTTCGCGCAGTCCGCCACTCCGGGCACCATTCAGGCTACGGGCACCGCCACAGTCAACGCGAAGCCCGATCAGGTGCAGTTGGACGTTACCGTGATCACGCAGGGCAGCACCGCGGCCCTGGCCGGGCAGGCGAACGCCACGCAAACCAACGCCATGATCGCCTCGCTGCAAAAGGTGCTGGGCACGAGCGGCACCATCGAAACGGTAGGCTATTCGCTGTATCCACGGTATAGCACCACTACGGGGCAGAGCTCGACAATCATTGGCTATACCGCGCAGAATACCGTTCGCGCGACATCCTTCGATCTGTCGCTTGCCGGGTCGCTGATCGATACAGCCAACCAAGGCGGGGCCGGCAGCGTGGGCGGCCTTACATTCGGTTTGCAGGACCCGGAGCCTACGCATCTGCAGGCATTAACGCTGGCCGCCAAACAGGCGCAGGCGCATGCGACGGCGATGGCCGCGGGGGTGGGAGCCAAGACCGGGAGCGTGCTGTCGGCGGTGGAAGGCAGCGCGAATTCGGTGGTTCCGATCTATGCCGCGGGCGGCGCGTCGAGCAGCACCCCTGTGGTCTCCGGCACGGTCAGCGTGTCGGCTACCGTCACCATTACGGTGCAATTGCTGCAATGATTGAAGGATGGCCACTCAAGAGATCGCAACTCTAGGCGGCGGCTGTTTCTGGTGTCTGGAAGCCGTCTACGACGAAATGGAAGGCGTGGTGTCGGTGGAATCCGGGTACATGGGCGGCCGGAATCCGAACCCTTCTTATCAGGCTGTCTGCACGGGAACGACGGGTCACGTGGAAGTGGTGCAGGTGACTTTCGATTCGGAGATTACCACTTACCGCGAGATTCTGGAAGTCTTCTTCGCCATCCACGACCCCACGTCGCTGGACCGGCAGGGCAACGATTCGGGCACACAATACCGCTCCGTGATCTTCTATCACTCCGAGGCGCAAAAGGCGGTTGCCGAAGAGATGATCCGGGAATTGAATGGCGAAGGCGTGTGGCGCGACCCCATCGTCACGGAAGTGCGCGCCGCGGAGCCCTTTTATGTGGCCGAAGATTACCACCAGGAGTATTTCGCCAATAATCCGCGACAGCCGTACTGCTCCTATGTGGTCGCCCCGAAAGTGAAAAAGTTTCGCGAGCACTTTGCCGAAAAACTGCGCCGCCGCGCGTGACGCGTTATGCGAATCGCCATCCTTTCCGATATCCACGATCACGTCTGGAATCTGGCCGCCGCGCTGGACGCGGTGCAGGATGCCGATGCGATGATCTGTTGCGGCGACCTCTGTTCGCCGTTTATCGTTCATCAACTGGGGCGCGGCTTCGCCAAGCCGATTCACATCGTGTTCGGCAATAACGACGGCGATCTTTACCGCATAACGGCGAATGGCCGCCGGTACCCGCAGATTCAACTGCACGGGGAATGGTTCCGCGGCGAGTTGGGCGGCCGGCGGATCGCCGTGAATCACTACGACAATATCGCGCGGCCCGTGGCCGCTTCGGGCGAGTTTGACCTGGTTTGCTTCGGCCACAATCATGTCTTCGAGATCAGCCGCGTGGGGGCTGCGCTGGCGGTGAATCCAGGCGCGATTATGGGCGCCAGGTTTGATGCGGAAGGGCTGCGCACGGATGTCGAGGCCACTTATGTTGTGTAC
The DNA here is from genome assembly GCA_035551455.1 of Candidatus Sulfopaludibacter sp. Lineage (GTDB taxonomy): Bacteria > Acidobacteriota > Terriglobia > Bryobacterales > Bryobacteraceae > Sulfopaludibacter. Next base: position 7,764 of record DASZMZ010000247.1, read on the forward strand.
GAGAGCGACAGCGGCGAGGCTGTGCGATGCGTGGTTTCGGGTGGAAAGTAGTCAATAGCTAATTGTTGACTGGGGGGAAGTCAATGAAATAGTGTTGACTGGGGGAAAGTCAATAGTATATTGTTGACTGGTGGCTGGTAAACAAAAGTCGGCGACTGCCTATGTTGCGCTGATCGCGGATATGGTTTCCTCCCGTTCGCTCTCGGCTGCCCGGCGTTCGCGGGCGCAGAAAGAATTCACCGGCCTGGTGGACGGTCTGAATCGTCTTTACCGGAAGCAGCTGCGGGCGAAATTCGTGATCACTCTGGGCGACGAATTTCAGGCGCTGCTGAGCACCGCGGACGTGATTCCGAAAATCGTATGGGGGCTGGAGCATCATTTCACGGCGCGCGAGCTGCGACTGGGATTTGGCTATGGCCGAATCCACACCGCCATCCACGAATACGCCATCAATGTGGATGGGCCGGCGCTGCACAACGCCCGGTCGGCCATCGAAAAGGCCAAAGACGGCGGACTGCGCGGCGGCGTTTTTGAAGGCTTCGGACCGGACCGGGACGCCACGCTGAACGGCCTGGCTCGCGTGCTGCATCACCAGAGGGTTTCGTGGTCGTCGCGCCAGAGGGAGGTGGTGGCGCTGCTGCACGAGGGCCGGAAGGGAATCGAAGCCGCGGCCGATCTCGGCATCACCAAACAAGCGGTCTCGCGCTACGCCGCGCTGGCCGGGTGGGAAGCATACAGGGAAGGAGAGGAGGGCTGGACCGCGGCCCTGCGCACGCTCCAATGACCTCGCTGCTCTTTGCGACGACCCTGCTGATCTGGCATGCCGCCAATTATTTGCTGAGCGCGGACCCTATCTCCGACGACCGGCGCCATTCTTCGCCGCCCCCTGTACGGTGCCTGATCTGGTTCACCGCGCGGGCGCTGGTAGCGGCGGCGCTCATTGCGGTGCTGACGCGTCCTTCCGGCGTCTGGCTGGCAGTGAGCATGTTCGCGGGATGCTTCCTGCTGCCCGTGGCCCGGTGGCTCTGGGTGCCTTCCGCGTACCTGGCGGAGCTGGAAATCATCGGCAATGGCGCATTCGCGGCCATCGCCTGTTTTCTGATCGGCCACTTCGGACTGGAAATCGGGCCGTTCGTTCATGCGGCGCCGTGGGCTGCCGGGTACGTGTTCTCGGCGGCGCTCGTGATTTTCGTAGTGCGGGGCGGAACTTATATTGTGCGGGGCGTACTGAATCGCGCCGGCACCATGCCTCCGCCTCGCTGGCAACAGGCTCCCGGCATTGCTCCGGACGCCGCGGTGGATCTGCAGCGCGCCTTGCCTGTGGATACGGTGGAACTCAATCACGGCCGGCTGATCGGCAATGTCGAACGCATCATTCTGGTGTTGTTCATCGCCAATGGTCAGTACACGGCGCTGGGCTTTTTCTTCGCAGCCAAAGGACTGATTCGGTCCAAAGACGTGGAACGGCGCGCCTGGGCCGACTACCTCATCCTGGGCTCTCTCACCAGCTTTCTGGTGGCTGTAGCGGTGGGCTTACTGGTCCGGGCGGCGTTGTAGCAGCCGTATTAAAACTACCGGCAGCGAATTCAACACGGACACGGAGGAAGCACGGAGGCCCTTGGCTGCAATGGATAGGCAACTCGGTCAAAGCGAGTTACCGAGAGATTTTTTCACCGCCGAGTTGCCGAGACTAGACCCACAATATAGGCTGGCGGACGGGCCAATTGCGGAGGACTTCTTCCACGGTGGGGTCGCCATCCAGTTTGCGCCACAAGGACAGATACTCGGGCCTGCCCAGGGCGAGTCCCGCGAAGAGCAGGCTGGGCTGCCGCACCGGCCATTGATCGAAGTACATCACATCGGGTTTGAGCGGCCACTTCTTCTTATCCAGAATGAAGGGGTACATGTACGCCACGGCTTTCGCCGGACCGCGACCGTCGGGGAGTTGCCACCTCCACAGGCTGTCCGATTTGGTGGACAGCGTCTGCGTCAGAATCGCAAAGGCATCCAGATTGAAGAGCGAATATCCGTAGGGTTTGGTGCGGCGCAGTTCTTCCGGGAAACTGCCGTCGGCGGCTTCCTGATTCGGCATCAGCACCGTCTTGTACCGATCCATGCAATAGGCCGTCAGTTCCGCATTTCCCGTCAATTGCGCGAAGGCGGCCACTTGCGTCACCCAGCATGTGCCGTGATTGTTCTTCGCGTCGCGTTCCTGAATGCCGTTCTTGCTGGTGGTCATCCACTGCGAATATTCGGCGAACCATTTCTTCACCCCGGCCATGGTGGTCGCCGGCAGATCGATCTGCGATGCCGCCCGCGCCGGTTCCACCAGATGGAGCGTGTCGATGATTCCCGTGCCGCGGCCCGTGAAGCGGCCCTGGATGGCCTGCGCGTATTCCAGATTGGGATTCATGCGAGTGGCTTCGTCGACGAACCAGGCCCGCAGGTGCCTGGCCGCGTGGTCGGCATACTTGCGCTCGCGCGTCAATTTGTATGCCGCGGCGCAGGCCGGCACAATCAGGCTCATGCGGATCATGGCCTTGCGATGCTCCACGAAATTATTGGGATTGGTCTCGCCGTCGCGCTGAATGTAAGGACCGCCGGGATTTTTCGGGTCGGGCCACCAGTAATCGCCCTCGGAGAAGAAGTCGTGTTTGCCGCCCGTGCTGCGCGGCGAACTCGCGGAGGTGACCGTCACTGGCTGCTCCGCCAGATACTTCTGCGCCGCCCGGAGGACGCGCGGACGTTCGATCGCCGTCAGGTCGAACTGCTCGGCGGCAGCGGCCCAACGGAGGGCCGGCGCGGCCAAGGTAGCTTGCAGAAATCTACGTCTTTGCATGGAAGGACTATTTTAGCGTTGTGCAGTAGCCGGGAACATGCGCACCCTTCCGGCGTCCAATTGCACATGAGGCTGGCACTGATTTTTGCACCGATCGTTGCACCGATCGTTGCACCGATCTTTGCACCGATCTTTGCACTTGCGATGGTTGCACCTTCGGCATCCACATTCGAGGAGCGCCATCAGTCCGCCGCCGCCCGGAATCCCGCCGATCTGCTCTTCGTTCTCCATACCGCAGGCAAGCAGACCGCATTCCATCAGGGCGAGAGGATTCCGATTGTCTTGGCTTTCTCCAGCAGTTCCACGGATAAGTACAAACTCGACAGCGCCACGTACGACCGCAGCGGCCGGCTCCGATCGGAAGAATACGTCCTGGATCGCGACGACGCGCCCGATCCGCTTGCCGATTATTTCGGCTCCGGCGTGATCGGCGGAATGGCCGGTGGAATCCGCGGGATGCCGGTGCTTGGGCCCGAACCAGTTGATGTGGAACTGAGCCTGAACGATTGGTTTCGCTTCGATCGGCCGGGCCACTACCGCGTCTTCGTCAAATCCCGTCGCATCACCCGAGAGGCGCTGCCGGGCGAAACCACGGACGGCCACCTGGTGGGGGTTGTGCCTGTCTCCAACATTTTGGAGTTTGACATTCTCCCGGCCGACGCGGCTTGGGAGGCCGCAAAGCTCGCCGGGATTCAGGGCGTGTTCGACACTCCCGGGTCGGCCGGCGAGAAGCCACCCAAAGGTATCGGCGTGCCCTACCAGGCAGAGACGGCCGAGTACCGCCGCGCCGTTCAGGAACTCAGCTATCTCGGCACTACCGGGGCCGTGCGCCTCATTCTGGTCCGCGCTCGCATGGAAGAGGGCCAGATCGACTCCTTGGGTCTGATTCGTTCGCCGCATCGCGCCTTTGTTGAAGCTGAGTTGGATCGGTTCCTGACCGATCCGGAGACTGTGATTACGCAGTGGGACGTCCGCCTCCGCGCCTTGCTCGATTACGTCAAGAAGTATCCCGAGCCCGCGCTGCCGCTGAGCGACGCGGCGGCCATGCCCACGGATTGGGGCAAAATTCGCCGCATCCTCGAACCGCGTCAGGCTGAATTCGAGGCGATGGTGAAGGCTCGCGCCGTGGCGCTGATCCCTGCCGTCGCGCGCAAATCCGGCCAGGCTCGTGAGTCCTCGGCGGAAGCTATGGCTGCTCTTGCGCCGGAAAGCGCAAAGGCAGCCCTCCTGGTTCCACCCGACGATTTCGGGATGTCGCGCGCCGACCTGATTGCACGGTTTCCGCAACTTCCCGCCAAATGGCAAGCCGAGTTACTCGGCAAAAAATGGGCTCTCGTGCGTGGACCGGAGATGGTCGATGTGTTGCTGAACTTCATTCGCAATTACCCCGCGGAGGCGCCTGAAATGTCGACGGCCTACAACCTCTGGCATGGAGCGTCGAACCTTCCGGAAAGCGCTCTCGCCCGGATCGATCAATTGTCACCCGAAGCGGCGCGTCGGGTTCTGCTCGCGGATGTCGCGAGTGCGACGCCGAGATTCGCTGCTTACGCCATGCTCAAACTGGAACCGCAGAGTTTTTCAAGCGCCGATGCCACGTTCAAAAGCAGTCTTGAAGCCCATCGGGATACTGCGATGCCACTGATCGCCCACTTCGGTAGCACTGCTCTGATAGAAGCGGTACACGACCGCTTTCCACATCCTGAAACATTGCCCTGTGCCATGGAAGAGCCGGTGCTTCTCTACTTCCTTCGCATCAGCCCGGAAGAAGGCGCACGCCTGTTGAAGCAATCGATGGCGGCACGAGAACGGCGCGGCTGTTACCGTGTGTTGCTGGGCGGCTTGTCCTCCCGCTTGTGGAACGGGGCCTTCGAGAAGCAGTCCCTTGCCTCACTCGACGATCCCGATCCCGAAGTGGCTGCATCCGCCGCGCAGGCCCTGGCCGCGCGTGGAAGTGCCGCTGTGGAACCGCTGCTCTGGCGACGATTGGAACAATGGTCGGAGAAATGGAGGGGCAAAGCCGCCGATCTGCGGAGTAACCCTATTACGGGCACCGGTCCCAACGGGGGTGACGACAACCTCGGCAGCGCATTGAACGACGCGATCTCTTCCGCCACTGCCTGGCTCCTGGACGAGCCCCGAAAAAGGCGGCTCGTCGCTCTCTGCATTGACGATGTGTGCCGGCAGCGCTGGGATGCTCCGCATTCCGGTCCTATTACCGTGAAGGCCGCTAACGGCGGAGCGATATACGGGCTCAAGTTTCAGGTGGACGATTATCAGGCCGCTACGCTGGATGCGGTGCGCGCGAAGTTGACGCAATATCCCACCGGCACCCGGTTTCAGTGGTGCGCGGCTCCGGATAACGACCCGTTCGATCAATTTATTCCAGAAGAAAAGGGCGAGATGTATGCGAGCCTGGTGCAGTTTCTTGCAGCGCGGGGCATGACGCTCGCGGCGTACAAGCCGGACGCCTGCCAGTTTTAGTCCGCCGCGAAGACGCGCTGCCCGGAGATCCAGACTTGCGCCACCGCGATCCGGCCCGCGTCGTAGCGGAATTGCACCAGGTCGGCACGATCGCCCGGCGCGACTCCCGCCGCGCGGCCGGCCACCTTGCCGGCGCGTGCCGCGTTAACGGTCGCCATGCGAACCGCATCGCCGAGCGCGAGTCCGGCGAGCCGCATCAGGTTCTCGATTCCGCGGTCCATGCGGAGCGCGCTGCCTGCCAGACGCTCCTGTCCGGCCAGCACCACGCGGCCGTCTTCCCGCAAATCCACCGGCTGATCGGCGATGTAGTAGCGACCCGGCGCCGCCGCTGCCGGAGGCGCTGCATCGGTCACGAGTACCGACCGGTCAACGGTCTTCGCACGGACGGCCACTTTCAGAAAGGCCGCATCCAGGTGGATGCCGTCCACAATGAAATCCGCCATCAGACGGTCTTCAGCGAGTTGATCCCAAATGTAGTTGGGATGGCGCCGCATCACGCCATGCGCCCCATTGCCTAAATGGGTGGAGAGCGTGGCGCCGGCGCTCACGGCGTCGGCAATTTGCGCCGAGGTTGCCTGCGTGTGGCCAATCGATACGACCACGCCCTGCGACGTCACCTCTTCGATGAAGCGCGGCGCTTCCGGCCATTCCGGCGCGAGCGTCACGATGCGTACGCGGCCGGCCGCCGCGTCCTGCCAGCGACGGTACTCGTCAAGGTCGGGCTTGCGCACCCACTGTTTCGGATGCGCCCCGCGCGGACCTTCTTCCGGCGAGATGAACGGACCTTCGACGTGGAATCCCTCCATTGCCTCGCCGTTCGGGAGCGCCTCTCGCGCGGCTGCCAGATTGCGCAGCGACGCAGTCATGGAATCCGGTGCGCCGGTGATCACGGTCGGATAGAATCGCGTGACTCCAGTGGAAAAGAGCGTGTGCAGCGACCGCTCGATCTCGGCATGCGGGGTGGCGGCGTTGTTGTAGTCCACTCCGGCGAAGCCGTTCACCTGCAAATCGATCCAACCGGGAGCGAGGTAAAGGTCGGTGGGTTGCTCCGACGCAGTCACCGTTTCGATCACATCGTGAAACGCCACTTCGAGAATGGCGCCAGTGGCGGGATTTCGTCCAAAACAATTCATGGCGGCGCCGATTTATTCACAAGTTTGCCACACGCACTTCGCCGTAAGTGCATAAGATCGCTTGCACTTAAAATTGTTGAAAAGCGGGGGCGAAATGGATTGAGTGCTGGCATTGCGCGCGTGCTCGCGCTACAAAGGGAAAGTCCATTAGGCGGCTGCGCAGCCGGGGTGGCAAATCTCGGGGGAGGTAGTCATTTTGGTTGCGCAGGCCTCCTGTATGGGCAATCTTACTTCGCCGCTACGGCGGCATGTACCGGCGTCAGCCAGCCGTGCTGATCCGGCCTGCTCCCACCGATAATTCCAAAGAAATCGTTCTGCAGTTGTTCCGCCACAGGTCCGCGGCGTCCCTTGCCGATGGTGATGCGGTCGATGGAGCGGATAGGCGTAATCTCGGCCGCCGTACCCGAAAAGAAGACTTCGTCGGCAATGTACAGCATTTCGCGCGGAACGATCGTCTCCACCACCGGGATGCCTCGTTCGCGCGCCAGCGTGATCACGGCGTCGCGCGTGATTCCCGGTAGCACCGATGCCCCGAGCGGCGGAGTGTGGAGCTTGCCGTCGCGCACAATAAAGATGTTCTCGCCCGATCCTTCGCTCACATAGCCGGTAGTATCCAGCGCGATGCCTTCCACATAGCCGTTGGAGATGGCCTCCATCTTGATGAGCTGCGAATTCATGTAATTCGCGCCGGCCTTGGCCATAGCCGGGAGCGTGTTCGGCGCCAGGCGCGTCCAACTGCTCACGCACACATCCACGCCTTCGGCCAGAGCCTCTTCGCCCAGATACTTGCCCCAATTCCAGCAGGCGATATAGACTTCAATCGGATTCTTGAGAGCGTTCACGCCCACTTCGCCATAGCCGCGCATCACCATCGGCTTCAGATAGCAGGAATCCATGCCGTTGACCCGAACCAAATCGAGCATCGCGTCAGCCAGTTGATCGGCGGTGAAGCCGACGTTTTCCATGCGGTAGATCTTGGCCGAATCGAGCAGCCGTCGAATGTGTTCGCGAATGCGGAATACCGCCGGACCGGCCGGTGTCGCATAACAGCGAATGCCTTCGAATACAGAGGTGCCATAGCTGACAACGTGGGAAAGGACGTGGACGGTCGCATCTTCCCATTTAATGAAGCGGCCGTTATGCCAGATTTTTTCGGTGGGCGTCAACATGCGTCAATTATAACTTGACCGGCAGCAGGCCGAATACCGACAGCGTGTCCTGCCCGGCGTCGCACGAAAGCGAAACAGGAGTTACACGCAGGCCGGCCGGCACCTGAACCGAGACCTGATAGACCCCCAACATTCCAGGCGCCAGGCCGGCGAAAAAGATATGCCCGTCGTTCGGCCCGCCGTCCCAGAACTGGCAGCGCAGGGGAGCGGTGACTACCGCCGGGGGCACGGGACCCGGTGCGCCGGTGCCGACAGTGGGTGCCACCGCGCCGAGTCCGTTGAGATAAACCGCGATCACTTCGCCCGCGACCGCCGGACTTGTGGGCGTGATCAGGCCGCTGAAATCCTGATGGACGGCCAGGGTGGTGAAATCCGTCGTGAAACTTCCCGGCGCGAAGGGCACCACCGGGAGCGTGCCCGGCGGCGATTCGAGCGGCGAACTGCCCGATATCAGTTCGAACGTCGCCGCATCCTGTACCGGCGTTTCCCATGGCACCTGAAATGAAATCTGGTCCGCCGTGGATGCCTGCACGGGAGCATCCAGCCCACCGATCCGCACGCGCGCCGGCGACAGATGCTGTCCGGTGAACTGGTAGAGCGAGCCCGGCACGACGGGCGAGGTGGAACCGGTGATCCACGGCGTACGCGGAATCAACTCCGTGACCGCTGCCGAGGCCACGTCAATGCGCAAGAGCCGCCCGCCGTTTGTCGCGGCATAGACGACTTTTCCGTCGCCGGAAAGCGCGATCTCCGTCATGCCGTCGGCTTCCTTGGTGAGTTGGCGCAGGGGCGACGCCATCCAGACTTGCGCATCGGCGCTGTTGACGAAGGCGATGACGCTGCCGTCGTCGCTGATGCTGGCCCAAGTGACCGGCGTTGTCGTGAGTGCGGTTTCCGTGCCGTCGTAGAGTGCCAGTCCGGTGGCGGTCTGATAGACCACGCGGCGTCCGTCGGCCGAAATGAGGACTTGCGGATCGTTGGGGTAGACCGCCGGCAATGGCGAAGCGCCCGGTAGCGTGCGCTCGCCGTCGGTCCGCCACAGGTGCAACTCACTCCCCACCACCACCGCGACGGTCCCATCATTCGCCACCTCGCGCGAACGTTGAGAAAAACTATATTGATAAGGAACGGTGGTGGCCTGTGCCGTAGTAAGGTTCACCAGTTCCGTGGCTGGAACCAATCCGCCGAAGCCATCGCGACCGTAGAACAGGCCCCATCGCCCATCCCGGCTCAGACTCACGAGGCCGTAGTCGACGAACAATTGCTTTCCGGTGCGGTCCAGAATGGTGCTCTGATACCGCTGCACCGCCAGGCAGCCGCTGCCGCCGTAGCAGGATCGGTAAGCGCTGATCCCTATTATCGAGCCGTCGCTCGATGGCTGCGCCGCGATCAGATCGTAGAAATTCTCCGTAGTGTGTCCGTTGGACATTCCGGTATCTCTCGATAGAAACTCGGTCAACTGCGTGTCGTATCGCAGAATTTTGTGGTTGAAAGGAGAGGCGGAACCGCGCAGACGCAGCGGAGTCGAAAAGTATAGCGTGGCGCCATCGCCGGTTACGCCAAGTCCTGCAAACTGTCCCAGGGCCGCGCCGGCAAACGCCAGCAGAGAGATAACGAAGCGAGTCACGCTACTTCTAAGACCCGGCAGGCCGGCTTTCCACTACAGCTGGGTGGTCCCGCCGCCTCGAATGCTGTGATGCGCGCGGTCGCGCAACTCGCCGATATTCACGCCGGTGAGCGCCGTGGCGACTGCTCCGCCAATCAGCAGCGGCAGCGTCAGCACGCCCAGCATAATGATCGAAAACGACTTGGCTACGTCCCGCTCCACATCGAACAGCACCAGCGCCGCCACACAGGCCACGTTCAGGACTCCCAAATTGCCCGGCGCCGCCGGAATAAACGTCGCCAGTCGAATGATGGTGGAGATCGCCGCCGCCGCGAAGAACGAAAGATCCATATTGTCGGCGCGAATCAAGCCATAGACCGGGACCACCTGCAAGATCGCATAGAGCAGGCTGATGAGCGACGTCTTCAACAACGTTCGCCAGTTGCCCATCAGGTTCAGCCCTTCCACAACGTGGCGAAGCGTCGCGGTCCAGCGGTTCTGCTCCAGTTGCACCTGCTGATCCTGATGATGATGCAGAATCCAGAACAGCGCCGCCGTTCCCGCCACCAGCAGGCCTTCCAAAATGCGCAGCAGAATGGTGACATCCTCCGGCAGATTGACGAACGACGCCGTAATCAGGAGCGCCAGCAACATCCAGAATCCGTCGATCAGCCGCTCCACCGCAGCCGACGCGAAGCCCAGAGAGATGCGAAATCCATTCCAATGCGCCAGCAGGTAGCAGCGAATCACCTCGCCGATCTTCAGGGGCGCCACCTCATTGGCGAAGAGTCCGATGAAGATGGCTTGCACGGTCCGCCAGAATCGGAGGCGGACCACCGGACTCAGCAGAGTATTCCAGCGCCACGCCTGGCAGAGGTACACACTCAACTCCGCCGCGGCCGCCAACGCCGCCCATTTCCAATCCAGCGTGCGCAGGTCATCCCGCAAGTTGCTGAAGGAGTATCGGCTCAGCACCCAGACCATGCAGACCGCGGAAATTCCATACGCCAAGGCCTGTGGCAGCCACGCGGGTGTCTTGCGAGGGCGCGGAATTGCGGCGGAAGCATCCATAGAAATCATTCAGCTTGTGTGCAGCCACACGACCGGCGGCGGCATGGTGCCATTGGTCACGCTCCTCACCCGTCCGCTCTGAATCTATTTTAGCGTGGGGACACTCATGAAAAAAATAATATGGCTTGCCATGATCTCTTCGCTGGCTTTCGCGCAGCTTGACCAGAAGACCAGCAGGGAACTGATGACGCAGCGTCGAGGCCAGGTTCCGGTCCGTGGATCGAATCCGCTCACCTTGACGGGCACAGTCTTCGACGCTTCCTGTAAGGATCGCTCCTCCCTCAATTTGGCCGTGCCTCCGGAGAGTCTCGCCGAGACGGTGCCGGCGCAACCGGCCGCCACCGCGGCGGGCGCGAAGACGAACGCGCCTGCCGGCGGTGTTTCGGTGGATGGCATAACAGTCAGCGCCAAGACTCTGGCAGCCGAGCGGAGTGATCCTCTTGAGCACCAGGTGCCAGACTTGCGGACGCGGCAGCAGGACCCAACTTGCGCCATCACAGGAGCCACCAGCCTCTACGCCATCGCTTTATCAGACGGACGGATTCTGAATCTGGACGAGGGCGGCAATACCTTGGCAGGGGAATCCGTGCTCCAGAGCAGTCAGGGGAGGGCGATGCTGAACGGGACGGCTTACGGGTTCAAACCACGGGCCAAAGTGACGGGTCGCATACGCGGCGACCGCCTGTTCGTGGAGCAGCTTAGCTTTTTTTAGAAAAGAACTTGATCCGAGAGATGCCCAAGAGGGCAGCGCCAATCAGCAGAAGGGTCGCAGGCGAAGGTTCAGGTACATCCAGCACGGAATCCAAACCCCCCGCCAGGAGGGGCGAAAGACTGAGCGTTCCGAACAATAATGTCAGCCGTAGCAGCAAAAGCGAAATTACCTCGACATCCATTGTAGGCGAGCAGGGTGCGGACATAGTACCGTAGAAGGACTAGAAAGCATTTAGGTAGTTACAGTACTATCTTGCGGAAACGGCCTGAGACTGCCCTTAGGAAATGCTCCGTGGAACCGGAAGCGGGCCGATGCTATAATGTAGAGGTTTCTGCCCGAAAACCCAGATCTCCTATTATGTTCCTTAGTGTCAAAGAGATGGAGCTGCACAAGATTCGTTTCGACGAGTCGCTGCAGCCGGGACAGATTGATTTTTCGGGCGAAGAGATCGAGCAAAGTTCTCCCCTGAAAGCAGCCGGTGTCGCCGAGTTGCTCGCACATTCCGATGGAGAAGTGCGGATCCAGGGTCGCTATACGGTGGAAATGACAGCCAAATGCGACCGCTGTCTGGGAATTGCGCGCTTTCCTCTGGAGGCGGCCTACGATTTGTACTATCGGCCGGTCTCCGTGATTGCTAAAGAGGAAGAAGTCGGAATCGACGAAGGGGAAGCCGAGATTGGTTTCTATGAAGGCGGCGGCATGGAACTGGAGGACATCCTTCGGGAGCAAGTGCTGCTGGCTTTGCCGATGCAGAGAGTTTGTAGCGACCTCTGTAAGGGAATTTGCCCGACATGTGGCAAGAACCGGAATGAAGCCGGCTGCGAGTGCAAGGTCGATGACCGCGGCAATCGCTGGGCGGCACTCCGGGATTTGGAAATTCATTAAGATTGAGTATTGCCCCGCGGTATGCGGACCAGATTTGCAGAGGTACAGATATGCCGAATCCGAAACGTAGACACTCCAAAGAGCGCACCAGCACTCGCCGTGCGCACGATGCCCTGAAGTCAGCCAGCCACTCGGAGTGCCCCAATTGCCACTCGCCGAAGATGCCCCATCGCGTGTGTCCACACTGCGGGCAGTATAAGGGCCGCGAAGTAGTCGAAGTCGCCGAGGAGTAATCCCATCCCCAACATGCTGACCATTGCGTTGGATGCAATGGGCGGTGATCACGCCCCCAAGAGTGAAGTCGAGGGAGCGGTTCAGGCCGCCAGAAGTCTGGGTGTTAAAGTCATTCTGGTCGGCCGGCGTCCCATGGTCGAGCAGGAGCTCCAGAAGTACGAGGATTACCGGGAACTTCCCATTGAAATCGTACACGCCGAGCAGGTCATCACGATGGATGACAGCACGGACGCGGTGCGCACCAAGAAGGACAGTTCCCTGAAAGTTGCCTCGCGGCTGGTCCGCGATGGCAGGGCGCAAGGGTTGGTTTCCGCCGGCAATACCGGGGCGGTCATGGCCACGGCCAAGATCGTTCAGGGTGTTGTACCCGGAGTGTCTCGTCCCGCTTTAGCCGCCGTCTTTCCTACCGTCAAAGGCTCCCCGGTGGTCTTGGTGGATGTGGGCGCGAACGTCGATTGTTCCCCCCGTCAACTGGCCCAATTCGCCGTCATGGGCGAAATCTACTCGCGTATCATCCTGCGGCGTCCCAAGCCCCGCGTGGGCATCCTCTCCATCGGCGAGGAAGACCACAAGGGCAACGACCTGACGCGCGCCGCCAAGGATCTGATCTCCGGCCTCAATCTGAATTTCCTGGGCAATGTGGAGGGTCGCGATCTTTTCGGCGGCAATGTGGACGTCATCGTTTGCGATGGGTTCATCGGCAATGTCGCTCTGAAGGTGAGCGAAGGCCTCGGCGATATGGTGAAGACGCTGCTGCGCGATTCGTTGGAATCCACCATCACCGGCAAGATCGGTTACGCCATTTCCCGCACCGCTTTCCAGGACTTCCAGAAGCGTCTGGATTATTCGGAATACGGCGGAGCGCCGCTCCTGGGCGTCCGTGGGGTCTGCATCATCAGTCATGGACGCGCCAACGCGAATGCCATCCGCAACGCTATCCGCGTCGCGGCCGAGTTTTCCGATTGCAAGGTGAATCAGCAGATCGAAGAGGAACTCGTGGTCGGCGCGCACTAGGCTGGAGTTTTTCAGAGAGATTTCAGGCAACGGCGCGCGACCTTGGCATGGCCGTGTGCGTCAATATGGGAGGAGGGTTATGAAAGCTGTCCTGCTACTGGCTGCTACCGCCGCCTTCGCTCAGCAGCACGCGCAGTTCACGGCGCAACTCGATCCCTCTGCCGTCGCCCCCGGCGGCAAGACTCTCGTCCGCGTCACCACCAGGATCGATTCGGGTTGGCATCTCTATTCCGGATCCTCTCCCGCCGGCATCCCCATTTCCTTCCAACTCGCCGGTCCCCTGAAACTCCGCTTCCTTCAGCCCACGCCGAAAACCTCCTTCGACCCCGTGGTCAACGGCAATATCGAAGCCTACGAAAACGAGGCTGTCTTTCTCCTCGAACTTTCGGTTCCCAAAGATGCCGCCGCCGGACCGGCCGAGGCCGTACTCTCCAACCGCTACCAAACCTGCAGCGCCACGCAGTGCGTCCCCGGCAAATGGAGCGACACTCTCAAGTACACGGTCGATCCGGCCGCCCCGGCGGTGTCCATCGTAATTCCTGCCGGATACAGCGAGCCCAAACCGCCGGTTCTCAGCCCGGTTCCCAGCGATGTAACCCAGCCGGCCGAGTCCCAGGGGTGGGGCTTGTTCCTGCTCACGGCCTTCGGCTTCGGCCTGGCCTCGATCTTCACCCCCTGCGTTTTCCCGATGATCCCAATCACCATGTCCTACTTCCTCAACCGCCAATCCGGCGGAAGGCAGGACGGTGTGGCGCAGGCCGTCGTATTCTGTTCGGGCATCGTGGTCCTGTTCTCCGGCATCGGCCTGGTCACCACGCTGGTGCTGGGTCCGGCCGGTGTGAAGAATCTGGGCGGCAACCCTTGGGTGAATGGCTTCATCGCGGCGCTCTTCATCGCGTTTGGCCTGAGCCTGCTGGGCGCGTTCGAAATCACCATCCCGTCGTCGATCCTCACCAGCCTCAATCAGAAATCGGAGAAGGGCGGCTTCGCCGGCACACTGCTCATGGGGCTCACGTTCTCGCTTTCGGCTTTCGCCTGCGTCGGGCCGTTTGTCGGGACCTTGCTGGCGGCCTCGGTAGGCGGCGGCAGCACCATGCGGCCTCTGCTGGGCATGGTCTTTTTTGCGACCGGCCTGGCGCTGCCGTTCTTCCTGCTGGCGCTCTTTCCGTCGTACCTGAAACGGATGCCGCGCAGCGGTGGATGGCTGGCCCGGGTAAAGGTGGTGATGGGCTTCGTCATCCTGGCCGCCAGTCTGAAATATCTGGCCAGCCTGGACGCCACGCTGCATTGGGGTTTCCTCACGCGCGAGCGCTTCCTGGCGGCATGGGTGGTGCTCTTCGCCATGGCGGGCCTCTACCTGCTCGGCTTCCTGCGACTGGAAGGCGTCAAGCCCGATGAGAGCCTGGGACTCGGCCGCCTGCTCTCCGGCCTTGTCCTGGTGATCTTCGCCATCAGTCTGCTGCCCGGCATGTTCGGCAGCAATCTTGGCGAACTGGAAGCTTACGTCCCCGCCTCCGAATCCGCCGCCGGCTTCCCCGGTGCCTCCCAAGCCGCCGCCGGACCCGTCTGGCTCCGCGACCAGTATCGCGCCGCGCTCGAAAAGGCCCGCGCCGAAGGCAAGCTGGTCTTTGTCGATTTCACCGGCTACTCCTGCGCCAACTGCCACTGGATGCGCGCCAACATCCTGGCGAAGCCCGAGATTGCCGCGCTGCTGGGCAAGTTCGTCCTGGTGGAGCTATACACCGACGGCACCGACGCTGCCAGCGAAGCCAATGCCAAGCTCGAAGCGGACAAGTTCAAAACCGTCTCCCAGCCTTTCTACGTGATCCTTCGCCCCGACGAAACCGTGGTCGCCACGTTCGACCATCTGACTCACGACCAGGCCGAATTCCGCGCCTTCCTGGAGAAGGCTCCGGCCCCGCAGTCCGCGTCGGCCAACGTCGTCGCCGCCAACGTCGGTCCCAACGTCGCCGCCAAGTTCACACGACTGCAAGGCGGACCACTCGATTCCGCCGCCTTCGCCGGCAAAGTCATTGTGGTCAACTTCTGGGCCACCTACTGCGGACCCTGCATCAAAGAGATTCCCAGCTTTAACCAGCTGCACAAGGACTTGGCCGCCCAAGGCGTCGCCGTCATCGGAGTCGGCATGGACGACGAGGGCGCCTCACTGGTCGCGCCGTTCCTGAAGAAACACCCCATGGACTATCAGGTCGCCCTCGGTGACGCCAACATCACCAAGGAATACAACCTCGATGCCCTCCCCGTCACGCTGGTTTTCGACCGTACCGGCAAACAGATCAAGCGCTTCGACGGCCTCACGCCCGAAGACGAACTGCGCGCCGCCATCACCCAAGCCCTCAATTAGGCTCGGCCCGGCCTAGCGCACTTTGAATCTGTTATTCAGAGCGGCGAGTTTCGATTCCATGGAGGGCTGCGCCTTCTTGGGCGGCGGCGGAGGAGCCTGACTCTTCATGGAGAGTGCGATGCGCTTGGCCTTCGGGTCGGCATTGAGCACCTGGACCTTGACGATCTGGCCCACCTTCACCACCTCGCTGGCCTCCTTCACGTAGCGATTGGAGAGTTCGCTCATGTGGACGAGGCCGTCCTGATGGACCCCCACGTCCACGAACGCGCCGAAACGCGTGACGTTGGTGACCACGCCTTCGAGCATCATGCCGGGCTTCAGGTCGGCGATCTCCTTGATGTCTTCGCGCCAGTGCGGAGCCACGAATTTGTCACGCGGATCGCGGCCGGGTTTCCGCAGTTCCTCGCGGATGTCGCCCAGCGTATACATGCCGACCGCTTCGGTGGCGAAGCCTTCCAGCTTGATCTTCTCCACGAGCTCGGGTTTGGCAATCAGGTCGGGTACGGCCACGCCGAGCGACCCTGCGAGCTTCTCGACCACGCCGTAGGACTCGGGATGGACGGCGGTGGCATCGAGCGGGTTTTCGCCGCCGCGAATGCGCAGGAAACCGGCAGCCTGTTCGAACGTTTTGGGTCCGAAGCCGGGAACCGCCGTGAGTTCCACCCGCGAACGGAAGCGGCCCTTCTCATTGCGGAACTCGACAATCTTCTGCGCGGTGCGCTCCGTGATTCCCGCCACGTAGCGGAGCAGCGCCCACGACGCCGTGTTGAGATCGACGCCGACGCGATTGACGCAGGATTCGACCGTGGCTTCGAGGCTCTGTTTGAGACGGCGCTGATCGACGTCGTGCTGATACTGGCCGACGCCGATGCTTTTGGGGTCGACCTTGACCAGTTCGGAGAGCGGGTCCTGGAGCCGGCGCGCAATGGAGATGGCGCCGCGAATGGTGAGATCGAGATCGGGAAACTCCTGGCGGGCGATTTCGCTGGCGGAGTAGACGGACGCGCCGGATTCGGAGACCGAGACGCTAAAAATCTTGGTCAGGTTGGCCTGGCGGAGGAAGTCCTGCACCAGGCTGGCGGTCTCGCGCGACGCCGTGCCGTTGCCGATGGCGATGGCCTGCACGTTGTGGCGGGCCACCAGGGAGGCGAGCGTTTTGATTGAGCCGGCGGTATCGTTCCTGGGTTCGAACGGATAGATGACCGAGTTCTCCAGGAACTTGCCGGTATCGTCTACCACGGCAATCTTGCAGCCGGTGCGAATGCCGGGGTCGAGCGCCAGCACGGTGAGCATACCGGCCGGCGGCGAGAGCAGCAGGTTCTCCAGATTTTCGCGAAAGACTTTGATCGCCTCCTCGTCGGAGCGGTCTTTCAGCTCGAGGCGCACCTCGGTCTGAATGGAGGGATTGAGAAGACGATCGTACGAATCTTCCAGCGCCTGTTCGAGGTGCGGCGTTCGCTCGTCCCTTGAGTGGACGACGCGCGAATGCAGCAGGGCGAGGGGCTTCTGCGGTTCCAGCTCGATCTCGAAAGTGAGAATGCCTTCCTTGGCGCCGCGACGGATGGCGAGCATGCGGTGGGAAGGAATCTTGGCGGCAGGCTCGGAG
>DASZMZ010000248.1:0-3626 GCA_035551455.1 Candidatus Sulfopaludibacter sp.
CTCCTGGCTCCAGCAAGCCGGAGTCCAGCCCATTCTCCCCAACACACCCGAAGGCGTCGAAGTCTGCGAGCGCTCAGGCGAAGGAAAAACTGTTCTTATCCTGGTCAACCACTCAACCGATCCGCAGCTCATCACGCTCCCCAAAGAAATGACCGACCTACTCACCACCAGCCACGCTCGAGTCACATCAGTAGACCTGCCAAAATTCGGAGTCGCAGTCCTCCAAGAATAATTATCAAAAAACGGTGTCATTCTGAGCGAAGCGAAGAATCTGCGGTTCCCTTCGATCAGCACTCACTCAACCCGAAACTCCCGATACCGCCCCAACAAAGAAGCCGGCCCCGCCACCGTCATCCGAACCGAGTTCCCCACGAACTCCCGCTCCCGAATCAGCGCACCCGCGCCCAACGCCGCCAGAGCCGTCCCCTGCGACTGCGGAATCTCGAACCGCTGCTCCACCACCGGATCGGCCACCAGCTCCGCATCGATCCGCGCCAGCAATCCCTCAATCCCCAGCCCCTGCTTCGCCGAGACAGCAACCCCGCTCGCCGCCAGCGCCGCGCGCTGTTCATCGCTCAGCAAATCAATCTTGTTCAGCGCCTCAATGCGCGGCTTGCCCAGCACCCCAAGCTCATCCAGAACCTTCTCCACCTCGGCCTTGTGCTCCTCCCGCATCTCGCTCGACGCGTCCTGCACATGCACCAGCACCTCGGCCTTCTGCACCTCTTCGAGCGTCGCGCGAAACGAAGTCACCAGCGTATGCGGCAGGTCGCGAATAAATCCGACCGTATCTGAAAGAAGTATTTTTCTCCGGCTCGGCAGCAGCATCGCCTTCAGCTTCGGATCGAGCGTCGCAAACATCCGGGCCGACTCCAGCACTCCGCCCTTCGACAGCGCCCCGCTTTTGGTCAGAGTGTTGAACAGCGTGCTCTTGCCCGCGTTCGTATACCCCACCAGCGCCACCGCCGGCACCGGAACGGCCTCACGCCGCTGCCGCTGTTGCGACCGCACCCGCCGCACGCTTTCCAGCTCTTCCTTCAGGTGCAGCAGCCGACGCTGAATCCGCCGCCGGTCCGTCTCCAATTGCGTTTCGCCCGGCCCGCGCGTCCCGATGCCGCCGCCTAGCTGCGACATCGCCGCGCCGCGCCCGGTCAGCCGCGGAAGCATGTACTCCAGTTGCGCCAGCTCCACCTGCAGCTGGCCTTCGCGCGTTCGCGCATGACGGGCAAAAATATCCAGAATAAGCTGCGTCCGGTCCACCACCCGGCACGGCAGCGCGTCGTCAAGATTTCGCAGCTGCGTCGGCGTCAAATCATGGTCGAACAACACCACATCCGCCCCGGTCGAAGCCACGACTCCCGCAATCTCCTCCACCTTGCCGCTGCCGATCAGCGTCGCCGGATCAGGCTTGAGCCGCCGCTGCACAATCTCGGCGACGATGTCGCCTCCAGCAGACAACACCAACTCGCGAAACTCCTCTAGCGAAGCCTGCAAGTCAAAGGAAGCGCCTCCGGGTGAGGATGTCGAGTTCTCCCGAGTCTCTGACGCCGAACCCGTCGGCTCCGCCCCTGCGTCTGGCTCGCTGTCCTCGGAAAATGGCCGTCGCGCCAGCGCCGCCTCGCGCGCCTGCGCCGCCGTGCGCAACAGCGCGGACGTGCGCCGCTGCGCCGTAAAATCCACCGCAATCAGAATGGCCCGATCGCCGCTCTGCCGGGACTCGCGCCACTCTTGGTTCAATTCGGAAATACCTTCAGCAGGGATTTACCCCAAAGCATTCTCAATCAGGCAAGCCCGTCGCCGAGCCAAAAGCCGGCCCCAAATCTGAGCCCAAAATCTGAGCTCAAAGCCGAACTACGACCCGCTCTCGTCACCGTGCGCCGACGCCGAGACCGCATGCATCCCGCCCCCCGGCGCACGATGCGCCTCGTGCATCACCGAGCGGCTGCTCACCACCGTCGAAATGGCGTGCTTGAAGATCAATTGCTCCTGGGCATTGTTCTCCAGCAGCACGGAATATTTATCGAACGACCGGATCTTCCCGGTCAGTTTCACCCCGCTCACCAGATAAATCGTGATGGGTGTCTTGTCTTTGCGAACGGTATTCAGGAACGTATCCTGAATATTTTGCGCCGGCTTGTTGTCCATGTGCCGATCTCCTGTGATCATTCATCATCCAAAAACCTAAGTAGGTGAAACCGAAGACTCCGACCTCCGCCGCAACCCGCCGGAGACCGCGATGCGAGTACTACCACAATAAAGCGATCCCATGCCTCAGCGCAATTGACCGCCCCATCTTCTCCCTGCGATCGAATACCGCCCTCAGCCTGCGAAATACCGGTAATTGGATGCGATTGCGCGGTAAACTGCCGCCCATCGCCTTCCCCGGCCCCCGCTCGAGTCCTCCGGGGCATCGCGGCGTGCGGCAGACACTGAGGCATTAGGAAGAAGACGGCCTTTTCTCCGCCCCCTGAATCCGAAACCGCCGCTCGACCCGTACTGCTCAATGTACGCAGCTCCACGCCAACAACAGAGGCCTGAACATGGAAGAAAAAGCAGTCACATCCATCCTGAGAAACAAAGTCTCCCGCCGTAAGTTCCTGGCCGGAGTCGGCGCTGGTGCCGGATCGGCCGCCGCCCTGGCGATAGTCGGTTGCGGCGGCAGTTCCAACCACGAAAGCGCCAATGCACCCCCAACGCCGCCCGCTGCCACAAGCGATTCCGACATCCTCAATTTCGCTCTCAACCTCGAATACCTCGAAGCCGAATACTACCTGCGCGCCGTAACCGGTTCCGGCATCCCGTCCTCCGACATCGGTTCCAACGCGGGCACAGTCACGGGTGGAGCAGCCGTCAATTTCAAGACTCCGGCCATTGCCGCCTTCGCCAAAGAGACCGCCTACGACGAGCTGGCGCACGTCCAGTTCCTCCGTGTCACTCTCGGCCAGCTCGCCGTCGACGAACCCAACATTGACCTCACGAACAGCTTCAACGCCGCCGCCATGGCCGCCGGCATCGGCAACACCTTCAATCCCTTCGCCGACGAAAACAGCTTCCTCGTCGGGGCCTTCACCTTCGAGGACGTAGGCGTCACCGCCTACCACGGCGCAGCCAGCCTCCTCAGCTCCAAAACCTATCTTGCCGCCGCCGCCGGAATCTACGCCACCGAGGCTTACCATGCCGGCGGGATACGCACTATGATCGCCCAGCTCGGCGATCCATACCTCACCTACGCCAACCAGATTGAGGCGCTCCGCGCCGCCGCTGGCGGTGGCAACGAGACCACCCTCTCCGGCAGCACTATCGTGGCCGCCGACTCCAACTCCATCGCCTACGACCGCAGCACCGACCAGGTCCTGCACATCGTCTACCTCAACGCCACTCCGGGAGCCGTGTCCAAAGGCGGCTTCTTCCCCAATGGCCTCAACGGCAACATCAAGGCCTCAACCACCTAAGGAGCGGCACAAATGGAAAACGACACGGAAAAGAACACGGAGAAGAACATGGAAAAGATCAATCCGACCCTCGAAGAGCCGCAGCCTTCCAGCCGCCGCAACGCCATCCTCTTTGGCGGAGCCGCGCTGGCTGGCGCGCTGCTCGCCCGCAAAGCTTCGGCGCAGACCATGGTG
>DASZMZ010000249.1:0-6270 GCA_035551455.1 Candidatus Sulfopaludibacter sp.
TGCAGGGTCTACGTGCACGGTTTCGGTGACTTTCACGCCGGCGGCAACGGGCGATGTCAGCGGGCAACTGATGGTGAGCGATAACTCAGGTAACGCAGGACCGTCGCAAGCCGTGATTTTGTTGGGGACCGGAACGGCGCCCGCGGCGACTGTGACTCCGGCCAGTCTGTCGTTTCAGAGTCAGGTGATCGGCACCACCAGCGCGGCGCGGACGGTGACTTTGCTGGACAGCGGTACTGGTCCCATGCAAGTGACGGCCGTGACTGTGACTGGTCCGTTCAGCCAGACGAACACTTGCACCGGACCGATCGCGGCGGGCTCGAGTTGCATCATCTCCGTCAGTTTTTCGCCGGCCGTGGTGGGTTCGGCTTCCGGGACTCTGACCATTACGGATAATGCCGGCACTCAGACCGTCACAGTAAGCGGGAGCGGCAGTGCGCCAGTGAGTTTCTCTTCCAGCAGTATCAGTTTCGGCAGCGTGGCGGTGGGTATTACCAGCGCGGAGAAAACCGTGACGGTGACGAATCGCCAATCGACCGGACTGAGTTTTTCCAGTATCACCGCGAGCACGGGCTTTGCCATATCGAGCAACACTTGCGGCGCGGCCCTCGCGGCGGGGGCGAATTGTACGGTGGGCGTGACGTTTACGCCGGCGTCGCTCGGCTCCTTCACCGGCAGCCTGACATTCACCGATAGCGCGGTCAACAGTCCTCAGGCGGTCAGTCTTTCGGGAACGGGCAGCGATCCGGTAACGCTCTCGGCCAGCAGTCTGAGCTTCAGCACGACGGTTGTGGGCGTAACCAGTTCGGCCAAAACGGTGAGTTTGACGAATCACTTGAATGTGGCGCTGAGCGTCAGCAGCATCGCGACTGCCGCGCCTTTTGCCATCGCCAGCAATACCTGCGGAACCAGTGTCGCGGCAGGCGCGAGTTGCACTGTCGGCGTGACATTTACGCCCAGCGCAGTTGGTTTGGTGACGGGAGCGTTGACGTTTGCAGACGCCGCCACGAACAGTCCGCAGGCCGTGGGTCTCTCGGGCAGCGGCAGTGCTTCCGTGACTCTCTCGGCGACCAGCCTGAGTTTCAGCACGACGGTGGTGGGAGTCACCAGTTCGGCGAAGACGGTGAGCCTGACGAATCACTTGAATGGGGCGTTGAGTTTCAGTAGCATTGCGACCGCCTCGCCTTTCGCCATCGCCAGCAACACGTGCGGCACGAGTGTCGCGGCCGGCGCGACCTGTACGGTAGGCGTGACGTTTACGCCGGCGGTGGTGGGCGCGGCGACGGGCACTCTCACGTTTACCGATAGCGCGGGGAACAGTCCGCAGACAGTGAATCTGACGGGCACGGGCAGTGCTCCGGTGACGCTTTCGGCGACCACGTTGAGCTTCGGGACGGTGACTGTGGGCACCACCAGTTCGTCTAAATCGGTGACGCTGACCAACCACTTGACCTCGGCGCTGAGCTTTTCCAGCATCGCGGCGAGCGCGGGCTTCAGCATCTCCAGCAATTCGTGCGGCAGCAGTGTGGGCGCGGGAGCGAACTGCTCGGTGAGCGTGAAGTTCTCGCCGACGGCGGCGGGCGCGGTGACCGGGTCGTTGACGTTTACCGATAGCGCGGGAAACAGTCCGCAGACCGTGATGCTGACGGGCAGCGGCCGCTAAGCAGAATCCGTTTCTGATATCGTCGTCATGGAGAAAGCCATGACAGACCGCAGAGAATTCCTGAAACGCGCCGCGTTGAGCGCGGCCGGAATGGTGGGGGTCGCGCACGCCGCCGCGCCGGAATCGGCCTTCGACGTGAGGACGTTCGGCGCCAAGGGCGATGGCAAGACCGTGGACTCGCCGGCCGTCAACAAGGCCATCGAAGCGGCATCGGCCGCGGGCGGAGGGACCGTGGCGTTCCCCGCCGGAAACTACCTCTGCTTCTCCATTCGCCTGAAGAGCAACGTGGCGCTGTATCTGGGCGAGGGTGCCACCATCGTTGCCGCCGACACGCCGGAGGGCGGCGCCCAGGCATACGATGCCGCCGAACCGAATCAGTGGGACCGATACCAGGACTTCGGACACAGCCACTTTCATAACAGCCTGATCTGGGGCGAAGGTATCGAGAACACGGGCATCACGGGCAGCGGCCGCATCTGGGGTAAAGGTTTGAGCCGCGGGCAAGGCGCTGCAAATCCGGGCGTGGGCAACAAATCGATTGGGCTGAAGAATTGCCATAACGTGCTGCTGCGGGATTTTTCGATTCTGCACGGCGGACACTTCGGCATCCTGGCGACGGGCGTAGACAACCTGACCATCGACAATCTGAAGATCGATACGAATCGCGACGGCATGGATGTGGATTCGTGCCGCAATGTGCGCATCTCCAACTGTTACGTGAATTCGCCGTGGGACGACGGCATCTGCCTGAAGGCCGATTATGCGCTGGGGTCGGCCCGGCAAACCGAGTTCGTGACCATCACGAACTGCTACGTGAGCGGCTGTTGGGAGGAAGGCACGCTGCTGGACGGCACCTACAAGAAGTTTGCCGCGGACGCGCGCGTGCCCCATACCGGGCGCATCAAATTCGGAACCGAATCGGCCGGCGGCTTCCGCAATATTACGATTTCCAACTGCGTGTTTGAAGGCTGCCAGGGGTTGGCGCTGGAGACGGTGGATGGGGCGCTGCTGGAAGACGTGACGGTGACGAATATTTCGATGCGCGACATCATGAGCGCGCCCATCTTCATGCGGCTGGGCCGGCGGTTGCGCGCGCCCGAGGGCAGGGCCATTGGAACGTTGAAGCGCATCATCATCAACAACGTGGTCTGTTCGAATTCGGTGGCGGCACTGGGGTCGATCATCAGCGGCATTCCCGGCCACCACATTGAAGACGTGAAGATCAGCAACGTGCAGATTCAACATCAGGGAGGCGGCACGAAACAGGACGCCGCTTATCAGCCGATCGAGGCCGAAGACATTTATCCGGAGCCGGACATGTTCACCGCGACACCGAGGCCGGGGCGTAACGGCCGCGGTCCGAATGGCGACTTTGTGGCGGAGGGTCAGGGGCGAGCAGCGGGACAGCCGGCGGGTCGCGGTGCGGCCAATGCGGCGGCCCCGGTGGAACGGCACAAGATGCCGTCGCAGGGCTTCTACATCCGGCACGTGACGGGCATTGAGTTCGACAACATTGTGATTCAGGCGGAGACGCCGGACGAGCGGCCGGCCTTCGTGCTGGAAGACGTGCAGGGCGCCGACTTTTTCCGCGTGAAGACGCCGCATGCTGCCGATGCGCCGGTGTTCGCGCTGCACAATGTCGGCGACTTGAGCGTGCGCATGTGCAGCGGAGTGAAGGATACGGAACTGCAGAAAGTGGACCAGCGAACCCTTTAGGACCGCGGGCGTGCGGTGGAGCACGGTGGCTGATGCACCGCCGCTCGAATCGAGGGTACACTCGCGGTCATGAAGGCAAAGACCGGCCGCGACCGGCGCGTTGCGGCGATCTGCATTCTGCTGGGTCTGGCCAGTTTCCTGGTTTACTTTCAGACGCTGCATTACGACTTCGTGGCGTACGACGATGACTACTTCGTCTATCAGAATCCGGTGATTCAGGCCGGGCTGCGGGCCTCGGGAGTCGTCTGGTCCTTCGGCCTGCATTACGCCAACTGGCATCCGCTGACGTGGATCTCTTACCTGTTGGACGTGCAGCTATTCGGCACGACCCCGGGAGGCTTTCACGCCACCAACGTGCTGCTGCACGCGGGCAGCGCGGTGTTGCTGTTTCTGGCGCTGCTGCGCATGACCGGCCGCATGTGGCGGTGCGCGGCGATTGCCGCCGTGTTCGCGCTGCATCCGCTGCACGTGGAATCGGTCGCCTGGATCTCGGAGCGCAAGGACGTACTCAGCACCTTTGTGGAGATGGCGGCGCTGCTGCTCTACGTGCGCTATGCCGAGAGGGCCACGCTTAAACGCTACCTGTGGATGCTGCTGGCATTCGTGCTCAGCCTGATGGCCAAGCCGATGGCGGTGACGTTTCCCGTGATCCTGTTGCTGCTGGATTATTGGCCTCTGCGCCGCCGGGCCTTCGCCGAAAAGGTGCCGCTGTTTGCGGCAAGTCTGGCGGCCAGCATTCTCACGGTGTTGGCGCAGCAGGCATACGGCACGGTGGCGACGCTGGAGAGCATTCCGCTATCCACACGCATAGCCAATGCCGCGGTCGCGTACGTGGTCTACCTCAAGCAGACTTTCTGGCCGGCGAACCTGGCGGTGCTGTATCCGACGACGGCGCCGGCTCCGGGAGCGGGCACGATGGCCGTGCTGTTGCTGGCTGCGATCACCGCGGTGGTGGTGCTTCAGATTCGCCGGCGTCCGTATCTGTTCACGGGCTGGTTCTGGTATCTGGGAATGCTGGTGCCCGTGATCGGCCTGGTGCAGGTGGGCGCGCAGTCGCGGGCCGACCGCTACATGTATCTGCCGCTCGTGGGTCTGGCGCTGGCGATCGTTTGGCTGGCCGCCGATTTTGTGGAGCGGCATCCGGTGATGGTGCGGCCCGGCGCGGCGCTGACCTGTGCGGTGCTGCTGGTCTTCGCCGCCGTCTCCTGGCAGCAGACGAAGTACTGGAAGGACAGCCGCACGCTCTTCGAGCACGCGATCGCCATCACCGATAGGAACTTCATCATGCGAAATAATCTGGGCGTGGTGCTGTCGCGCGCGGGCGATTTGCGCGGCGCCATGTTTCAGTACGCGCAGGCTATCGCCATCAATCCCGACTATGCCGAGGCGCAGGCAAATTTCGGCAATGCGCTGCTGCGCGCGGGAATGCCGGATGCGGCGCGGCCCATGCTCGAAAAGGCCGTCCAGTTGAAACCGGACTTCCCCATGGCGCAATTGGATTTCGGCATCGTCCAGGTATCGGCCGGGAACTACCGGGAGGCGATTGCGCACCTGAGTGAAGCGCTGCGCCTGACTCCCGAAGATCCCGAAGTACACAGCAATCTCTGCTACGCATTGGAGCATGTGGGCCGGCTCGACGAGGCCGCGGTGCAGTGCCGGGAAGCGCTCCGCCTGCGGCCCGATTATCCCGATGCGCAGTTCAATTTGAGGAACGTGCTGGCGGCTCAGAGCAGGCCGGGCAGCAGCGCCC
Source organism: Candidatus Sulfopaludibacter sp. (assembly GCA_035551455.1). Lineage (GTDB taxonomy): Bacteria > Acidobacteriota > Terriglobia > Bryobacterales > Bryobacteraceae > Sulfopaludibacter. The sequence goes on from DASZMZ010000249.1 coordinate 5,130, forward strand.
ACGAGTCGCGACAGTAGGCATCGTAGTCGGCACCGAAGGCCGACTTCAGGTTGGCTTCCTCCAGCACGATCTTGCGCCAGTAGGCCAATGCCGCCATCAGGAATCCGGCCACGGCCAGCCACTCTCCGGTCACCAATGTTGCACCCGCATACATGGCCAGCAGGCCCGTATAGATGGGGTGGCGCAGGGTTCGATAGGGTCCTGTGCGAATGAGTTGATGATCCTCGCGAATGGAGATTTCGCCGCTCCAATTCCGGCCCAGGTGACGCCGCGCCCAAATGGCCAGGAACAGACCCGCGGCCTCCAACGCTACGCCGAGAGGCATGAGCAGGGATGGCAGCGGGGCGAATCGGCCCCAGCCATGCAGCGGCGCCATGGTCAGAAGCAGAGCGGCATTTGCCAGGAACACATGCAGGCCGCGCGACGCCGAGGATTCCGAAACTCTTGCCGGCGCGCTCTTGGCGGCAAGCTCCCAGTGAATGCTGAAGGCGGCCCACCCCAGAACGGCCAGCACGAATTCCGGCCGGTGCGCGAGTACGCGATCCACCACGAGGAGCGGAGTGCTGGTGAGGCCGCGCAATTTGGGAAGTGTTGCGACCGCGCCCACGGCGGCGCCGAACAGGGCCGAGTACAGGATGATCTTCGTGCGGCCCATTTCCGGGATTATGCGCGGCCGGCGAACGTGCGGGTCTCCGTCGTGATCTTGACCTTCTCGCCTTCTTTAATGAAGAGCGGCACGCGGATTTCGAGGCCGGTCTCCAGGGTGGCGGGCTTGGTGACGCTGCCGCTGGAGGAATCGCCGCGCACGCCAGGCTCGGTATGCGAGACTTCCAACTCGACGAAGGTGGGCAGATCGAGGCCGATGGGGTTGCCGTTGTACTTGAGCACCTCGACGACGATGCCGCCCACGAGGAGTTCCAGAGCCTGACCCATCACATCTTCGGAAAGGGTGAGCGTCTCGTAGTTGTCCTGGTCCAGAAAGTGAGAGCCGCTCGCGTCGCTATAGAGATAGGAGGCAGGGACCTTTTGCAGGTCGGGCTCCTTGAATTTATCGCCGGCCTTGAAGGTCTTTTCGAAGACCGCGTTGGTCAGCAGGTTGCGGATCTTCAGGCGCACCAGGGTCTGCCCGCCGCGCGCCGTG
>DASZMZ010000250.1:0-6374 GCA_035551455.1 Candidatus Sulfopaludibacter sp.
TCTTCGCGACAAAACGACTCTCCCTGATCAGAAACGCAGCTATTTCTTAGTAGTCTTAGCTTCGATGTAATCCACAGCGTCTTTAACGGTAGTGATCTTTTCTGCGTCTTCGTCGGGAATTTCCAGTTCGAAGGCCTCTTCAAAGGCCATCACGAGTTCCACGATATCGAGTGAATCGGCTCCCAGGTCATCAACGAACGACGCGTTGCTGTCCACCTGGCTTTCATCTACGCCGAGTTGCTCGACAATAATCTGCTTCACCTTCTGCTCAACAGCCATGATTCCTCCTGGGGATATGGTGCGGACGCGATGATTTTAGCGAGCTTTACGGAGCTTCCGCAACCTGACGGAACAAATCCTTTCAAGCACACAACGGGCATCTGCCCGCTAATCATGTCCGTTTCACCCCTATTCTGCCACGAAATTCTATAGATGTATGGGAACTTTTCAGGATGCAAAAGAGTCAATGGCCATTTTGGGCCGCAAATTGTTCAGGATCTGCAGTATCCCGCCCCTATGCCGGCGCCCCTGCGGCGCAGTTCCCGTCGCGCCGTGCAGCTTCTACAGACCCGAGCGAGGCCCTTCGACGCCAATAACGGCTGAAAAGCACCACCGGCGGTGTTTTCTGGCCAGCATTTGGGCTTAATGAAACCTATATTTTTCAATCGTTTAGCTGCACTGTTAAATTGGCGAAACAGATGCATTAGCTTGTTACGTCGAACTGAATGAGGCAGCCTATGAAATTCTCCAACTTCAACACACGCTTTTCCGGCATTTTGGTATTTTTGGCTGCGTCCGGCCTGGTCCTGGCGCAACAGAGTACTCCAGGAGGGTGGCGCCGCGCCAACGATGCGCCGCCCGAAGCCCAGCCGCCGCAACAACAGCAACAGCAGCTACCGCAGCAGGATCCTTCCACTCCGGTGGATCGCAGCGATGATTACGGCCAACAAGCCGATCAGAACGCTCCGCAGAACCAGCCCGGCATCAATCAGAGGAACATGGATCAGCGGAATATGGACCAGCGGAATATGGATCAGGGCGCGATCCGTCCGGCCTATGGTCTGCCGCCACAAGTGACGGTCAGGCCAAACACTTATATTACGGTGCGGACCAACCAGCCGCTCTCTTCCGACCACAATCAGGTAGGCGATACCTTCTCGGCCACGCTGTTGCAGCCTCTAGTGGCCCAGGGAGTCGTGATCGCGCAGCGCGGACAGACCGTTTATGGTCGGGTGGTGGTCGCCGAAAAGGCGCACTCCGGCAGGGATTCCCGGCTGGGACTGGAACTGACCGGCATCACACTGGCGGACGGCACGCAGGAGCCGATTCATACGCAACTGGTGGCTCACGAGGGTCCTAAGACTCCCGGCGGTGTCGAAGCCGGCACCATTGTCGGCACGACGGCGGTTGGTGCGGCAGTGGGTGGTATTGCGGCTCGCGGCACTGGAGCGGCCATCGGCGCGGGTGCGGGAGCGGCAGCCGGAATCATCGGCGTGCTACTGACCCGCAATCACGAGACGCGCCTGTATCCCGAGACGGCGCTGACCTTTGAGATGACCTCGCCTGTGACGGTGGCGACCGCGAATGCGCCGCAGGCTTTCCGCTTCGTCGGACCCGAGGACTACGACCGGCCGAGCATGCAGTACAACACGCGTCCGGCTCCGGCTCCCCGTCCGGCGATGGTGTCTCCGTATGCCTACGGGCCGGGTTACGATCCTTACTATGGATACGGCTACGGGTACGGATATCCCTATTGGGGTCCTTCGGTCGTGATCGGCGGAGGCTGGGGCTGGGGCGGCGGCTTCTACCGCGGCGGTGGATTCTACCGAGGCGGCGGATTCCGCGGCGGCCGCAGATAAGTTCAAACAAAACGCGGTAAGACGAAGGGCCGGGATCGCTCCCCCGGCCCTTTTCATTTTTATGGAGTTACAATCGGGTTTCCCGTGAAGGACCCGCTCGTCGGTCCCGTGGCTGCTATTGCCTCGGGGATCCTGGTTTCCCGCTTCGTACCATTTCATCAATTCGAGTTACTCGCTGCGGTTGCCGCATTCCTGCTGCTGGGAGTGGTGTCTCTGTGGCGCGAGGCGCGTGTCTTGGCACTGGTCTGCGGCTGTCTGGGGCTTTTCTTTGCAGGCGCCCTCACAGCGGTGACGCATACGCCCGGACCCCCGCCCACGCTCGACGTAGAGGGTCGCGAAGTGGTGGTGCTGGGCGGCTGCGTGGTAGAACCCCCGGCGATATCCGGCAGCCGGGAGCGCTTCGTCCTGGAGTTGGATACGAATGCGCGCGCGCAGGTAACGCTGTATACGAAGAAGGACGGCGAAGCGTTGCCGGCGCTGCGCTACGGGCAGAATATCGAGCTGGACGGGCGGGTGCGGAAGCCGCGGAACTTCGGCAACCCCGGCGCCTTCGACTATGCCCGCTTTCTCTCGCGCCAGAATATTTTCTGGACGGCGTCGGGCGCGGCGGACACCGTGCGGATCCTGCCGGGCCATTGCGGGTCGGCCTTCGGCAAATTCGTGATGGACCTGCGGGCCGCCGGCATTGCACGCATCGACCGCATCTACGGCGGAGATAGCTATCGCAATGGCATGATGCAGGCGATCCTGCTGGGTCAGACATTTCAACTGCAGCGCGTCTGGACAGAGGACTATCGCAATACCGGCACCTTCCACGCCCTGGTGATTTCCGGGACGCACGTGGCGATTCTGGCGGCGTTCTTTCTCTTCGTACTGCGGATCTGCTTCGTGCCGGAGAGCGCGGCGCTGCTGCTGACCGTCGCGGCGGCCTGGTTGTACGCACTGGTGAGCGGCTGGCAGGCGCCGTGCGTGCGGTCGGCGGCCGGACTCACGCTGTACATGATCGCCAGCTATTTCTATCGCGAGCGGCGGCCGCTCAATCTGCTGGCCGCGGTGGCGCTGGGTTTCCTGCTACTGGATCCGGAGCAGCTCTTCGACGCCAGTTTTCAGTTGACGTTCCTGGCCGTGGCCTTTCTGGGGGCGTTCGCCACACCCCTGATTCGCGCCACCACCGGTCCCCTGGCGCGCGGCTTGATCGACTTGGCCGATACCGATCGCGACCTCCACCTGCAACCGCGCGTGGCCCAATTCCGGATCGAAATGCGCCTGTTGGCCGCGGCCTTGCCGCTGCCCCTGAGGTGGGGCCGCCTGACCGTGGCGGGTGTGGGCCGGGTGCTCTTCTTCTTCTTCGAGCTGACGGTGGTCTCGGCAGTGATTCAGGTGGGGCTGGCGCTGCCGATGGTGGTCTACTTCCATCGTGTGGGGCTGAGCGGACTGTCGGCCAATGCCTTCGTGGTGCCGGTGATGGGCCTGGCGGTGCCGGTGGGCTTCGTCGCCATGTTCACGGGTTGGGGCTGGGTGGCTCGGATCGGCGGCTGGCTGCTCGGGCTGAGTCATGCGATTGTGAGCTGGCACGCCGCGATGGAGCCACACTGGCGCATCCCGACTCCGCCCCTATGGCTCGCTTTAACGTTCGCGGCGGCGCTCATTGGCGCGGCGGTGCTGCGTGGGCGCTGGCTGCGTCCGGCGGCCGGCATCGCAGTGGCCACTACCCTGACGCTGCTGCTCTGGCACCCCTTTCCGCCGGAGGTCCATCCCGGACAATTGGAGTTTACGGCCATCGATGTAGGTCAGGGAGATAGTCTGCTGGTCGTGTTTCCCGATGGCAAGCGTATGCTGCTGGACGGCGGCGGGATTCCCGTATTTGGCGGCGGCCCGAAGTCGCAATTGGATATCGGGGAGGACGTGGTGGCGCCCTACCTGTGGGACCGCTCCATGCGGACGGTCGACGTGATCGCGCTGTCGCACGCGCACGAGGATCACATTGGCGGACTGCCCGCGCTGGTGAGCGATTTCCAGCCGAAGGAATTGTGGACCGGAGCCACTCCGGAAAGCGCGACGTGGAATAGCGTGCGTGACAAGGCCCTGCAGAATCACACGCGCATCACGCCCCTGACGGCGCCGGCGCGCTTTGCCTACGGCGGGGCGGAAATCGAAGTGCTCGCGCCCCTGCCGGATTACATTGCCGGCGATACGCCCAAAAACAACGATTCGCTGGTGATGCGGGTGCGCTACGGCAAGCATTCCTTCCTGCTCTGCGGCGATGTGGAGAAGCAGATTGAGCGCGGCATGCTGGAGGCCGGCGAAATTCAACCCTCCGACATCCTCAAAGTGGCGCACCATGGCAGCCGGACGTCGACCACCGATGAGTTCCTGACGGCCGTCCATCCCGCCTTCGCGGTGATTTCGGTGGGACTCGACAACAGCTACGGCCATCCCAATCGCGATGTGCTGGACCGGCTGGGCCGCTCCGGCGCCGCGGTGCTCCGCACCGACGAAGACGGGCTGGTCACGATCCGAACCGACGGGCGGAGACTGGTTGTCGAGCGGTATCGCGATGGCGCCTCGCGGATGCTGACGGGGGTTTGGTAAGGCAGCGAAGCCTATCCTACGCGCTTTCCACGGCGCGGATCACTTCGGCGAGTTGCACCATGGTGAAGGGCTTTTGCAAATAGTGGGTGTTCGAATCCAGCGTGCCCGTATTGGTGAGAATGCGATCCGTATAGCCCGACATGAAAATCGCTTTCATGGTGGGGTAGATGCGGTGAAGCTGATCGGCCAGCTCGCGGCCGTTCATTCCGGGCATGATGACGTCCGTCAGCAGCAGGGGAATGGGCTCCTGATGGGCGCTGACGATCACCAGGGCTTCGGCGCCGCTGGCCGCCGCCACCGGCTGGTAACCCAGTGAGGCGAGCATGCGGCAGGTGAGGGTGCGGACGTCTTCCCGGTCCTCCACTACCAGCACGGCGCCGCCGCCCCGATGTTCGCGCGCCGGGGCCGCGGGAACCTCCGCCGCGGGCCCTGATCCCGGCAGGCGAGGCAGAAAAATACGAAAGGCCGCGCCTTCGCCGGGCTGACTCTGCACTTCAATTCGGCCGCCCACGTGGCTCACGATGCCGAAGACAATCGCCAGTCCCAGACCTGCATTCTTGGAACCTTTCTTAGTAGTAAAGAACGGCTCGAACAGGTGACGCCGCGTGCTCTCGTCCATGCCTTGCCCGGTGTCCCGGATTTCCAGCAGCACCTCGCCGCGTTCGGCAATGTTGCGGGTCTCGATATTCAGGATTCCTCCCGCGGGCATGGCGTCGCGCGCATTCACCGCCAGGTTCATCAGCACCTGCAGCATCTGGCTGCGGTCTGCCTGCACCACGCCCAAGTCCGGCGCGAGACAGGCGGAAACGCGAATATCGTCCCCCAACACGCGGCTGGCGATCTCCTGCGATTCGCGGATCAGCGCATTCAGGTCCAGCGGCCCGGTGCGCACGATCTGCTTGCGGCTGAAGGCCAGCAACTGCTGCGTCAATTCGGCGCAGCGTTCCCCGGCATCGCGGACGCTGGTCAGGTGAGGGCGGAACGGGTTGCCCGCCTCCATCTCGCGCAGCACCCAATCGGTGTAGCCGTTGATTACGGTGAGCAGGTTGTTGAAGTCGTGCGCAATTCCGCCGGCCAGCCGCCCCAGGCTTTCCATCTTCTGGGATTGTACAAACTGTTCCTCCAGCCGCTTGCGGTCGGTGATATCGAAGAAGGCGACAATCACGCGCGACCAATCGTGCCGCGCCGTATCGACGATGGTCACGATCATATCCACCAGGCGCTCGTCCCCGTCCAGCGTGCGCACCGGAAATTCGGTTTGGAAGGAGAAATGGCCGGCGGCCAAACGGACCAGTTCGTCGCGGAAAATGTCGATGGCATTCTCGTCGAAGATGCGGCCCAAGCCGCCCAGCAGTTCTTCCTTGCTGGACGCGCTATAGAAACTGCGAGCGGCGCGATTCACGTCCAGAATACGAACGCGATTGACGCATTCCAAAACGGCGTCCTCATGGCGCTGCAGATGGCCCGGCAGATCGTCGATGCCGGAAGCGGCAAGCGCCCCCAGATATGTTTTGACTCCGGAGAAGTCCTCTTCCCACATGGGAAACGGCGAATCTTCGAAGAGCTGCCGGTAGCGCTCTTCATCGATGCGCAGCTTCTCTTCGGAATGGCGTAGGGCGGTTTCGGCCAGTTTGCGCTGAGTCGAATCGAACTCGCGACCCTGTACGCCCACCTGCCGCCCGGCGTCGTCCAAAATCGGAGTCCAGGAAGAGACCACCCACTTAATCCGGCCGTCCTTGGTGATGAGCCGATACTCTTGCTCATGGACGGCCTGCCCCCGAAAGAGCGCTTCCCAGCAATCGATCATGCGGGTCTGATCGTCGGGATGGATCCAGAGGATGAAGTTGGCTTTTTCGAGTTCCTCCACCGAGTATCCCGTGAGGGTTTCGACCGCCGGATTGACATAGACCAACTTACGATCCA
>DASZMZ010000251.1:0-50615 GCA_035551455.1 Candidatus Sulfopaludibacter sp.
GTCATGCCGGAGAAGAAGACCTGGGCGGGAACGCCGCCGACTGTGACGGTGGGGGTGGTCGCGGTCTGGTGGACCAGACCGTCGGTCACGATGTTGCCCGTCTGCAGAGGCGGATTGACGGGACCGAGACCGGTGGCCAGGAAGACGAGCGTGGTGGGGTCATTGATCTTGGCCGGATGGGTGGTCAGGCCGGGAATTGCGCCGACTGCCGATGCGATCAGTCCATCGCTATTGCCGTAGGCGATGGCCTGGGTGCCGAAGCTGAAGATGCCGGGAGCGGTGCCCACCTGGAAACTGACCGGCGAGGAGGACGTGCTGCCATTGGTCACCACGACGTTTGCCGTGCCGTTCTGGACCTCCCACGGCAATTGGGCGTTGATCTGGTCGCCACCGGCAGCGCTGTGGAAAACGCCCGAGAGCGGCGCCGCGACGCCATTGAAGGTCACCGAGACATTGGCCAGAGTGGTGGAGAGGGGGATGGTGCCGGCCTGTTCGTTACTAGAGGCAAGGTTGGTGCCGAAAATGGAGATGAGCGAACCGGGAGCGACGGGCTGTCCCTTGGAAAAACTGGCTCCATTCAGCACGCCACCCTGGGCCACGGAGGGTGCCTGAGCGAACGCAGCGCCAGCGCCGAGCAGAATCAGTGCAATACCGGAAATTATGAATTTCATGACAGCCTACCTCTGCTCCGATTGTAGGTGAGGAAGCCGCGAGCGCCAACGCTTTCGCGCACATTTTACTAGCGTTATCTGGTTTTGCGCTGGGCATGAATCTCTAATAAAGTCTGGCCCACTTCGGGGTTTTTGCCGCCATCGCATTGGACGGCTAGGGCGGCTTGGGCTTCGGCTTCGGGCAGGCGGCCTTCGAGGCGGAGCACCTGTGCCAGGGTCCAATGCGGCTTGAACCAGTACGGGCTTGCGGCAATGGCGGCGCGCAGCGATTTTTCGGTGTTGGCGGCATCGTTTTGCGCGGCGTATACGGTGGCCATGCTGTACCAGGCATTGGCCGGATCTTCGGAAGTCCGGGTGGCCTGTACACCGGCGCCGGCCGCCTGCAGAAGAGCCTGAAAGCGGACTAGTGGATTGGCCGCGGTTTGGGCGAGATTCAAGCTGGCCCGCGAATACCAGAGTTCGCCGCCGGAGCCGGGCAATCTCCATCGCTGATATTGCGCATAGTGGGTGGCCGCCGCGCGTTCGTCGGCACGATGGAGCGCCTGCTGGGTGAGGGCCAGGGCATGGTCCGACACCATGAGGTACACGGCGGCCCAAAGAAATGGCAGGCAGGCGGCAGCGGCGAACCAGCGTATGACGCGAGGGGCTTCCGGTTTGCTGTCCGACAGGGCGAGGGCCGCTACGGTGAACGTGATCAGCGCGGTGGGGAGCGTAAAGACGGTGAACTGCTGGGCCACCAGCCCGGCGGTGAGAGCCGCCCCCAGGGCGGGAGTGGAGCGGCGCAGCGCCAGGCCGAAGAGCAGCGCCAGAATGACAAGACCCGGGAGGCCTTGCGACACCGCGGCATCGAGGAAGATGTTGTGCGGCGATTCATAGAGGAAATCCGGGTAGGCGCGCGCCAGGCGCGGCGATTCGAAGTGCGGAAACTCGGCAGTGAAGACTTCGGGTCCGTACCCGGCGGTGGGGCGGTGCAAGAACATAGCTGCGCTATCGCGCCAGAGAGTGGGGCGCGCACCTCCGAATGGGTCCTCAATGAACCAGCGCATGCGGCTGCGCAGGGGTTGTCCGGCGGGAGAGAGGTAAAGGCCGGCGAAGGCGAGGCAGGCGAGGGCGGCGGCGGTGAGCCAGGATCGCCGCACCCGGAAGCCCGAGCGGAACAGCCAGACCAGAGCGCCCGCGACCAGTCCTAAAACCGCCGCCCGGGTGCCGGTGAGGAGCATCGCGGTCAGTGAGATTGCCGCGGAGGAGTAAGCGATGCCCCGCCAGGCGGGGCTGACTTCCGTATGAGCCAGCAGAGTCGAAAGAAACACGTTAAACAGCAGCCAGGTGGCAAAATAGCTGACGTAGCCGAGGCTGCCGGGGGGCCGTACGATGGTCCAGATGCCCTCGCCAATGTGATAGCCGGCCGCGGGGAGCAGCGGGTCCCAACCGATGTATTGAGCGATGCCGTAGACGGCCGTTGCCAGAGCGCTGAGGGACACTCCGCGGAGGATCACGCGGACGCGGTCCGGACGGCCCGCCGTATGACCGGCGAGGGTCCAGGCGAAGAGCCATACCGCCGCCTGGGTCAGCAGTCCGAAGCGCCGCCAGTTGGCGCCGGTCAGGGAGAGGGCGGGGCTGGTGGAAAGCACGGTGGAGACGGCCAGGGAGGCAAGCTGCGATGCCGCCAGAATGGTGAAGACACGCGGGATTCGGGTTTGCTTCGAAAGGGCGTACCAGACCAGCAGGAGAGCCGTGCCGAAGAGCACAACGGCTACCTTGGGGGTCACGTCGAAGTAAAAAAAATAGCCCGGAGCCAGAATTAACGCTGCCAGGCCGATCAGCACGGCCTGCAAGATTTCCATATCGGCTACACTAACTCAGGAAACCGCATGGTTGAAGCATTTGACGCTTTTCATTACATCCGTTACATGCGGACGCGATGGCCCTGGATAGCCGCGAGTTGCGGGATCGCGTGTGCTTTGGCGCTGGGATTCAGCCTCAGTATGGCGAGGGAGTACACGGCCACGGCGCGCATCGTGATCGAACCGCCGGCCGGGACGGACCTGCGGAGCGCGATGGCGGTGAGTCCCATTTATCTGGAGTCGCTGAAGACCTACGAACACTTTGCGACCAGCGACAGCCTGTTCCGTAGCGCCCTGGATCGTTTTGAGCTGCACGGCAGCGGTTCGCGTCCCGTGGAAGCGCTGAAGAAGCGCATTCTGAAGGTGGAGATTGTCCGAAACACGCGCGTCATGGAAATTTCGGCGACACTGCCGGACGCGCGGAAGGCTCAGGCGTTGGCCGAGTTTCTGGCCAAGAGCACGGTGGAGATGAATCGCTCGATGGTGGCGGAGAGCGATCAGGAGTTGATCCACGGGATTGAGCAGCAGGCGAAGGATTTGCGCGTCGAAGTGCAGCAGGTCGACGCGGCCTGGTCTCGTCTGCTTTCGACGGAGCCGATCGAGGACCTGCGCACGGCGCAGGACAATGCCGCCACGCTGCGCACGACTTTGGAAGAACACGGCGTGAGCATGGCGCTGGAAAGTGTCGAGAGCGAGGACAAAGGGACGGCGCGGGCCGCGGAACTGCGGCGTCAACTGGCGGCCCTCGACAAGCAGATGGCGGAGCGGGAGAAACTGCTGGCGGTGCGCGTTGCCCATCGGGACGCGCTGGAGGCGGAGCGAAAGACGGCGCAAACCTCGCTGGCAGCGATGGAATCGCGTCTGCGGGAGACTCGGGGCGATGCCGGATACCGCGGTGAGCGGCTGAAGATCATCGATCCGGGGATTGTGCCGGAGCGGCCGTCGTCGCCCAATATTCAGCTCAATCTGCTGGCGGCCCTGCTGCTCGGCCTGGTGCTGCCTCTGGTGTATTTCACGCTGACGATGGCTTGGGAGGAGCAACGCACGGGGAGTCATCGCACGACGTTCCGGGCGCTGGCCAAGATCCGCGATGAGTAGCGCGGTTGCGCCGCGAAGGGAACGATTTTTAGCTCCGGCGCTGCTGTGCGGTTTGTGGGCCGCGGCGATCGCGGTGTCGCCCAATCCGGCGGTGAAAGTTCTGCTGGCGCTGCCGGCCGTGGCGCTGCCGGCCGCCTGGTGGAGTCTGCACAAACCGGCGCGATGGGTCTCGCTGTTCTTCGTGTCGGCGCTGCTGCTGCCGCCCTTGCCGATTCCGATTGGCGATTCGGGGCCGCATCCCTGTCTGGTTTTCGCCGCGCTGGGGTTGTTTGCCGGAATGGTGTGGCTGGGTGAATGGCGCATCCGGCTGACCGCCGTAAGCGGCGGGTTGGTGGGGCTATTTGGGATCCTGCTGGCTAGCGTGGCGCTGGCGGCGCTGGATTCGGGACTCAATGCCGCGGCCGGGAGTTTGGCGCGCGTCGCGCTATTCGGGATTTCGGTGTACGTTTTCTTTTACGCGGCGTACGGGCCGGGGGCGGAGAGCAGTTCGGGGGTGAGGCTGCTGTATGGCGCGGCAGTGGTCTCGGCGCTGTTCGCCTGCGTCGACTTCTACTATCAGTTTCCCGCTCCCGCGGGTTACGGTCCGCAATTCGTCTGGCTGGATACGGGCGTGTATCGCAGGGCGCAGGGTCTGTTCTATGAGGCCAGTACGTTGGGGAATTTTTGCGCCTTCTTCCTGGTGATGATCGCGGTGGCGCTGACGCGGCCGCGGGCCCAATCGCCCGTGTCGCGGAAATGGCTGCTGGCGGGAGGCGCGATCTTTTTCGCGGCGCTGGTGCTCTCGTATTCGCGGGCGTCGTTGATCAACGTGGGCGTGTCGCTGGCGGTGCTGGCGTGGCTGAATCGCAAGCGGGTGCGCGTGGGGCGGCTGGCGGCGGTGCTGGCGATTGGCGGGGGCGCGGCGGCTTTGGCGACATGGAAGATCTTCCCGCAGTTCGTGGAGATGTACTGGCTGCGGCTGTCGCTTTCGGCGGAGAACATCTTCACTGCGACGTCGGGCGTGCTCTCGGGTCGTGTGGAAAGCTGGCGGACGCTGGTGGGCTGGATCTCGCTGCATCCGTGGCAGACGTTTTTCGGAATCGGCTATAAGACGCTGCCTTATACGGACTTTCTGGGCGCGTCGGTGGTGGCCGACAACATGTATCTGAGTCTGCTGGTGGAGACGGGCATCGCGGGGTTGGCGGCGCTGGTGTTTTTGAATGTGGCGATTCTGCGCGCCTCGGGGCGGGCGGCGCGGGCGGTGGATTCGCGCACCTCCTTCTACGGCGCGTGGATGCTCTGTTTCTGGGCCGGACAGACGGTGCAGATGTTCTCGGGGGATCTGCTCACCTACTGGCGCGTGCTGCCGGTGTACTTTTTCGTGCTGGCCCTGGCGGTGCGGCGATGAAGCTGCTGATCCTGGATCAATTCAGCGATCTGGGTGGAGCGCAGCGCGCCGTGCTGGACCTGCTGCCGGCCGTTCGCCGCGCGGGGTGGACTGCACTGTTCGGGCTGCCGGGGGAGGGCGAGTTTTCGAGTCGTGTGCGTGAGATGGGGTTCGAGGCGGAGGTGATCGATTGCGGGCCGTACGCTTCGGGGCGAAAAACGCTGGGCGACGTGGTGCGCTTCGTCGCGGGGACGCCGCTGCTGGCCCGGCAGATTCGTCATTTGGCCGATCGGGCGCGGGCGGAGCTGATCTACATTAACGGTCCGCGACTGCTGCCGGCAGCGGCTTTATGGCGACCGAAGACGCCGGTGCTGTTCCACGCGCACAGCGTGCTGCCGCCCGGCAGGGTGCGACAGTTAGCCGGGGCGTCGCTGCGGCGGCTGGATGCGCACGTGGTGGCGGTGTGCGAGTATGTGGCGGATTCGTGGCGTGAGTATGTGGCGGCGGATCGGATCTCGGTGGTGTACAACGGGGTGGCCGGGCCCGACCGCGCTGTGTGGAATCCGCATCCGGGGGCGCCCGTGGTGGGGTGCGTGGGCAGGATCGCGCCGGAAAAGGGACAGCTCGAATTCGTGGCGGCGGCGCCGCGTATTTTGGAGTCGATTCCCAAGGCGCGGTTTGTGATCCACGGGGCGGCGTTATTTGGCGAGGCGGCCGCGCTGCGGTACGAGGCGGACGTCCGGAAGGCTGCCGCAAATCTGCCGGTGCAATTCGCCGGATGGAGCAGCGACGTTTACGGGGCATTCGCGGAGATGGATCTGCTGCTGGTACCGTCGACGGGTCAGGAGGCCACGACGCGGGTGATTCTGGAGGCGCAGGCCGCGGGAGTGCCGGTGATCGCTTTGCGGTCGGGCGGCATCCCGGAGGTGGTGACTGAGGAGGAACTCGCGGATTCGACGGAGGAGATGGGGCGATTGGCAGTGCAGGCGCTGATGCGGCCAGATACCGGGGCGTCGCAGAGGGCTCGGGAGAGTTGGACGCGGCGGTTTACGCTGGAGCGGTACCAGGCGGAAATGATGAGGGCGATGGGCGGCTAGACGGTGGCGCCGGGGAGTTGGCGGATTTCGAGGCAGCCGCGGCCGGTGGGGAGGACTTTGCCGGGATTCAGGCGGCCGTCGGGATCGAAGAGAAGTTTCAGGCTGCGGATGGTGTCGAGCGTTTCCGGCGTGAACTGTTTCGCCATCAGCTCATTCTTTTCCATGCCGACGCCGTGCTCGCCGGTGATGGAGCCTCCGGCTTCAATGCAATAGGTGAGGATGGCCTCGCCGGCCGCGCGGGCCTTTTCCAGGTCACCGGGCTTGCGCGGATTGAACAAGATGATGGGGTGCATGTTGCCGTCGCCGGCATGGAAGATGTTGCTGATGGTCAGTCCGGAATCGCGAGCCACCTGACCGATGAAGTGGAGCGTGGGGGCGATTTTCGTGCGCGGCACTACGCCGTCCTGCACATAGTAGGTGGGGCTGACGCGGCCCACGGCGCCGAAGGCATTCTTGCGGCCCTTCCAGAGCAGGTCGCGCTCCTCCGCGGTGCGCGCCACGCGGAATTCGCGCGCCCCGCACAGCATACAGGCCTGGCGGATTTGCTCCACCTGTTCCTCAACCGTCTCGCGGAGGCCTTCGAGTTCGATGAGCAGGACGGCGGCGGCGTCCAAGGGATAGCCGGCGTGGGTGGCCTCTTCGACCATGCGCAGCATCACGCCATCGAGCATTTCGACGGCGACGGGGGTGATGGCGCGGGCGGTAATCTCGGCCACGGTCCGGCCCGCGTCCTCGCTGGATTCGTAAATGGCCAGGGCGGTCTTCACGAGTTCGGCCTTGCGCATGAGGCGCACCGTGATTTTGGTGACCAGCGCCATGGTGCCTTCGGAGCCGGTGAGCAGGCCCGTGATGTCGTAGCCCGGCAGGTCGCATTCCTTGCCGCCGGTCTCCACCACGGTGCCGTCGGGGAGGACGAGTTCGAGCCCCAGGACGTGGTTGGTGGTCACGCCGTAGGCGAGGGTATGGGGTCCGCCGGCATTCTCCGCCACGTTGCCGCCGATGGTGCAGGCGCGCTGACTGGAGGGATCGGGCGCATAGAAATAGCCGCCGCCTTCCACCGCCAGGGTGATATCGAGGTTGACGACGCCGGGTTGCAGGACGGCACGCTGGTTCTCCAGGTCGATTTCGAGGATGCGATTCATGCGGGCGAAGGCCACCATGACGCCGCCCTCGCGCGGGATGGCGCCGCCGGAGAGTCCGGTGCCGGCGCCGCGGCCGACGACGGGCAGGTTGTACTCGCGGGCCAGGCGGACGATGTGGGAGACGTCCTGGGTGGTTCGCGGAAACACGACGAGGTCTGGCGGATGTTTATCGACGCCGCCGTCATACTCGTAAAGTTTCAGGTCCTCTGGCTGGTCCAGGTAGTTTCGCGGGCCCATCAAGGCAGCGAAGCGTTCTTTTGCACCGGTGGGGAGCATGGGTTAGCCGCCCATGAGCTCTTTGAGGTAGGCCCGGAACTGCGTACCCAGGTCGCGCCGCTGCAGGGCGAATTCGACGGTCGCCTTGAGGAAACCGAGTTTATCGCCGGCATCGTAGCGCTGGCCATCGAAACGGTAGGCGTAGATGGGGCGGCTGCGCAGGAGGTGGCGCAGCGCATCGGTCAGTTGAATTTCACCGCCGGAACCCGGATCGATGGCATTGAGCGAGGTGAAGATTTCGGGGGTCAAGACGTAGCGGCCGATGATCGCCAGGTTGGAGGGCGCCTCGCCGGCTTTGGGCTTTTCCACGAGGTCGCGGATGCGGTAGACGCGGTCGGCACTGCCGTTGTGGGCTACCGGTTCGGCGTCGATGCAGCCATAGGCGGAGATGCTCTCGGGCGGGACCTCCATGACGGCAAGAACGGGCGCCATGAAGAAACTATAGATGTCGAGCAACTGGCGGAGGCAGGGAGTTTCGGCATCGATCACGTCGTCGGCGAGCACGACGGCGAAGGGCTCGTCGCCCACCAGTTCGCTGGCGCGGAGCACGGCATGGCCGAGTCCCAGGGCTTCCTTTTGGCGGACGTAGGAGACGTTGATCATGTCCGAGATGCCGTGGACGATGGCCAGCAGGTCCTTTTTGCCGCGCGATTCCAGCAGGTATTCGAGCTCGAAGCTCACGTCGAAGTGGTCTTCGATGGCCGACTTACCGCGGCCGGTGACAATGATGATGTTCTGGATGCCCGAGTGAAGAGCCTCTTCCACACCGTACTGGATGATGGGCTTGTCCACAATGGGCAACATCTCTTTGGGCTGGGCCTTGGTGGCAGGCAGAAAACGGGTGCCTAACCCAGCGGCAGGAAAAACAGCTTTTCGAACTTTGGCCGGCATCCTCTCCAGTTTGGTGCTTATGGGCGCTGCTTGCAACCGATTCGTTGTGTTTCCATTCACGCTGTGCTATTTATTGTCCTGGGAAAAATACCGCAATGGCATACGTGATAGCTGAACCCTGCATCGGCACTAAAGATACGGCCTGCGTCGACGCCTGCCCGGTCGACTGCATTCATCCAAAGAAAGACGAGCCCAACCACGCGGACGCGGAACTGCTTTATATTGACCCCGTGGAATGCATTGATTGTGGCGCGTGTGTTCCGGTTTGCCCCGTCTCGGCGATCTTCGCCCTCGACGACCTGCCGGAAAAATGGACGGACTTCACCGCGAAAAACGCTGCGTACTACGGAAAGTAACTGGTCGAAAGGCAGGTGGGCAGGCGGAAGCGCCTGCCCCGCGGCCTCCATTTAAGCTCCGGGTCGATACGTTGCGCTCGCAGTGTCTGTTTCCCACAGCCGAACCGATCCCACTCGAATTCCTGCTTTTGTCTGCAAGCCTGAACTGACTTCGTCGTAGATATACTTGGCCATATTTTCGGCCGAGGGATTGAGTACGTCGAACGGCTTAAACTCGTTGAGCCACTGGTGGTCCATGCTATCGAGCACGGTGTGCACCACCTTTTTCAACTCCACGAAGTCCACCAGAAGCCCGATCTCATCCAGCTTTTCTCCCTGGATGCTCACCTGGCAGCGGTAATTGTGGCCATGCACGTTCTCGCACTTTCCGCGGTAATTGCGGAGTGCGTGTCCGGCGGAAAAACTCTCTTCAATCGTTACTTCAAACATCGAAAAACTTCTCCACGTCCTGCAGATTGGTGGTGAAACCGTAGTCCGGCAGGCTATCGAAAAATACCTGGCCGTAGCGCTGCTTGGTGATCCGGTTGTCCAGCAGGACCAGCACGCCGCGGTCGCTCTTACTGCGAATCAGGCGTCCGAACCCCTGCTTGAGGGCAATCGCCGCCTGCGGGATCTGGTAATCGTAAAAAGGATTCCCTCCGGTCTTGCGAATGTTCTCAATCCGGGCATTGACCACGGGATCGTTCGGCACCGCAAAAGGCAGCTTATCTATGATAACGCAGCTCAACTGTTCACCCGGTACATCCACGCCCTGCCAGAAGGAACTGGTGGCGAACAGGACGCAGTTGGGCGTGGCGCGAAACTCATCCAACAGGGCGTTGCGCGGTCCGGTGCCCTGCAACAGAGTGGGATAGTCGATCTCCAGCGACACCTTATCGTGCACCATGCGCATCTGCTGATAGCTGGTGAACAGCACGAAGGCGCGTCCGCGGCTATGCTCCAGAATGCGAACCACCTCTTCGGCGGCCAGTTTGGTGAAGGCGGGGTTTTTGGGCTCGGGAAGCTTCTGCGGCACGTACATGAGAGCCTGCTTCTGGTAGTCGAAATGGCCCGGCACCACGAGGGTCCGGGGGCTCTCCAGGCCGAGGCGCTTCTGCACGTAATCGAAGCCGCCGGCGACGGCGAGGGTAGCCGAGGTGAGCACCGCAGTTTCGACCTTGGAGAACAGCTTTTCGGCGACAATGCCGGCCACGTCGATAGGCGTGGCCTGGAGAAAACAGGAGCGGCCGCGCTTTTCCACCCAGAAGACGTACTTCTCCTCGTCGTCCTCTTCCATGATGAAGCGGATGCCCATGGAGAGTTCGCTGGCGCGCCGGAAGAGGGGAATGATTTCGTCGGGCGGACTCTGGATGAGTTTCAGGTTGGAGCCCACCAGATCCAGCACGGCCAGGAGGTCGGAGTAGATCTCTTCGTTGTCCTCGCGGAAGGCGCTCCTACCCTGGAATGCGACGCGCCGCTCCACTTCGCCGAACAGCGAGAAGAACTGAGTGGAGATCTCGTCCATGCGCTGTAGCACGCGGTCCAGTTCCGGGGTGCCGAACTTCTTCATGCGGCCCATCACGCCGATGTCGCGGCGCAATTCCTGAAAGCGGTAGTTGCTCACCGAGACGCCGAAATACTGGCCCACCACATCTTCGATCTCGTGGGCTTCGTCGAAGACGACGGCATGGTATTCGGGGAGGATGCCGCCTTCGTAGTTTTCATCGCGCAGGGAAAGGTCGGCGAAAAACAGATGGTGGTTGACGATGATGATGTCGCTCTCCTGCGCCCGCTGGTGCATCGACGTGATGAAGCATTTCTCGTAACTGGGACACTTGACGCCGGAGCAGAGGTCGGTGCGGGCGTCGAGTTTGGCCCATGCGGTAGAGCCTTCGGGGAGCGTCTTGATTTCGGCGCGGTCGCCGAATTCGGTGGTCTTCTCCCAATCGCGGATGATCTGGAAGTCGGCCACTTCTTCGAGGCCGGAGAGTACCGGCTGGTCTTCGGCGTCGTAGATTTTCTGGCGGCAGGCGTAGTTATTCCGCCCTTTCATGTAGCAGACTTTCAGGGGACGGGGAAAGTGCTGCTGAAGAAAGGGAACGTCTTTGAAAAAGAGCTGCTCCTGCAGGTTCTTGGTGCCCGTGGAGACTACGATGCGCTTGCCCGAAAGCAGCGCCGGGACCAGGTAGGCCAGGGTCTTGCCCGTGCCCGTCCCGGCTTCCACAATCAGGTGGCGTTTATCGGCGAGTGCCGATTCGACGGCCTCGGCCATCTCCACCTGTCCGGACCGGAATTCGTAAGTGGGATGCCACTTAGACAGCGTGCCGTGAGGGGAAAAGAACTGACGCGCGCCGGCTGTTCGGGCCTGGATGGACATCGGGATGCTTTGAGTTTAGCAAGGCAGGGGGGAGGGGGCCAGGAGGCAGAAGACAGAAGACAGGAGACAGGAGAAGACACGGCTTGGGAGCCGGATTGAGTGGACGCTAAATAGAGCCGGCTGCGGGATTCAGTTTTTGAATTCCACCATGATGGCTTCAAAGGGGCCGGTCATCAGGTTGTCTTCTTTGTGTTTGGTGGGGCCGCCCCAACTGTATTCGCCGGCCTTGTGAGTCGCGGTTTCCACTTTGCCGTCGGGTGTGGTGAGCTTGGTATTCTGATCCGTCAGGTAGACTACGACGCGGTTGAGTTGGTGCTCGTGCATGGGGGCGCCGGAGTTCGGGGCGAACTTCACGCGGACCACGCGGACTTGACTGTTTTCGAAGAGCACCTTGTAATCTTTGGCGTCGACTTTCACGGGATCGAGCGGCGTGGTGATCTTTTTCGCCGGATCGCCGGGCTTCTTCACTTCGATTTCCACCATCGTCACCGGCGCATCGCTGACAATCTCCGGCGTATGAATGCCGCCCGCCGGACTCCACTTCACGTCTCCCGCCTTCCAGGAGAGGACCGTCTTCTTGCCGTCCTCCATGGTGAATTCCTGCTTGCCGGCCTGCAGGTATACCATCACGCGATTCACCTTGTGCTGGTGCGGTGTTCCCTTCTTGTGCGGCTGATCGTGAGCTACCACGACGCGTGCCTGATCGTTATCGATTCCAGGAGCGTTCTGCGCCAGCAGGCAGGCTGCGGCCGCACAGCCGAGGGTCAGGAGGCGATGCCAGATTTGCATCCGTCCATCATACAGCGAACCGGATGAGGCGATGGCTCAGACTTTGATGATGACTTCGCGCAAACGCTCGCGCGTGAGGAAAAACTTTACCGAGCCGAAGCGGCCGAAGAGTTTCTCCAGACTGCGATTATTGAAAAGCTGGACCGGACGGTGGAGTCCGCGCTCGGCCACATGCAGTGAGTTGGTCTCCTGAATGCGGAAGGTGTAGAAGGGAACCGCGTCCAACTTATCGTCCGAATGGAAGAATGAGAGCATGTAGCTTTTCGGCCGGACGATTTTCTGCAGTCTCTCGACCACGGCGTTCAATAGCGCGGGTTCGAGATACTCCAGCACATCCCAGATCAACACTCCATCGAACTGGCCTTCGGGGTAGTCCAGCGCCTGGCGCAGAAAGTATTCGATGCGGCCGGGATTGGCCTGGTCCACCGTATCCTCGGGGCCGAAGGTCTCATTCAGAATTTGAAGAAAATCCTCGGAGTAAAGCCGGTGGCCGAGATTGGTAATGAAAGTCACGTTCTGCTGGGTGGCGCCGCCCAAATCCAGGATCGTCAACCCGGATTGATCGCGGATTTGGCTGAAGAATTCTTCCAAGCCGCGGCTGTTGCGGGTGCTAGTGATCTCGTCGCCGGAGTGGCGTTTTGGAAAGGAGGAACGGGCCGAAACAGGCACAGCTTGACCCTGAGGCGGCTGGTTGCCCTTCGACCCGCGAAACATATTCTTCAGCGGCCCGGGAAGCGGCATCGCAACCTTAGGGCTTGCTGTTGGGCGCCGCCGCAGCAGCCGGAGCGGCGGCAGGCGCGGATTGCTGCGGCTTCGACGCCGTCTTCGACGGTTCCGGCTTCACGATGTCGATGCTGCCCTTGAAATACGCGCCATCTTCGATGATGATGCGGGCCGTACGAATGTCGCCGACCAGCTTCGCGTCTTTGCGGATCTCGATCTTCTCAGTGGCTTCTACATTGCCCTGCACAGTGCCCTGCGCCACGACTTCACGGGCTTTCACGGTGGCATGCACGGTGCCGTGCGGTCCGATGATGAGGCGATGTTCCAATGCCTCAACGGTGCCCTCTACATCCCCGTCCACGAACAGATCTTCTTTGCTGAAGATCTGGCCCACAATCTTGACGGCCTTGCCGATGGTGGCCGAGCCGCGCGTATCATCGGTACGTCCGACATTCATGCTGGACATAGGTGTAGTCTCCTTTTTGGGTTCGTTGTACATCGGCGCCGAAGGTGCCTGGGGGGCCGTCGAGGTCGGCGGAATATAGGGTTTTGGCGGATCTTCCTTCTTATTCCACATTGAGTCGCCCTCCCTGGGGTTCAAATATGAGAACGGTCATGATACTGCTCCTAGTCTAAAGGGCATTGTCCAAAAAACGCAAACGTTCTTCCAGCCATTATTTCCGCCGCCCTTTGGCGCGCGTTTTCAACAAAATCGGAGTGCCTTGGAAGCCGAACTGACGGCGAATCTGATTCGCCAGATACCGCTCGTGCGAAAAATGGAGCGCCGGACCCTTATCGGTGAAGACAATAAACTCCGGCGGACGGATTGCCGATTGGGTGATATAGAAGATGCGCCGCTCCTCGAAATGGAGGTTTTCCACGAAGCGGTTCAACTCGCCGGTGGTGACGCGCAGCGACGCCGCCTCATATACGTCCTTGATGATGCTGAATAGCTTGTCTACATTGGCGCCGGTCTTGGCGGAAATGAAGACCACCGGCGCGTATTCCAGAAATTTAAATTCGTCGCGGACCTGCTGCTCGAACTCGTGCTTTTTCTGGCCGCCCTGACCCTTGATTTCGTCCCACTTATTGACGCAGATAATCAGAGCCCGGCCGCCTTCGTGCGCGTACCCTGCGATGGTGGCATCGAGCCCGAGCACGCCCTCAGTGGCGTCCAGAACCAGCAGCACCACGTGGGCCATACGGATGTGGCGGCGGGCCATCACCACGCTCAATTTTTCCGCCATCTCCTTCGTCTTGCCCTTGCGGCGGATGCCGGCGGTATCGATGAAAATGTACTCGGTGCCCCCGCGAACCACGGTTTCATCCACGGCGTCGCGAGTGGTCCCGGCGATCGGAGATACGATGGCGCGCTCCTGGCCGGTGAGCGAATTCAGCAGCGTCGACTTGCCCACATTGGGCCGTCCGATGATCGACACCTTGATGCCTGAGGGACGGGAGGGCGCTTCGGCGGCCTCGGGGAATGAGTCGGTAATGTGCTCGATCAGCGCGTCGACGCCGATCGAGTGTTCGGCCGAGAGGGGGAAGATGTCCGCGATGCCGAGTTCGTAAAACTGGTGGGCCAGGTCGCGGTGCGCGCCGGTATCCGCCTTGTTGACGGCCAGCGAGACAGGCTTGCCGAGCCGCTTGAGCATCTGGGCGAGATCGCGATCGGCGCCCGTGATTTCGGCGCGGCCATCCACCAAAAAGATGATGTGCGACGCGGTATCGAGAGCCACCTGGGCCTGATGCAGGATCTGCGCCGGGATGTATTCGTGATCGTTGACAACGATACCGCCGGTATCGATCACTTCGAAGTGGCGGCCATTATACTGAGCGGACCCATGGATCCGGTCGCGGGTAATGCCGGGCTCGTCGCCCACGATGGCACGCCGCTGACCTGTGATCCGATTGAAAAGAGTGGACTTTCCTACGTTGGGCCGGCCCACAATCACCACTGTGGGGATGGCGTCAGACATGAATCCCTATGATAGCAGGGCGGCATGCTACATTTTGAGATTGAGATATTACCCCATTTTTCTTGACCTGAAGGATCGGCCAGTCCTTGTTGTGGGCGCCGGGAAAATCGCTCTTCGTAAGGCTCGTGCCCTGGTGGAAGCGGGAGCGCGCGTTACGGTGATCGCGCCGGAGTGGGAGGCCGAGTTCGAGTCGCTGCCCGTCAAGGTAGTGCCGCGGCGGTTCCGCGCTTCCGATCTGGCGGGCTGCATGCTGGTGTTTGCCGCCACCGACGACCGGCTCACGAATCACCGCATCGGCATCGCCGCGAAAGGGAAGGGCGTGTTTGCCAACATCGCGGATTCGGCTGAGGAATGCCAATTCATCGTGCCGGCGCGGGTGCAGCGCGGGAATGTGCAGGTGGCGATTTCGACTGGAGGCGAGAATCCCCGGGTGTCGGCCGAGCTGCGCAAGAAGTTAGAAGAAGTTTTGTAGGATCGGCGAGCGCTGCTCGAATCGGTTACCAGGAATTTGCGCCGGAGAGGACTTCCGGGAGTGTGCGCCACAGGATCCTCAAATACAGGGCGACGGAGCGGCTGCGGACGAACTCCAGGTCGAAATCGCGGCGCTGGGCGTAGGTGAGGCGATTGCGTCCGGAGACCTGCCAGAGTCCGGCGATTCCCGGCTTGAGATCCAGAATCGCAGACGCGCCGGAGCCGTAATACTGGCGTAATTCGGCGGGAGTGACGGGTCGCGGACCCACCAACGCCATCTGGCCGGTGACTACGTGCCACAACTGCGGCAGTTCGTCGATGGAATGGCGGCGGCAGAAGCGTGCGAAGCTGTTGGGTACGCGCGGGTCGGCCGCTTGCTTGCGCGTGGGACCCTCCTCATCTTCGATGTATTCAACCCAGCGCGAAGCACGCCGCGGCACGCCGGAAGCGCCGCCCCACATGGTGCGCAGTTTGAGCATCCAAAGTGTCGCGCCGTAGCGGCCCACGCGCTTGTGCGCGATGAACGGCGACTGGCCGGACAGCATCGACACAGTTGCGGCGCTGACCGCCAGCAGAGGACTCAACCCGATCAACATCACCATCGAACTGAAACGCTCGCAGAGGTCCACTACCTGCCACGTGAAATCGTTCGACGCCTGCAATTGTCGCGGAACTGGAATGGAGGCCATCGGCACCTGAAACGATCATAAGGAAGCGACAGCAGAACCTATACAACCAGGATGTAAAGGATTTGTGAAAACAATTGTGAAAACATGGAGGGGTGCGAGTTCTCCTGGTGGAAGACGAGTCGCGGGTGGCTGGATTCATTGCCAAAGGTCTGCGGGAGCAGGCCTACGCGGTGGATGTGGCCGTCGATGGCGAGCAGGCGATCTACCAGGCCGCTGTGAATGCCTACGACCTGGTGATTTTGGACGTGATGCTGCCGCGCAAAGATGGGCACAGCGTCTGCCGCGAATTGCGCGGCGGCGGATTCCATGCGCCCATCCTGATGCTGACCGCGCGCGATGCGGTGGATGATCGCGTGGCCGGACTGGACAGCGGCGCGGACGACTATCTGGCCAAGCCGTTCGACTTCAAAGAACTGCTGGCCCGGTTGCGCGCGCTGGCCCGACGCTCCGAGCGGGTGCGGCCGCAGGTGGTGCGCATTGGCGATCTCATCCTGGATACCGGCAAACACGCCGCCATGCGAAACGGGCGGCAGATCAGTCTGACCGCCAAAGAGTACGCCCTGCTGGAATTCCTGATGCTGAATGAAGGCCGCGTGGTGGGTCGCGAGCAAATCGGGCAGCATGTTTGGGACGAGAGTTTCGACCCGCTCTCCAACGTGATCGATGTCTATATCAAGCGGCTGCGCGCCAAGCTGGATTCGGGGGCATCGCGGCGTCTGATTCACACCCGGCGCGGCGAAGGCTACATCCTGACCAACCACCCGGGAGCGGCCGATGTTTAAGAGCTTTCGTCTGCGCCTGACGGTTTGGTACGTGGCGTTTTTTTCGCTGCTGTTTGTGGTGTTCGGAATCTTTCTGTACGGCGTGCTTTCGAGCGCGCTCCAGGCGCGGCTGCAGGAGACCCTGTCCGCGGAAGCAAATACAGCTTCCCTGATGATGGCCGATGAACTGGTGGAAGAGAAGGGAGACGCGCTCAAGGCCGCCGGAGAGGTGGTCTCTTCCCTGCGCGGGAATCCGGTCGCCATTCTCAGCGAGGGGCGCGTGCTGGCATCCACGGGGCTGTTCTTTCAGCGGGGGTTCGAATCAGCGGCTGCGCGCGCGGCGAACCGGAGCGGAGCCGAAATTGCGCTCGCTCTGCCCGATCTGGGGTCGCACGGCTCTCGCGCCGTGGTGCGCCGATTGGCGCAGGACGGTCGGAACTACCTGATTGTCGCAGCCGCTCCGCTGGATTTCGTGGCCGCGGATTTGGCGGCGGTCCGTCGTGCGCTGCTGTTTGCGACGCCGCTGCTGATCGCACTCGCGGGACTGGGCGGCTACTGGCTGACCACGCGCGGTCTGGCTCCGCTGGGGTGGATGGCCGCGCAGGCAAGGGAGATTACGGGGAGCAATCTGCATGCACGCCTGGAAATCGGCGATGCGGCCGAGGAACTCACGGCGCTTTCGGCATCGTTCAACGAGCTGCTCTCGCGGCTCGACCAGAGTTTTGAAAGCATGCGCCGTTTTGTGGCCGACGCTTCCCACGAATTGCGCACTCCGATCTCGGTGATTCGGGGAGAGGCCGATGTGGCGCTTTCGAGCGACCGCAGTCCGGCCGAGTACCGGCAGGCACTGGCGCTGATTCTGGACGAATCGCGCCGGCTCTCGCGACTGGTGGACGATCTGCTGAATCTGGCGCGCGCCGACGCGGGCAATGTTCGTCTGCAGGTGCAGGAATTCTATTTCAACGATTTGTTGGCCGAATGCTGCCGGTCGGTGCAGGCGCTGTCCTCGGCGCGCGGCATCCGGCTGGAATGCCGGGTGGGCGAAGACGTCTCGTTCCATGGCGACGAGGAATTGCTACGGAGGCTGGTGATCAATCTGCTCGATAACGCCATCCGCTATACGCCGGAGGGTGGCACGGTATCCGCGTCGCTGCTGGCCGGGCAGCGGGAGCTGCGGGTGGAAGTTTCGGACACCGGAATGGGCATTTCGGCCGAGGCGGTGCCGCATCTGTTTGAGCGCTTTTATCGCGCCGACAAGGCTCGCTCGCGCCAGGACGGCGGGTTCGGTCTGGGTCTGGCGATTGTCAAATGGATCGCCGAATCGCACCGGGGAATGGTGGATCTGGCGAGTCGGCCCGGGGAGGGTTCGACGTTTACGGTGACGCTGCCGCGGGGGTAGGATACGCTTCAGAAGCGGACTACCAGGGAAATGCGGCGATTGCGCGGATCTTCGGGATGTTCGGGAATCAGCAGGCGCTCGTCGGCGAAGCCTCGCACCTCCACTACCTGCTGCGGACGGACTCCGTATTGATGCAGCAGACGCCGCGCGGCATTGGCGCGGTCTACGGAGAGCTCCCAATTGCCGTAACCGGCGGAGGGTCCGGAGTTGCGGAACGGGCGGGCATCCGTGTGGCCTTCAATCACCACGCTGTTGGGCATCCGGCCCACCTCGGCTGCGAGCGATGCCAGCAGGTGCTGCCCGGCTTCGGTGGGTTGAGCGCCGCCGGTGGTGAAGAACAGGCCCTGCTCGTTCTCCAGCAAATCGATCCGCAGGCCTTCTCCGGTCACGCTGAACTGAATGTTCTTTTTCAGTATCTGAAATTCGGGTACCTGGCGTAGCGCCTGTTCGATCTGCTGTTGCATCCGCGAGACGTTGCTCTCGCTGACTACCAGACCTTCGCCCGAGCCGGACGGGCCCGCGCCGAGTTTGCGGCTGTAGCCTCTGGGATCCTTAAAGTAGCCGCTTACCGACTCCTTCACCTTGCCGCTGGCATTCATCATCCAGAGGACGATGAACAGGGCCATCATCGCGGTCACGAAGTCCGCGTAAGCCACCTTCCAGGCGCCGCCGCGATGTTTTCGCGACTCGGCGGAGCGCGGCGACTTCGCGCCGAATTCCGGTGAGCCCTCAGGCAGTTTCAGCAGCGGCATTCGGAGCGGCCTTTTCGGCGACCTGCTTTTCGGCGACCTGGGAGAGCAGCGGAACGGGCGGAATCTGCGCGTCGCGCTTGATGGCTGCCTCCAGGTCCAGGAACGAGGGCCGCAGTTCCACCGGGATGGACCGGCGTGCGTATTCGACTGCGAGAATGGGCGAAGAGCCGCGGGCGAAGGCGACAATCGCCACCCGCAGCACCTGCAGGAACTGCGTATGGGCTTCGCTGAGATGCTCTAGCCGGGCAGCCAGAGGACCCACCACTCCATAACACAACAGAATGCCGAGGAAGGTGCCGACCAGCGCCGCCGCCACTTTCTGTCCAATGGTCTCCGGCGACCCGCCGATGGCTTCCATGGTGATCACCACGCCGAGCACCGCGGCCACGATACCCAACCCGGGCAGAGCGTCGGCCATCGCGCCCATCGCGTTGACAGGCTCGTGCCGTCCGCGCCTTTGAACGTCAATATCCAGATCCATCAACTGGTCCAGTTCCTGGGCGCTGGTCACGCCGATCACGATCATGCGCAAGGAATCGCAAACGAAGTTGCGCGTTTGGACGTCGGAGAGGAACTCCGGATAGTTTGAGAAGATGGCGCTGTTGACCGGATCTTCCACGTCGGGTTCCAGCGCTACGATGCCGGCCCGCTGAGTGAAACTGAAGACCTCATACAGCATACGGAGGCAGCGGATGAAGGAATGGGGAGAATACGGGGAAGAGGCAAAGACCGTCCGAACGGCTCCTCCGATCTTGCGGATGACTCCGGGAGGATTCGCCACGAGGAGGATGCCCACAGCAGCCCCGCCGACAATCAGGAGTTCGGCCGGCTGCATGAGAACCCACGGATTCCCGCGTTCCAGCAGGAAACCGCCCAATACGGCAATGAAGACCAGCGCGATACCAAGGAGGGCGATCATCCAATAGGCATATCGGCCGGGAACGAAAGCTCTTTAAGACGGGGCGGAATGGGGACAGAGGAAGTCTGTCCCCACGTTTCAGTTAGTAGTTGGCTCCGCCGCCGCCGGTGCGGGTGCGAGGCTTGTCGCTCTGGGCCAGATCGGCGCTGGATTCGCCGGTTGAAGAGATATCCTCAGCGCCGCTCTGCTGGAGCACGTCTTTGGCGCGCTTTACCCAATCGCTATTGTCACAATGCACGGACAGCAGGACGCGGCCCTCCTTGATCATGCCTTCGTATCGCTTGGCTTCGTATTCCGGAATGCCCATGCCCACCAAGGCTCCGATGACGCCGCCCACCACGCCGCCGGTGCCGAGGCCCGCCAGGGCACCCATAATCGGGCCCGCTGCAATGAACGGCCCCAGACCCGGAATGGCGATCGCGCCAATGCCGGCTAACAGTCCGAGCGTTCCGCCCACGACACCTCCGGTAGTGGCGCCGGTTGCTGCGCCTTCGGGTGCTTTCGTGTGCTTTTCATGGGCGAAATCCTTAGTGCCCATATTGTCCGGCAGAAGGACGGAAATGTCCTCCCCACGAAAGCCGGAATCGAGCAGTGCGTCGACCCCGGACTCCACATGCGTTCTGTCCCGGAAAATGCCAAAAACTGCCGTGTTCTTACCTGCCATATTCATCTCCTATTTCGACTTCCCGTTGGAAGCCGGCTTGATTGTGATCTCGTCTACGATGTTCCCTGCGCCCGCAATTTCGGTGGCTTTCTGTTCGACGGTTTGCTTCTCCGCGTCGGAGCGCACCGGGCCCTTCAGGGTGACTTTGCCGCTCTGCGCGATGATCTTCACGTTGTGCGCATAAGTGGACAGTGACGGATCGTCGTGGATCGATTTGCGAATCTTCTGCGCCAGATCGCGATCCGTTGCGTTATTTTTCCCCTGGTCCGCCGTTACGGCTGTTTTGGACCGGTCGCGCTCATTCACCTTCGTGTTGTCCGGGGCTGTCTGCGCCATCGCGACAGTCCCCAAAAGGCAAATCGATAGCGTCCCCATTAAGAAATTCAGCTTCACGTTCATGACCCTCCCTATTAACGCTTTGCAATTGGAAATCCGCCGGTCGATTGCGAACGATTAGAGGGAAAGGTGGGGCAACACGTTCAAGCGGCTGACGGGCTTGTGAAGATCACTACGTAAACGTCTCCGAAGGTGATCAGGCGATTGGTCCAGCCTGTCAGTTCCGGGCGCTGCGCGAACCAATCTCGCCAGTCGCGGACATTGCCCGCGCCTCCGTAGATGATGAACTTGCCTGGGGCGGTAAGCGTCCGCGGCAGGAGACTGGCCGCGTAGCGCTCGGAAATACCCGAGCGCTCGAAAGGAAAGAGTAAAATGTGCCCGCTGGGACGATAGACCGACAGGTGGGCGTAAAGGAACCCCGGCAAAGGGTAGTCGGGCCGCCAGTTCGGAGGCTGCGCTTCAATGAACGGACTCGTACAAATCACGGGGAGGGCGGCTTGCGGCGCGGCCTGGCGGTTCACCAGCGCCATGGCGTCGCGCCAATCGGAGTGTTCGT
Organism: Candidatus Sulfopaludibacter sp.; assembly: GCA_035551455.1. GTDB lineage: Bacteria > Acidobacteriota > Terriglobia > Bryobacterales > Bryobacteraceae > Sulfopaludibacter. The sequence goes on from DASZMZ010000251.1 coordinate 21,136, forward strand.
GCGGCGGCCACGGCGAATTCCACTGGCCCAGCAGTGCAAGAGCTCCGGCGCCCACCAGAATCGCGGCGGTTCTCCAATGCGCCGCATTCAAGAAGGGACTGGCCGCGCAGGCGGCAGTAAGCACGAGTCCCGGCAGGAACAGCGAAAAGTAACGGGGCAAAAAGACGCTGTTGCCGGTGATGTACGAATAGGCCAGCAGGCAGAATGGCGGCGTCAGCCACCACGCCACCACCAGAGCGATGGTTCCTTGGGGCAGCCGCCGAGTCTCGCGCTTCCAGCGCAGAACGCGCGCGGCCATCCAGGAAATTGCGGCCGACAGCACTACCAGTTTCCAACGCAGCGACCATTCCACGTGATGCAGCGAGGGCAGCGGCTGAATCACGTGCGCACTTGCCTGCCGCATCAACTGCAATGCCCGCAGCGCTACCGGCACCACTAGCAGTCCGATTACCGCGAACACGGTGGCTGCCTGCGGAATGGTAGCGTCCGTAGTTCTGCGAAGTAGACGCCAGACAGTGTAAAAAGCCAGCACCAGAAAGAACGGCCAGTAGAGCAGATGTACCGGCCACAACAGCGAGGCGCAGAGAACGAACGCCAGCCCATCCAGCCATTTGGCGGAATCCAGCCAGCGGACCAGCAGCCAGACGCAGGCTGCGGCCACACAGATGCCCAGAGCGTAAGGACGCGCGTCTACCGCGTGATCGTTGAAGTCACGAACGGCCATTAAGCCGAATACGGCAAACCAGCCGGCTTGCGGGTGAATCAGCCGGGCGGCCAGTTTGGCCATGAGCAGCAGAGTGAGTCCGGCGGCCAGAAGGGAGGGGATCCGGTAAGCGATCTCCGATTGGCCGAATAGGGCGCTGCTGATGCGCGGCAGCAGATAATACAGGGAATCGGGCACCTGCGGCGCCGCGGCAAACGAGGGATGATGGGCGCCTTGCTGCACCACGAAGACCGTTGCCATCTCGTCCACCCAGAAACTGGACGGCAGCGCCATCAGCCAGAGTCGGGCGATACAAAGGGCCAGCACAGCGCCCGGCAGCAGGTTGGACCTCAGGAAACGATTCGCCCCCGCGGGCAAACTGGTCATCTTCCGGTTTGTGACGTTGCGGGTTTGCTCTCCGTTCCCTTGGTAGGAAAGGTTTTGGCGGGAAAGCGAAAAATGCTGCCGCGCGACAGGCCCCACTTAGCCAGCCGGAAATGGATGCTCGTGCGCAGCACTCCCAGTCCGTAGATCGAACTGCGGCGGAAATTGATGGAAGACGCCTCTGGAAAATACTTGGTGGGACAGGAAATCTCGCCAATCCGGGCGCCCAGGAAGACGGCCTGCGCCAGCACCTGATTGTCGAAAACGAAATCGTCGGAGTTGGCTTCGAGCGGGAGCGCTTCCAGCAGTTCCCGGCTGTAGGCGCGAAAACCGGTGTGGTATTCGGAGAGCTTGGCGCCCATCATCAGATTCTGAAAGAGCGTGAGCAACCGGTTGGAGACGTACTTATAGAGCGGCATGCCGCCGCGCAGCGCGCCGCCGCCCAGAATCCGTGAACCCAGGGCCAGATCGTACACGCCATAGGCAATCATGGTGGCCATGGGAGTCACCAGCAGGGGCTCGTATTGATAGTCGGGATGGAGCATCACCACTACGTCGGCTCCCGCTCCGAGGGCCTTGGCGTAGCAGGTTTTCTGATTGCCGCCGTAACCGCGATTGCGCGGATGCACCTCAACGGTGAGTCCCAGGCGGCGAGCCATTTCCGCGGTGGCGTCGGTGGAATGGTCGTCCACCAGAATGCTCTCGTCGACAATTTCAGGCAGTTCGCGGACGGTGGCCTCGAGCGTCTTTTCGGCGTTATAGGCGGGCAGCACCACCACGATCCGTTTTCCGTTAATCAAACCTCAGACACCTCAATTTGGCGTACCTTGTAGTGTAGCGCACGCGGATTTTCAGCTTTCCGGCTGGTCACCGTTTGCCGGATTCATCGTATAGACGCAACGGGTTCGGGTTTTCGTTTCGCGCTTATGGCGCCGCATCCACGTATACTGGCTGTTCCGTATGAATCCTTCTATTCAGTCGCGCATGCTGCAGGTTCCGGCGGGCGTCGATGCCGCTACCGAGATCCCGTTAACCATCATTCAGGGGGCGCGGCAGGGGCCGGTGCTGGCGCTGATCGCCGGGAATCACGGCTACGAATATCCGCCGATTCTGGCGCTGCAGAGGCTCAGGATAGCCTTCGATCCGGTGCTCTTGAGCGGCACCGTCCTCATGGTGCATGTGGCCAACATGCCATCGTTTCTGGGGCGGACGGTATATTTCAGTCCGGTGGACGGGAAGAATCTGAATCGCGTCTACCCCGGCCGTACCGACGGGACGGTGAGCGAGCGAATCGCCTACGCCATCACCACGGAAGTGATTGAAAAAGCGGACTACGTCCTGGACTTGCACTGCGGCGACGGCAACGAATCGCTGCGACCCTATGTGTATCAGGGCGTGACCGGCGACGCCGGGATCAATGCCGCTATCGCGCGCCTCGCTCTGGCTTTCGGCTTGGACCACATTCTGATCGACCGGAACCGCCCGACCGATCCGTCGCAGTCCCTCTATTGCTCGACGACCGCGATTACGCGCGGCAAGCCGGCGCTGACAATTGAAGCCGGCTTTCTGGGGACCACCGACGAGGTCAGCGTGGAGCAGATCGTGGCCGGAGTGCGCGGCGTCCTGCGCGAACTGAAGATGCTGGAGGACGGGCCGGCTGCGCTTACAAATCCCGTATTTCTAGAGCCTTCGGAGGTGATCCCGAGTCCTGCGACGGGAATCCTTTATCCGCAGGTGGAGCGCGGCCAATTGGTGGCCAAGGGCGACCTGCTGGCGGTGATCACGGACTTCTTCGGAGAGCGGCTGGCCGAAGTGACTTCTCCCCTATCCGGGGTGGTCCTGTACATCGTCGCGACGCCGCCCATTACGCGGGGTCAGCCGGTGAGTTGCGTCGCGAAAATTGCAACCTGAGTGCGGTCGAACCCATCAAAAGTGTAGAGCCCAATACCATGCAAACTTCTCCCCTGCAACGGACCGCCATAGCGGTTTTCGCGCTCGGTTTCGCGGCGTTTGCCGCGGAGGTTCCGGGCGTTGGCAATTTCCACCAGGTGAACGAGCACCTCTATCGCGGCGCGCAGCCGAGCAGTGAAGGCTTCGCGAACCTCGCGAAGCTGGGCGTCAAGACTGTGATTGACCTCCGCGAAACCGGGTCGCGAGCCGACGCCGAAAAGCGGCTTGTCGAGAAGGACGGAATGCGATACCTGAATATTCCGTTTTCGGGGTACAGCGCGCCCAGCGACAAGCAGATTGCGCAGGTGATTGCGTTGTTCGACGATGCAGGCGCCGGCCCCGTGTTTATCCATTGCCGCCGCGGCGCCGACCGCACGGGAACGGTGGTTGCCTGCTATCGCGTGCTTCACGACCATTGGAAGAATGCCGATGCCCTTGTTGAAGCAAAGACCAATGGCATGAGCTGGACGGAGCGCGCGATGCAGCACTACGTTCTGGGTTATCAGGCGCCGGTTGCGGCTCCCGCGGTTGCCGTCGCTGCCGCAGTGAACTAAGGTCGCTGCGGCGTTACTTGCTCTTGGCGGCGTTGTCCACGATGGACTGGGCCAAGTAGTTAGTGATCTTGGCGCCGTTGCGGGCCACTTCGATATACGCGGCCTTCAACAGCGAGTCTTTCTCATTCATCAGTTCTTCGCGAATCTGCTGCTGCACGCGCGGATCGTTCAGGTCGCGCTGTCCGGCCGGTTCCTTGGAGATCACTTTCAGGATGCGATAGCCGTCGGGCATGCGCATCACTGGGGAAATGCCGCCGGGCTGGAGCGCCGCCACCATCTTCCGCAGGTCCGGACTCACCTTCTCCAGCGTGGACTCCGGCAGAAAGCCCATATCGCCGCCATTCGGGGCCGTATTGACGTCCTCGGAATAGTTGGCCGCCAGGGCGTTGAAATCCTGGCCTTGCTTCAACTGCATTTCGATGCCGGCGATTTTCTGGCGGGCTTCGTTATCGTTCTTGGCCTTGCTGTTTTTCAGATTGCGGACTTCGCCAGAGCCATCCGGGCTCACCAGAATTTGCGCCATGTGGATGCGCGGCTCCGGCAGGTTGAACATGTTCTTATTGGCGTTGTAGTAGCTGGCCACGTCGGCGTCTGTGATGCTGATGTGCGAAGTGATTTCTTTATTGATCAGCTTCTGCACCGTGAGGTCGCGCCGCAATTGGGCCTTCAGGTCGTCAGCCGTCATGTGGCGATCGGCCAACTTCTTTTCGAACTCTTCCTTGGTGGAAAGCGCCTTCAACTTGTTGAACTCGGTCTCCACGTCGGCATCCACGGCGGTAAGGCCGGCCTTCTCGGCACGCTGCCACATGATCTCGCTGGTGACCATGCTGGTGAGCAGGTCCAGCTTCTGGCTGGTGATCACGTCGGGATTGGCGCCCTCCGGCGGCCGCTGCGCTTGCGTCGCGTAGATCTTCTCCAACTCGGCGAGCGTGATGGCATGACCGTTCACTTCCGCGGCAACGCCGGTGGAAGAAGTATGTTTGCACGCGCTCAGGGTTAGCGCGGCCAGCACCGCGGCGGAAAACGCAAAATGACGAATCATGGGTGAATCCTTATTGTAACCTGTCGGCGCAAGGTAAAATGATTCTTCCTATGAGAGTCGGAATCATTGGCACCGGCGCGATTTCGCAGATGCATGCGCGCGTCTACAAGAAGCTCGGCTTCGACCTGACGGTCTGCACGGACATCAGCGAAACCTACGGCCGCAAGTTCGCCGATCAGCACGGCGCCGAATTCGTGAGCACCTACGAAGAGGTCTGCCGCCACCCCAAGGTGGATTACGTCGACGTCTGCACGTTCCCCGATTTCCGGCTGCAGCCGATTGAGATCTGCGCGCAGACGGGCAAGCACGTTCAGGTGCAGAAGCCCATCTCCACCAGCCTGGAAACGGCGCGGCGCATGATCGAAACGGCGCGCAAGGGCGGAATTCTGCTGAGCGTCGTGAGCCAGCACCGCTTCGACGATGCCAGTCTGTTCCTTTCCCGGGCGCTTGCCGAGGGCCGTCTGGGCAAACTGCTGCAGTGCGATTGCTACGTGAAGTGGTACCGTTCCGCCGAGTATTATTCGCGGCCCATCAAAGGCAGCTGGCAGACCGAAGGCGGCGGCGCGCTGATCAATCAGGCGATTCACCAGATCGATATTCTGCGCTGGCTGGCGGGTCCGGTGAGTCAGGTTTTCGGAAGCTGGCAACTGGGCGCGCTGCACAAGATCGAATCGGAAGACGTGGTCAATGCGGTGGTGCGCTATGCCAGTGGCGCCACCGGCGTGGTGCAGGCGTCGACTGCATTTTGGCCCGGCTATACCGAGCGCACCGAATTCCACGGCACGAAAGGCACCGCCATCATCTCCGGCGACAAGCTCACTACCTGGGACGTGAAGGAAGATTCCGGCGATCCCGCTCCGGTCACGAAGGAAGTGGCCTCGGGAGCTTCGGACCCCATGGCGATCTCGCTGGAGCCTTTCGAGCGCCAGTTTCTGGACTTCGCCGATGCGATCGCCAAGGGCCGCAAGCCGCAGTGCTCGGGCGAGGAAGGCTACCAGGCCTTGGAAGTGGTCGACGCGATTTATCGCTCCTGCCGCACCAATGAAAAAGTAGTCCTGTAGCGCACGTTTGGTCTATTGCCCGATCCGGAATTCACTTTCTGACGAATTATACTTATACCTCGTAAGACCGGGCACTCCTTGATCCCGGCGGGCAAGAGAACGGCGCCATGGATATCAGCCCGGAAGTGCGCGACCTCTTTTATCGGCTGTCGGATCTCGACAAGGAACAGCAGACTCGTTATTTCCGCGAGCATCCCACCAACCCCGCCGTCCAGAAGCAGGTGGAAGCCCTCCTGGCAAATGACTTTGCCACGGATTACGATCTCCGCAATCTTGTGCAGGAACCTGCCGCGGCTCTGTTGAGCAGCGGGGTCGCCGAAGGCTGGCTCTGCGGACCCTATCGCCTCCTGGCGCAGATCGGGCAAGGCGGTATGAGCGAGGTTTGGCTCGCCGCGCGCGTCGACCAGATGGTGAAGCGCAACGTGGCGCTCAAGCTCCCCTCGGTGGGAATTCACGCCGCGCAGTACGCCGAGCGTTTGCAGCGGGAGCGGGACGTCCTGGCCAGTCTGGTTCATCCCGGCATCGCCCGGCTTTACGATGCCGGGGTAGCCGAAGGCGGCCGTCCCTTTCTCGCCATGGAATTGGTCGAGGGGACCGATCTCTCGGCCTACTGCGATACGCACCGGCTCTCCATCCGCCGCCGTCTCACCCTGTTCCTGCAAATCCTCAATGCCATCCATTACGCGCATTCGCGCCTGGTGATTCATCGCGATCTGAAGCCATCAAACATCCTGGTCACCAACCAGGGCGAGGTCAAGCTGCTCGATTTCGGAATTGCCAAACTCATGACGGACGGCCAGGCTTTGGACACCGCGCTGACTCAACTCGGCGGCCGGCCTTTGACCTTGGCGTACGCTTCGCCGGAGCAGATCCTGGGCCAGCCCGTCACTACCGCGTCCGACGTTTTCTCGCTGGGCGTCGTGCTCTATGAGTTGCTGTGCGGCGCGCGTCCCTTCGTCCCGAAACGAGACACCATGGGGGCCGCCGAAGAGGCAATTCTGGCGGCGGAAGCCAAGCCGCCCAGCCAGGCCATCTCCGGTGAAGCGCAGGCCCGGGCTCGTTCGGCTGGAGTCGCAGAGCTGAAATCCCAACTCAGGGGCGAGCTGGACCTCATTCTCCTCAAAGCGATTCAAAGAGAACCGGAACGAAGATACACCACGGCGGACGCCTTCCGGCAGGACATTGAGCGATATCTTGCGGGCCTCCCTGTACTCGCTCATCCGGAGAGCATCGCCTACCGGACCAGGAAGTTCGTCATGCGCCATAAGGCGCCCACGGCCTCGGCCGCGGTCGTGATGCTCGCCCTCTCGGTAGGACTGGGTGCAGCCCTCTGGCAGGCACGCGTGGCGCGCAATGAGGCGCGAACCGCGGCGGCTGTAGAGGACTTCACGATGGATATTTTCCGCGCCAACAGTCTGCGCAATCCCGATCCGCTGAAGGCGCGCCAGACCACGGCGAGGGAGTTGCTCGATATCGGCGCGGAGAAAGTGAACTCGGCGCTGACCAATGCGCCGGAAGCCAAGCTGCGAATGCTGGAATTCCTGGGCTCGCTGTATCTCGATCTCGGACTCTATGATCAGTCCGTCACGGTGGAAAAGCAGCGGACCGCTCTGGCGAAGAAACAGTATGGCGCGAGCAGTCCCGCGATTGTTCCCGCACTGGTTGGCCTGGGGACTGCGATGCAGGCTTCCCGTTCGGTGAATGAGCGTGAGGCGCTGATGCTGGAAGCCAAGTCGATTCTGGATGGCGCCCGTGACTACAGTTCGCCCACCCGCGCTGCCTTGCTATCGCTTTTGGCCGAGGCCTACAGCAGCACGGATGTGAAAAAGGCCGCAGCCTTCGCCGACCAGTCCGTAGCCGTTCATCGACTGCAGCCGCCTGGGCCCGAGCTGGGCCGCGCTCTCTATCAGCAAGGCATCGCCGATCTCAATGTCGCGGATTACCCGGGCGCTGCAAAGGCCATCGCCGAGGCCATCTCGCTCTCCCGGAAATTCGATGGCGATCCAAATCCGAGTCTCGCGCGATATTACGCATACCAGGCGGAGGCCGAGAGCAGCCAGTTGCGGTACGATCTGGCGGAGCGCAGTTTGAGGACGGCGCTGCACTCGGCTCAGGCCATCGCCGGCGAGGACGACGAAGACACCATCGAGACAGAGTCGCGACTCGGAACCCTGCTGGTCGCCATGTCTCGTCCGCGCGAAGCGCTGCCGCTGTTGCAGAAAGCGTTAGACAGTTGCCTGCGGACCAAAGGGCCGGACGACCCTTTCTTCACGCCCCAAATGTTCCTCCAGTACGGCATGGCGCTCCAAGCCGTGGGCCGGCCTGAGGAAGCGCTCGCCAACATCTCCAAAGCCGTGGAGAATCGCCGCCGCAACCGTCCCGGCACGCGATACCTGGGTCAGATGATCGAGGACGAGGCGCTGGTGCTGGTCGATCTGGGACGCTCGACACAGGCGCGCCAGTTGCTGGAAGAAGCGGCCGCCATTCGGACCAAGGTCGGCAAGAAGATCGACGCGAACTACCTCGTGCCCCGCATCAAGCTTGCCTTGGCTTCCGCCGACCCGGCCGATGCCGCGGCTGTGGTCGAGCGCAATTACGGCGCGGTTCCCGAGTCCGGGCCGCTCACTTTGGACCTGCTGAATCACCTGGAAGCGCGGGCGGAAATCGCGCTGCTCCAGGGTGACGGCGCTGCGGCGGTGGCTCTGGCTCGGCGACTCTCCGGGATCATCGCTGCCAGTCCGCTCGGCGAGAATCTGAAGGTCCACCAGTTCCGCGCCCTGCGTGAGCAAGGGAGAGGGCTGGTGCTGATGCACGATGCCGCCGCAATCCCACTGTTGGAGGCTGCGCTCAAGAGCGAAGTTGCGATTGTGGATGCCGCCTGCCCGGACCTCGCCATTTCGGAAGCCGTTCTCGGCGCCGCCTATTCGGACGCAGGAAACCGCGGCGCTGCGCAAGCCATGCTCACGAAAGCGCAAGCCGTGCTGCACGCCCACCGGGAAATTGGTGACCTGTACGTCCGGCCGGTTCGCGATCTGGCCGCGCGGCTCGCGGGCCGCCGGTGACCGATGGCGACGCTCACCGAATTGCTCGAAAAGCTGAAGACAGGCGACGAGGCCGCCCTGAACGAATTGGTGTCCCTGCTGTACCTGGAACTCAGGCGCATTGCCGCGTTGCACCTGCGCAAGGAAAGAGCGCCTCATACCCTGCAAACCACGGCGCTGGTGCACGAGGTGTACCTGAAGCTGATGCAGCACAATCACCATGAATTCGCCGACCGGGTCCACTTCCTTGCCGTAGCATCGCGCGCCATGCGTCACGTACTGGTGGATTACGCGCGCGGCCGCGGCGCCAGGAAACGCTCACTCCAGGAAGCCAGTGAGCCGGAACGGCTATCTCTGGCCGGCGTGGACATGCCCGGAGAGCAGCCCGGCTTGCTGGATCTCGACCGGGCTCTGGATGAACTGGCGCAGGAGGACGAGCATCTGGCCCAGCTGATTCAGATGCGATACTTCGGCGGCATGACGGCTGAAGAGTCGGCTGCCGCGCTGGATCGCTCGGTCCACGTGGTCCGGCACGATCTTCGTCTCGCGCAGGCCTGGCTGCGTCAGAGGCTCAACCGTTAGATTGCTAACGTTGCGCCGCCGGTTCGTTGCGAAAGATTCGCCGCCCTTGCGCTTTCCCGGTTAGAGGCTTTTGTATGACGATCAATCGCTCTGCAACATTTCTTGGTCTGCTGGCATTTCTTTCGATCGCGAATTCCGCGCGGGCGGACAGCGTGACCTATTCCTTCTTCGGCACAGCTTGGCTGACGGGAACCGATTTCACTTACGTTTCTCCCGGAGGCTTTCTCAGTTTCGATACCGGGCCGCTGGTCCCCACCACTTCCACCGATGTTTACTTCTATAACGTCAACGGAACCTATTTCCAGCATGACATCGGTCCACTCGCGACTTTCGATTTCGTATCCGGAAACGAGTTCGTGCTGACCACGTCGACCGCCTGCACGGTTGACTTTACGATCGAGGCCGGCGATTCTCATGCGAAGCTGGACTGTCCAACCGATATGCTCACCACCTCATCTTCCGTCCCGGCGTCCGGCTACCTGCTGGACGTTTACACGAACTTCAATGTGGTCGGGACTGGAGGCTTAGGCATCACACCCACCGACACCGGCGGCGGGGGAGGAGGAGGCGGCGGAGGGGGAACGGCCACACCGGAACCGGCGAGCGTGATGCTGTTCGCGCTTGGCTTGCTCTGCCTCGGCTGGCGCTATTCCAGCTTGGAATCCAAATATGCCAGGAAGGTGGCGGCGACGCGGTAGGAGTCGTAATAGTCTGCCGGATGGATGGCCTTCAGGTTGTCGCGGGAGGTGTGCAGGAGGCCGAAGTTCGAACTGGTGACGGAGTGCATGGTGAGTACCGGAATGCGCACGTTCAGAAAGGGATGCGAATCGTCGTCGCCCACCCTGTCCACGTTGGAGACCAGGGGCTGCATGTGGATCGCCGAGAGCGCCTGCACGTAATCGGCGAGCAATTCCTTGTCGGCCCGGCTGGCCCAGACCTTCGGAGGTTCCATCCCGAGGCATTCCAGATTGAGCATGGCGTGGATGGACGTGCGCGCCTCGCCGGAAAGCTTCTTGACGTACTGCGTGGAGCCCAAGAGGCCGCCTTCTTCACCGGCGAATCCGATGAACACGAAACGGTGGCGCCGCGGACGGCCGGCGAGGCTCTGATACAGGCTGGGCAGTAGGGAAACGCCGCTCCAATCGTCGATGGCTCCGGTGCCGCGATCGATGAAGTCATAGTGGCCACCGACGACGATCGTGCTCGCGGTCTCCCCCGGCATCTCGCAGATCACGTTGGGCTCTTTGGAGCCGGGCACTCCCTGATTGGTCAGAAACTCGCCGCCGCAGCCCACCTGCTCAAATAAGGACTCCAGCGTGGCGCGGCGTTCCGGCAGCTTGTGGCTGACCATTTCCAGCCGCTTCTGAATGACGTCCGGCGGGACGGCGCCGTACTCGATGTGGATCGAGTCGGCGAACAGCGCGAGCGCGCATAAAAAGGCTACGGCGATTTTCACGGGGAACAGCCGCCATTCTAGCGCGATACACTTGAGCGCTGTATGCGAATGCCGAGGCTCCGGTGACGGCGCGGTTAGCGGATGGGCGAAAACGCCAGTGGCCGCAGAATGGCGTTGCTGATGTTCGAGACGATCTCCGGGTCGGTCAAGCCCGGGGTGGCGCGCAGCTTCTGCCATTCGGGGTCCTTGCCGAAGGCGCTCCAGGCTTTGTCGCGGGCCGCCAGATCGTCATAGGCCAGCATGTAGGTGAGACTCGGCTGGTTGGTGCCGATCATGGTCTGGCCGAAGAAGATGGGCGTCATGCCGCTGCGGCGGAAGATGGCGATCTCGGCGTCGTCGAACATCTTCACTTTGCGGGCGCCGGCCTTTTCGTTGGGCGATTCGTAGGTTCGCAGCTCAAACGTGCGTGAGCCGCCGCCCTGGCGTGCCGGGGGAACTTCGATGCCGGGGATCGAGGGGAAGGCATGGAGCAGGGAAGTCTCCATGCGGATGTAGCTCAGCTCGGTCATCGAATTGTAGTCGTCAAATGCCGCCTGGAAGTCTTTGTCCGCGGCCAGTTTTTCCTGCGCAGTCTCCATGGCGGCCAGTGACGGATAGCTGGACAGGCTGAGGATGAAGGGACTCTGCGGTCCGAACACCGAATTGAAGAAGCCCACCGGTCCGATGCCGGCGCGCTGAGCGGCGGGAAGCCAGCCTCGCTGGAGATAGCGGGTGGTGCGCTCCGTTTGCGGTCCGTTGCGCATCCGGAAATATCGCAATTCGAAGAATGCGCGTTTGCCCGCGGCGGGGGCGGTGTCGGCCATAAGTGCGGCTCCTAAGGGCAGTGTGAGAAACGATCGTCGTTCCATGTGGGGCTGATCCCACTTTAGCGCCGATCCGTTTGTTTGGGCGTGTTCCGATTTTATGCGAACGGGGGAGCGTCAAAGGGCGCTGAGTTCGAAGCCATTTTCGGCGATGTCGGCGAACAGGACTTCGGCGCGGTGGCCGTGCACTTCGAAAATCTGTTGGACCAGGTGGCACACCGGGTCGTAGCCTTTTTCGAAAAAGACGAGGATTGAGGGGCCGGCGCCGCTGAGGGCGCAGCCCAGGAGGCCGGGGGCGCGGAGTTTGAGGATGGCGTCCAGTCCAGGGACCAAGGGCACGCGGTACGGTTGATGGAAGCGGTCTTCCAGCGCGACGGGGAAGGCCCAGGTGGAGCCCGTCGCCAGCGCGGCGATCAACAGAGAGGCGCGCTGCAGGTTGAAGATTGCGTCTTGCTTGCTGTAGCAGTCGGGCAGCACAGCGCGAGCTTTCGTGGTGGGCAGATCGAAATCGGGGACCACCACGCCCACGCCGAATCCCTGCGGCAGATTCAGGCGCACGCTGCGAACCACTCCGCCGGAATCGATGGCGCTGGCGACGATCGACCCGAGCGTGCAGGGCGCGACGTTGTCGGGATGGCCCTCGAGCCGGGCCGCTTCGTCCAGAATGCGCAGCGGTTTCCAGCCGAGGTCGAGGAGCTTATCGGCAATGACGACTCCGGCGGTGAGCGCGGCGGCGCTGGAGCCCATGCCTTTGCCGATCGGAATATCGTTGTGGATTTCCAGTTCGATGGGCGGCATCTGCATGCCATGCGCCTGCGCCACGGACTCGGCTGTCTGCCAGATCAGATTGTCGGCGCCGGTGGAGAGAGATGCGGCATCGCGACCCGTTGCGCGAATGCACAGCGAGTCGCTTTGCCGGAAACGGCAGGTCAAATACACACTCAGGGCCAAGCCGAGAGCGTCGAACCCCGGACCGAGATTGGCGCTGGACGCAGGGACTCTGAGCGTAAACCAGGACACCTGGCTTACTTGATCTCCATGATTTCTTTTTCTTTGGTCTTGGAGGCCTGATCGATCTTCAACATGTAGCCGTCGGTGAGCTTTTGAATCTCATCGTGGGCTTTCTTGTCGTCGTCTTCGGTGATCTTTTTGTCTTTGAGCAGCTTCTTCACGGATTCGTTGCCGTCGCGGCGAATATTGCGCACCGATACCCGGTGGTGCTCGGCCACCCCATGAAGCTTCTTGACGAGGTCCTTGCGCCGTTCCTCGGTGAGCGGGGGAATGGGCAGACGGATCATTTTACCGTCGTTGGACGGGTTCAGTCCCAGATCGGAAGTGCGGATTGCCTTCTCGATGGGTCCGATCTGCGAGACGTCCCATGGCTGAACCGTGATCATGGACGGTTCCGGCACATGCAGGTTGGCCACTTGATTCAGGGGCGTGGGCGTCCCGTAGTAGTCCACCCGGATGTGATCCAAAAGGCCGAGCGAGGCGCGCCCGGTCCGGATGTGCGCCATTTCGTGTTGCAGGTCTGAAATGGCCTTCTCCATCCTGGTTTTCACGTTGCCTTCCACCTCTTTGACGGAGGCGAAGCTTTGACCGCTGGGTGCTGCTTGAGGTTCAGTCTTCATAGCGCAGTTTCTCCGGCTTCGCGGCTAATGAATTACGGTGCCGACGGATTCACCCATCGACATACGCATTATATTGCCTGTCGTGTTCAGATTGAAAACGATAATGGGCAGCTTATTGTCCCGGCACATGGCAATGGAGGTGGCGTCCATGACTCCGAGACCCTTGGAAAGCACTTCCAGATAGGAAATCTCGTTGTATTGGACGGCGTCCGGAAACTTCAGCGGATCGCGGTCGAAGACCCCATCCACGCGGGTTGCCTTGGCGATGATATCGGCCTTGATCTCCAGTGCCCGCAGGGTAGCCGCCGTATCGGTGGAAAAGTACGGATTGGAAGTGCCGGCGGCGAAAATGACGATGCGGCCCTTTTCCAGATGGCGGATGGCGCGTCGCCGGATATAGGGCTCGGCCACCTGGTGCATCTCGATGGCGCTCATCACGCGGGTGGGAATGCCGATCTGCTCGAGGGCGTCGGAAAGGGCCAGGGAATTGATGACGGTGGCCAGCATGCCCATATGGTCCGCCGTGACGCGGTCCATCTTCATGGCAGCGGCTGCTACACCGCGGAAGATGTTGCCGCCTCCCACCACAACACCGATCTGCACACCCTTGGCGGCTACGTCTGCCACTTCCCGGGCCAGTTCGGCCACCCGGTCTGCATGAATGCCAAAAGCGGCGCCGCCCGCGAGGACTTCGCCGCTCAGTTTCAACAAGATGCGCTTAAAAGCGGCCATTTACTCAGCGACCGCGGGGTTTTCGTTGCCGGCTTCCATGGCGGCCACATCGCCCACTTTAAAGCGGACGAAGCGGGACACGCTGATGTTTTCGCCCAGTTTGGCGATCTTGGTTTTGACCATTTGACCGACGGTGAGGGTGGCTTCCTTGACGAACGGCTGTTCGAGCAGGCAGATCTCCTCGTAGAACTTGTTCATCCGGCCTTCGACAATTTTGTCGGCCATCTTTTCCGGCTTGCCTTCCAGAATGGCACGGGCGCGCTGAATCTCTTTTTCCTTCTCAAGGACTGCGTCGGTGACGTCTTCTTTGCGGATGAAACTCGGGTCGGCCGCCGCGATGTGCATCGCAATGTCGTGCACGAGTTCTTTGAAATCGTCGGTGCGAGCCACGAAATCCGATTCGCAATTCACTTCCACCATGACGCCGAGTTGGCCGCCGTGATGAATATAGCTCCCGATGAGACCCTGTTTGGTAGCGCGAGAGGACTTCTTGCCGGCAGAGGCAATGCCGTGCTTGCGCAGTACGACTTCGGCTTCGGCCAAGTCGCCCTTGGCTTCCACCAGAGCCTTCTTGCACTCCATCATGCCCGCGCCGGTGCGCTCGCGGAGATCTTTCACTAATGCCGCAGTAATTTCCGCCATAATTCTGTTGTTCCTTCGATTTGGACGATCGCGGCAGTCCCTGGGAACTGCCGCGCGATTGACTAGTGGCCGCTTTCCGTCACGGCTGGCTCAGCGGCCGGTTCGGCGGTCTCGGAAGCCGGACCCTTACGCGGGGACTGAACCGGTTCGTCTTCCAGGCTCAGGCTCTCCGCCATGATTTTCTCAGCGTACTTGGGATCCACGTATTCGGTGTATTCCAGCATGCCTTCTTCGCCGGTGGTTTCATCGGAGATAATCTTATCGACCGTGAAGTCCTGCTCCGTCGCCAGAGCGCGGCCTTCAACCACGGCATCGGCGATTTTGCTGGCGAACAGGCGGATGGCGCGGAGGGCGTCATCGTTGCCGGGAATCACGTAATCGACTTCGTCGGGATCGCAGTTGGTGTCGACAATCGCAACCACAGGAATCCCCAGCCGGCGGGCTTCCTTCACGGCGATGGCTTCCTTGTTCGAGTCGATCACAAACAGCACGTCCGGCAAACCGGGCATGTCCTTGATACCGGCCAGGTTCTGATCCAGGTGCTTGCGCTCGCGCTCCAGCCGGATCACTTCCTTCTTGGGCCGGCCTGCGTAGCCGCCTTCCACCGACGCCATGGCTTCCAATTCTTTCAGGCGCTTGATGGATTTCTGTACCGTGAGCATGTTGGTGAGCAGTCCGCCCAACCAGCGCTGGTTCACGTAGTACATAGTGCAGCGGGTCGCCTCTTCGGCGATGGCTTCCTGTGCCTGGCGCTTGGTTCCGACAAAGAGCACGTTCTTGCCCTGAGCGGCCATTTCGCCAACAAACCGCGCAGCGTCCTTGAACATTTTCAAGGTCTTCTGCAGGTCGATGATGTAGATTCCGTTACGTTCGCCGAAGATGTATTCTTTCATCTTCGGATTCCAGCGCTTGGTCTGGTGCCCGAAGTGAACGCCAGCTTCGAGCAATTCCTTCATGGATATTGCGGGCAAACTACCTCCTAAACAAACCGGGAGAGGGGAAACTCTCCATAAACAAGCCTTCCTACGTGGTTCCCCGGCCGTGGCGCGGCCCAAAGCGAGATTTGCGCACGGACGGGAACGGAAGGCCGCCAAATAAGGACCGGACCACCCGGTCCAAAGAGTGAGATTTGCAAAGCCCGGAAGCGCGGGATGCTGCGGCGCGCCTTCCAGGCCTCACGGGGAATCCTAACGTTTGGAGAACTGGAACCGCTTGCGGGCGCCCTTTTGACCGTACTTCTTTCGTTCGTGGGAGCGGGGATCGCGAGTGAGGAATCCAAGCTTCTTCAGCCTGGACCGCAATTCGGCATTGAACTCCACCAGAGCCCGGGAGATACCCAAACGGCATGCGCCGGCCTGACCAATCACGCCGCCGCCGTCCGCCAGAATCAACAAGTCGAACTTCTCCATGGTCTCAGTGGCCGCGAGCGGCTGCCGCACCATGGCACGCGAACTTTCCGTCGGAAAGTAATTTTCAAATGCGCGGTTGTTGACCTTGATCTCGCCCTTGCCGGGCCTTAGAAACACACGAGCCACCGAACGCTTGCGGCGGCCTGTACCCAAATATTGAACAATCGTAGCAGCCACTACACTACCTTCCGTGAGATATCGAGCGCGGCGGGCTTCTGTGCCGCGTGCGGATGTTTGTCACCCGCGTATACCTTCAGTTTTCGATACATCTGTTTGCCGAGCTTGGTCTTGGGGAGCATGCCAAAAATGGCGTCTTCCAGAAGGCGGACGGGACGCTCTTCGCGCACCCGCTTCAAGCTCTTCTCCACCAATCCGCCCGGATAACCGGTGAAATGGCGATACATTTTGTCAGTCTCTTTCCGGCCTGTTACCTTGATCTTGTCGGCATTGATGACCACCACATGGTCGCCCGTGTCGATAAAAGGGGTATAGATCGGCTTGGTCTTGCCCATCAGCAGCATTGCGGCCTTGCTGGCAAGCTTGCCCAGGACCACGTCCTGAGCGTCGATTACGTGCCACTGGCGCGCAACACCGTTTTTGGAGGGGAATTCGGTACTCATTGACACACGTCTCCAACTCTTCCTTTACAAAATATTTAGCCTACCGGGTATGAGGCACCATTGTCAAATCGGGTTACAAAACGAAAACCCGGAGAACCGGCCCTATTCGCCGCCGGTCTGAGCCTTTTCCCGGTCCTGGAGCAGGTGAGTTCGCAGAATCTCGTTGACCAAATCCGACACGGTACGCCTCTGCTGCAAGGCCAATTGATTTACGGTTTCGCAGACTTGATCGTCCAGGCGTACAAACTGGATATTCATCCAACGACCTCTTTCAGGATCAATTGGCGCTGTTACCTCAATTATGGCAAGCCCGGCGGCGGCTGCGAGAAAATCTTTTGGCTCGTCGGTTTAACCTCTGACGGACGTGCGAGAACGTACCAGATGCACCACCGGCCAAACCAATCGTCTCCGGCGATGTGTCCTGGGAGAAGGGTTACCCCTTAGGCTCCGTGTTCTCCAGCATCTTCTGAATTGACTTCAGTTGCGCGCGCTTCTTGAGGATGTCTTCCTCCGCTCCGTCGCCCAGTTCCGGGGTCAGTTGTTCCGCGATCTCCACGGCCTCCTCAATGGCAACGGCCGCCGACCAGAGGGTCCGTTCGACGGTTTCCTCGTGCTCCCGGGCCAGCGACAGAGCGGAATAAGCATGGCCCACGCGGCACCGGTACTCTACAATTCTTCCCTGACGCTTTTCCCACAGCGGGCCGCGGCATTCCGGGCAGGTCAAGTGCAATAGAGTTTTTTCCATGGGTTCTTCCCTCTCCGTCGCCACGCGCTCAACGGTCGCAAGTTTCGAAACCAGCTCTGCAACCTCGGGAACCGTAACGATGTAATCGGCATCGATCTGCTGCAGCGCATGGGCCGGCATGCTGGGGAATAGTGCCGTGGCGGGGTCCTGCACGATGGCAATTCCGCCACGCCGCTTGATCTCGGCCAGGCCGGCCACGCCATCGTCCAGCATGCCGGTCAAAATTACACCTGTTACGCGCGAGCCATAAACCTCGGCGGCCGAGCGGAATAAGGGATTGATCGCGGGCCGGCTGCGGTTCTCTTTGGGGCCGCGGAAAACGTGTAAGTGGCCCAGTCCCAGGGTCATGTGACAGTCCGGCGGCGCAATGTAGATGTGGCCCTGGCAGAATTCTTCGGCGGTTTCCGGATGCGATACCGGCAGCGGACCGGCGCGCATCAGGATCTCGGGAAGATGGCTACGCCCGTGCAGGCCATTCCCTATGTGCAGGACAACGAAAACGGCAGCCTTCAGATCGGCAGCGAATCCAGCCACCACCGTTTGCAGCGCCTCCACCCCGCCGGCCGACGCTCCCACCACAATGATGTCCTGCATGGCTGCCTCATTATCCCAGGTCGTTGGATCGGAGTTTGCTCCATGCTGCTGTGAAGAACGGGCAGTTCGGGCCACCCGTGATTTGATACACAATCTGGCCCAATTCTCTGAATTATGGTACATAAAGTAAGGGCGTGCAGTCACATCGCAGCGCCGAGAGCCGCGCACGGTTGAACGGACCCCGCTAGCACCTGCCCGCCCCGAGCCGAGTGTGTGAGGTAGTAGCTATGGAAAGGGCGAACGGCCAAGTACGCGTTGAGGATCTAACGCGGCGAGAACTTGAGGTGCTCAAACTCGTTGCTACCGGCCTGTCCACAAAAGAGATTGCGCGCTCGTTGGGGATCGCTTTCAAAACCGCGGCCTGTCACAGGTCGCGAATTATGGCGAAGCTGGATATCCATGAGGTCGCCAACCTGACGCGGTATGCCATTCGAAACGGCTACGTGGACATCGGCGGCACAAATGGAAATGGACACCGCAGTGAAGCGCAGCTCGAATTGTTCGATCGGATCAGAGTAACGGAAGCCAAGTACCGCAAAGCCATGGACGAGTATGGCGCCTTCTTGCGCGAGCGGGAAAGCATCGGACTTCCAAACCCCGACAGTTCCACTGGCGCGCGGCGGCTTCGGCAGGCCGAAGAAATGGCGCACAACGATTACCATGCCGCGCTGGTTGCACTGAAAGACTTTTTTTTTCGGAACTGACGGAGAACGCTGCAGCAGCGCGGACACGCAACTCTCCCTAGCCGTTCAGGTCGGAGCGGAGCGACTCCAGGGATTTTTTCAGCTCCTTCAAGGCGGACTCGATTTCAGGATGGGGGCTCGGAGCCTCGGCCAGGAATTTCTCGATTACCTCGGCGCCCCGAGACGCAGTCGCTAATTCCTTCGCGGCCTCATCGGTATCGCCAAGCGATTGCTCATAACGCGCCCGATCGACTGCTATGGAGCAGGTCACAAGCTCAGTCCGCAGGAATTGGAGGCGATTCGTCTCCGTCTTCTCTTTCAACTGCCGGATCTGACTCTCGAAATCACTCATTTCATCAAAGCCGCTCGACCAGCAGCGCCTCCTCGCCCCATAACGGGCATCTGGAGATCCAAACTACGGCCGTCTCTCAGAATATCGAATTCAGCATCTGAAGTAGATCCAGTCGCCCGGCTCCGAGGCTCTGGCCTACAGGTGCGGCGTTCGAAAGCGCCTGCAGGGCGGCCGCGGGAGTGATCTGGCTATTCAACTGGACCAGCAGGGCCACGCCTCCTGTGACGAAAGGTGTGCTGAAAGAGGTGCCCCATCCGGCGGCATATCGATTTTGCGGGTAAGTGGTGACGATCCCCTCACCCGGCGCGGCTAGTTTGACTACATCGCCATAGTTGGAGAACGAACTGCGGACATCCTGATTGTCCGTGGAACCGACGCCGATCACACCGCCGTATCCGGCAGGGTAGACCACGATGTTTTGTCCCTCGTTGCCCGCCGACGCTACCAGCACCACATTGTGCGCACTGGCGTAGGCGATGGCCCGCTGCAGTTCGGGCGACCCTTGCCGCATGCTGAAGCTCATGCTGATGACCCTGGCGCCCTGGTCCACCGCATAGTAGATGCCTTGTAGGATCAGCGACAGGCACGATCCGCCGTTCACATCGAAGACCTTGACCGGCAGCAGTCGGGCCGTGGGCGCCGCCAGGTGGACGATGCCGGCCACCATCGTGCCGTGGCCGTAATCGTTGATCGGTTTGCTGCTATCCAGAATCGATGTGGTCGATTGATCCAGAATCGAAGTCGTCGATTGATCCAGAATCGATGTCGTGGATTGGTCCAGAATCGAAGTCGTGGATTGATCCAGAATCGAAGTCGTGGATTGATCCAGAATCGAACCGGTGGCGCTGAACAGATCCAGCGGCACAGCGTACCCGCCCGGCAGATTATTCACGAAGTCCCACCCGAGCAACACCGAGCCGGCCAACGCGGGATGCGTGAAATCGATGCCGGTATCGAGGATCGCGACGGTGCCGCCGCCGGTGGCAAACTGATGCGCGGCAGCCGCATTCACGATTCCGGCCGCCGGCTGGTTTTGATACGCCGCCCACTCGCTGGCTCCGGTGTAAGGGTTGAATTGGCTTTTGCCAAGGTAAGCCCCAATCCAACTGAGAGAAGCAGGTTTGGCGGGAGACGCGCTCTTCGAAGCCTCCGGCAGAGCTACGGAGCCGTCGAGTTCGATGTTCAGCACAGACGATTCGAAGGTGAGGCCGGCAGACACCACGCTCAGGGGCAGGATGGAATTGACAACATACAGTCCACTGGCCGATCCGCCGAGGGAGGCAACTACCTGCAAAGCGTGTCTGCCGGCGATTCCGTTGATATCGCCGCCCTTGGCGAGGCGGACCACAAAGTGGTTCTGCGCCGATGCTCCGCAGGCCAGCAATGCCGCCAAAGCAACGGCTCGAATCAGTGTTCCCCACCCCACCTGAAATGTCATGGCGCGTCCCCTTTGAAGCAGGGTACGGTTAATCACCCGAATTGTCCTCGGGTAAATGTACCGGTCCGGTGATGCAGATCACAAAGGCGCCGCTTGACAGGCGCGGGTCTTCGCTCGGCATAGTGGAAGTATCGCTAACGATTGGAAAGAACAACTTCGCGTCGTCCTGGTAGAGACTCGCAACCCCTTGAACATTGGTGCGTCGGCTCGCGCCATGGCGAATTTCGGATTCTCGCAACTGCGCGTGGTCAACCCCTATGACGTGGCCTTCCGCGAAGCCCGGTCGGCCGTTGGCGCCGCGCCGTTGCTCCACGCGGCGCAGGAATTCGGCAGCGTGGCCGACGCCGTGGCCGATTGCCGCCTGGTGGTGGGCACCACTTCGGTGGGCCATCGCGGCCTTCAGCATCCCTTGCGACGGCTGGAATATGGCGCCCGACTGATTATTCGCGCTACCGTCGCTGCACCCGTCGCTCTCCTGTTCGGGTCCGAAAAATTTGGACTGTCGAATGACGATCTCAGCCATTGCCACTGGCTGATGCGCATCCCCACCGTGGGCGCCGATCTCTCCATGAACCTGGGCCAAGCCGTCGCGCTGTGTCTCTACGAAATGTCGCGCGATTCCAAGGCGGCGGATGTGGAGCCTGAAAAAATCCGCCATGCCGAAGCCGGCGAATTGGAGCAGGTCACCACCATGCTCCTCGACGTCCTGCGGCAAAGCGGGTACGTGAATCCGCGAACGGCGGGTTCCACAGAGGAGAAGGTCCGGCGCCTCATGCGCCGGTTGCAGGTGACCTATCGCGATGCGCCCGTGCTCATGGGCATGCTGCGCCAGGTTTTATGGAAGCTCGGAGACAAGTAGTCCGCCGGGCCAGCCGCCGCGACCGCCGCGCCGCTCCGGCTTGGTCTTCGGATCGTCAGCGGTGAATTTCAGGGTCACGTCGACGGTCCGGTCTTTTTCGTTGATCTTGGTATCGGCTTTGGTCGCGCCCATGTGGTCGAAGACGCCGTCGTCATGGATGCGCTTCAGGAACAGGTCGGGATACTCGGGATTGAAGGGCTTTCCCGACTTGAGATTCCACATCCGCTTCATTTCGGCATCGCCCTCCAGATCCAGCCCCACCAGGGTGAGTTTGCCCATGGCGAATTGCGGACCCGAATCGACGTGTACCGCCAGATCGACGGTCTTTTTGGCGTCGTCCACCTGCCGCTGTTTCGTCACTTTCACTTGCAGGTAGCCGGCTTTGCGCACCGCCAGCCGAATGCGGTCGAGCCCCTCCCCGATGCGGTCGAAATCCGCGATATCCCCAGTTTTGAAATCACCGGTCTTCATGAGGACGGCCGGGTCGACAGGCACCGGCCCATCGAAGGCCACTTTGCCGAGCGAATACACTTCGCCTTCGTCCACCGTGACGAAGACTTTGATGCCTTCCACGTCGCTGACCTTCTCCGTGCGGATGGTGGGGAAGGCCACGCGGATTCTGCCGCGGGCTTCATAAAGCGGCCGGATTCCAGTATCCAGCAGCGTCCGGAAGTCCTTTTCGGTGTAGCGCAGACCCACGGCGACGTCCCAAATGGCGTCCTGTAGGGCAGTCTCCGTCAACACCTTGTTGCCGTCGAAAGTCACTCTGGCGACGGCCGGATGGAGGCGGGCCGGCTCGAACACAATCACGTATTTGTCCGGCTCGTCGGACTTCACTTCGGCTTGGACCTTTTCCTTCGAGCCTTTGGAATCCAGATACTCCTGCACGAACTTCGTGTAGCGGTCCAGAACCGGGCGGGTGGCCGGCAAGTGGCTGGTATTGAAGAGGATGTCCTTCTGGTGTAAGTACGCCTCGACGTCTTTGGCGGGCAGGCCCAGATCTTCGATCCGGACGGGGTAGGCCGTAGGGGTTTCAACCACCTGAAAAACAGCCAGATACGCTTTGCCTTCGGCATCGGGGGCGAATTTGTAGCTGACGTTCTCGAAGGCGCCGCAAGCCAGCAACCGGTCGCGGGCGGCGTCAAATTCCGGCCTCCCGGCCATTTGGCCGATCTTCAGTCCGGCTACGGCGAGCACCTGTTCCGCCGTATAATCGTGATTGCCTTCCACCGAGAGCCGCTGGATGGGCCATTTGTCGGCCGGTTGATCGGCCGCGGGTCCGGCGGGTTTGGAAGGCGAGGCGGCCTTCTTCTGGGGAGCGCGTTTAGTCTGCGCGAATCCGCACCCGGCGGCCAGCATCAGAATAACTAGCAGCCATCTCATCATTTTCATGGTAGACGCACCGGGAACGACCCCGGTGACACAGGTAGAATAAAAAAAGTGCCTTACGATCTGATTGTTATCGGGAGTGGTCCCGGCGGCTACTCAGCAGCCATTCGCGCCGGCCAGTACGGATTGAAAACAGCCCTGGTGGAAAAACAGGCCAAATTGGGAGGCACCTGCCTTCTGGTGGGCTGTATTCCGACGAAGTCCCTGTTGCAGACGGCGGACGTTTGGGACCGCTTCGTTCACTCCGAGGCCGAGGGGATTCATTGCGAAAACCCGCGCCTCGACTATCCCAAAGTCAAAGAGCGCAAAGACGGCATCGTCAACAAGCATTCCAAAGGCGTGGAAATGCTGCTGAAACGGGCCAAAGTGGAGCGCATCAGCGGCTTCGCCACGCTGAAGGGCGGCGGCAAAGTCGAAGTCAAATCCGATAGCGGCGTGCAGACGCTGGAAGCCAAGAACATCATCATCGCCACGGGGTCGGAAGCGCGCATGCTTCCCGGTATGCAGCCGGACGCCGAATTTATCCTCACGAATATCGAGATCCTGAACCTTACGGCAGTCCCCAAGAGCCTGATCATCATCGGCGCCGGCGCGGTGGGCGTCGAGTTCGCCTCCATCTTCAAGCGCTTCGGCACCGATGTCACCGTGGTCGAAATGCTGCCCCGCGTGGTCCCCGTCGAAGACGAAGACATCTCCAAGGAATTGGAGCGCTCTTTCAAGAAGCAGAAGATCCGCGTGGAGACCGGCGCGCGCGCCGAGAATATCCAAAAGAGCAACGGCGGGGTCAGCCTGACTCTCACCACCAAGGAAGGCAAGCAGGAACAACTGCAGGCCGAGAAACTGCTGGTGGCCGTGGGCCGCAAACCGAATACGGAAAAGATCGGCCTGGAAAATACCAAGGTGGAACTGGACCGCGGTTTCATCAAAGTCGATGCCAACCAGCAGACGGCGGAGCCCGGCGTTTACGCCATCGGCGACGTGGTGGCCGGAACGCCGCAACTGGCGCACGTGGCCACGCGCGAGGGCATGATCGCCGTGGCGCACATGGCCGGCAAGCCCGCTGTGCCCATCAATAAAAATCGCATTCCCGGATGCACTTACACGGAGCCGGGGATTGGCAGCGTCGGGCTCACCGAAGCTCAGGCGCGGGCGCAGGGTCGCAAGGTGAAGGTGGGCAAGTTTCCCTTCGCGGGCAACAGCCGCGCCACCATTCTGGGCCATCACGACGGCTTCATCAAGGTGGTGGCGGACGAACAGTACGGCGAGATTCTGGGCGTCCACATCATTGGTCCCGAGGGCTTCGAACTGGTGGCGGAAGCCGTTGCCGCCATGGAAGCCGAAGCTACGGTGGACGTGATGATGCAGACCATCCACGCCCATCCCACGCTGTACGAAGCCATGGGCGAAGCATTCAACGCGGTGTACGGTCTTTCGATCAATGCGTAACTGCTGCCTGCGCGAACTCGGACGCATCAGCTACGCAGAAGCGCTGGAACTGCAACAGCAGGTGATTTCCGCCCGGAAGGCCGGTGAGACGGTCGATCATCTGTTGCTGCTGGAGCATCCTCACGTGATCACGATGGGTCGCAACGGCCAGATGGAAAATCTCCTGGCCAGCGACGAGATTCTGAGTCGCGCGGGCATTGCATTTTTCCCCACGGATCGCGGCGGCGACGTGACGTATCACGGTCCCGGCCAATTGGTGGGCTATCCCATTCTGGATCTGCGCGATTGGAAGCGCGATGTCGGGGCGTACGTCCGCGGCATCGAGCAGGTGATCATTGAGACCCTGGCCGATTTCGGCATTGAGGCCGGACGCATTCCCAAGCTGACCGGCGTCTGGGTGGGAGACCGCAAGATTGCTGCAATCGGCGTACACTTGAGCCGGTGGGTGACCTCGCACGGCTTCGCTTTGAACGTCCATACCGACCTCAGCTATTTCAAATACATTGTGCCGTGCGGACTCACCAAACCCGTGACCAGCATGGCCCAGCTTGGCGTTTCGGCCACACTGGAAGAAGTTTCGCGAATTCTGGCCCTGCACTTCGGCCGCGTTTTTGACTGCGAGATGGTGGCGGAAACCCCGGCCCTCGCTTCTACTGAAAGAGAGAACTGAAAATGACCGACGTCGTGATGCCCCAGATGGGCGAAAGCATTGTCGAAGGAACGCTGACCAAGTGGCTCAAAAAGCCCGGAGAGCGGATCGAACGCGACGAGCCTTTGTTCGAGATCTCCACCGATAAGGTGGATACCGAAATCCCTTCGCCCGCGGCTGGAACCCTGGCTGAAGTGCTGGTGGAGGAAGGCAAGACGGTCGGCATCAATACCGTGGTCGCGCGCATCGATGAAGGCGGCGGCGCGGCGGCAGCGCCTGCGGCTCCCAAAGCTGCGGAACCCAAAGCTGCGGAACCGGCCCCGCCACCTCAGCAGGCCAAGCCCGTGCAGGAGACGCCCACTCAGGAGACCATCCAGCCCACGCCCGCCCCGCAGCAGGTCGAAGAGACTGCCGGGTCGGGCGAACCGGCCGGTCCGCTGTCGCCGCTGGTGCGGAAGATGGCGCGCGAGAATAATGTCGATCTCAGCAAAGTGAAAGGCACCGGCGCCGGCGGCCGCATCACCAGGCAGGACATGGAAGCTCACATGTCGGCCGCACCGGCAGCACCAGCGGCTGCTCCCGCTGCGCCGGCGGCTCCGGCTCCCGCGCCAAGCTACGTGGCCCCCGCCGCGCCCGCCGCGCCCACAGTCGGCGGACCGGCCAAGACCCGCATCGAGCCGCTCAGCCCGATGCGTATCAAAATCGCCGAGCACATGGTGATGTCCAAGCGCACTTCGCCGCATGTCACCACCGTGCATCGCGTCGATATGACCAAGGTCGCGAAGCTGCGCGAGCGCAACAAGGCGCTCTTCCAGCAGAATTACGGCTTCTCGCTGACGTACCTGCCGTTCATCACGCGGGCGGCTGTAGTCGGCCTGCGTCAGTTCCCGCTGCTCAACGCTTCTCTCGATAACAACAACATCATCTATCACAACGAGACCAACATCGGGATCGCCGTGGCGCTCGAGAATGGCCTCATCGTTCCCGTCATCCGCGCGGCCGACGAGAAGAACGTCCTCGGCCTCCAGCGCTCCATTGTGGACCTTGCGACGCGCGCCCGTTCGCGGCAACTGAAGCCTGATGAAGTGGTGGGCGGCACCTTCTCCATCACCAATTTCGGCAGCTTCGGCAGCCTGATGGGCACCCCGGTCATCAATCAGCCGCAGGTCGCCATCATGGGAGTCGGCACCGTCGACAAGACCCCGGTAGTAGTCGACGATGCCATTGCGATTCGCTCCATTTGCCACCTCTCTCTCAGCTTCGACCATCGCCTGGTAGACGGAGCCTTGGCCGACCAGTTCATGACCAAAGTGAAACAGGTCCTGGAAAACTGGAGCGAAGAGGTTCTGTAGCCAGACCGTGGTTCCTCCGCGTCTTCCTCGGCGTCTCGGTGTCTCGGCGGTGAAGTCGTCTTGAAGGCGATAGACTGAAACCATGGTCTCCCGCCGCGCTACCCTTGGACTGCTAGCCGCCGCACCGTCTCTGCTTTTGCCTCGCAAATCCCAGGCACAGGATTCGCTCCCGGCCATCGCCAAAGGCGCCTACGACGGCAGCCCCGAAGGGCTCCGGAAATACCGCATCCCCGATTGGTTTCGCGACGCCAAGTTCGGCATCTGGGCCCACTGGGGTCCCCAATCCGCCGCCGAGTATGGCGATTGGTACGCCCGCAATATCTACATTCAGGGCAGCGACCAGAACAAACACCACGTCGCCACCTACGGCCATCCCTCCAAGTTCGGCCACAAGGACCTCTGCCGCCTCTGGAAAGGCGATCGGTTCGACCCCGCCCACCTCATGCAGCTCTACAAAAAGGCCGGCGCCAAATACTTCATGAGCATGGGCGTCCACCACGACAATTTCGACCTTTGGAACTCGAAGTATCAGCCTCGTTGGAATGCCGTGGCTACCGGTCCGAAGAAGGACATTGTCGGACTCTGGCGCAAAGCGGCCCAGCAGAACGGCCTGAAGTTCGCCGTCAGCGAGCATCTCTCCAACAGCTACAACTGGCTCGCCGTTTCCCATGGAGCCGACAAGACGGGCGATCTCGCGGGCGTTGCGTACGACGGGCAGGACCCGGCCTATGCCGATCTCTACCATCCCTTCCCCAAAGACCAGCCCATTCCCACCCAGGCCATGAGCCGCGTGGCGCCGGATTCCTGGAAGCGTCTTTACTTCAATCGCATTCAGGACCTGATCGATAACTACCAGCCCGACCTGCTCTACACCGACGGCGGCATTCCCTTCGCCGAGTACGGCTACCGCCTCGTGTCGCACTACTACAACCGGGTCCCGCATGGCGTCTACACCAGCAAGACGAAGAAGGATTGCGAGGCCGGCACCTGCGCTCTCGATATCGAACGCGGCATCGCCAACGAGATTCTGCCCGACCCGTGGCAAACTGACACCTGCGTGGGCGACTGGCATTACAAAAAGGGAATCAAATACAAAAGCCCGAAAGTGATTGTCGATATGCTGTGCGACATCGTCAGCCGCAACGGTAATCTGATGCTGAATTTCCCGCTGCCCAATAGCGGCATGCTGGATGACGATGAACTAAAGGTGCTGGACGGGATCATGCAGTGGATGTCGGTCAATGGCGAAGGTATCTACGCCACGCGGCCCTGGAAGGTGGCGGGCAACGCGACCGTGGCGAGCGCGGGAGGCATGGGCTTCAACGAGCGCAGCCGCAAAGACCTCACCGCGGCCGACGTCCGCTTCACCCGGAAAGGCAGCACGCTGTATGCCTTCGTGATGGGCTGGCCCGGGACGGAGGCCGACATCCCGACGCTCGCGGCCGGCGGCCGGTTGCAGGTCGGCAAGATCCACACCGTCGAACTCCTGGGTCATAAGCAACGGCTTCAATTCACACAGGACGAAAACTCTTTGAAGGTCCAACTGCCTGCGGAAAAGCCTTCCGATCACGCCGTCACTTTGAAAATTGTGGGAGCCTGAAATGCGCGTGCTACTGCTGCTTTGCGTCCTGCCGGCCTTCGCGGCCAATCCGCTCGCGCCGCTCACGGCTAACGAGATCCACGAGTCCGTCGCCATTCTGAAGGCGGCCGGCAACGTGCCGCCGGGGGGCCGCTTCGCTCAGATTTCGCTGGACGAGCCCGCCAAGGATCTGGTCCTTCGCAATGCGCCGGTTCCCCGTCGCGCCTTCGCCATCATCTACGATCCCCGCGCCAATAAGACCTTCGAAGCCATCGCCAATCTCGCCACGCGCCATGTCGATTCCTTCCGCGAGATTCCCGGCGCGCAGCCCGCCGTCAATGAGCAGGATTCCAATATTGCCGACGCCGTGATGCGTGCCGATCCGCGATACCAAAAGGCGCTGCATGATCGCGGCATCAGCGACATCAACAGTGTTGTAATCATGTCGTGGACGGCCGGTTATTTCGCGCTGCCCGGCACGGAGCAGGCCCGCATTGTGCGCGCCGTTCCCTACTACGCCGGCTTCGGATCCAACTTCTACGCGCACCCCGTGGAAGGCATCGTGGCGCATGTGAATCTCACCACGCGCAAGATCATGGATCTGCTGGACACCGACAAGAACGTCCCCATCCCGCGCAATAACGATGAATTCACCGCCACCGCCACCCGCCCCTGGCGCGTCGCCCCCGCTCCGCTGCACATCACCCAGCCCAATGGCGCGGGCTTTGAGATTCAGGACCATGAGGTGGTCTGGCAGAAATGGCATTTCCGCTACGCCCTGCATCCGCGCGAAGGCGTGGTGCTGTACAACGTGGGCTATGAAGATGGCGGCCGCATTCGCAGTGTGATGTATCGCGGCTCCCTGTCGGAGATGGTGGTGCCCTACGGCGATCCTTCCGCCGGCTGGTTTTTCCGCAATAGTTTCGACGTAGGCGAATTGGGACTCGGCATCGCTGCCAGTCCGCTCAAGCCGGGCCTCGACTGTCCTGAGAATTGCAGCGTCTACGATGCCGTCTTCGCCGATGAAGCCGGCGAACCGCAAACCATTCCCGGCGCCGTCGCAATCTACGAACGCGATGCCGGAATCGCCTGGAAGCACGCCGATAATGTGCGCCGCGCCCGCGAACTCGTGGTCGGCTACCTCACGCAGCCCGGCAATTACGAGTACGGTTTCGATTGGATTTTTCACCAGGACGGTACGCTCGAAATGCGCGTCGCGCTCACCGGCATTATGGCCGTGAAGGCTGTGGCGGATGACGCCCACGATGACCACGGCCACATCATCGAGAAGAATATTTCCGCCGTGCACCACCAGCATTTCTTCAGCTTCCGTCTGGATCTGGATGTGGATGGCCTCGCTAACCGGGTGGTGGAAATGAATAGTTCCGCCATGCCCGCGGGACCGCAGAATCCCTACAACAACGGCTTCATGATGCGGGAGACGCCGCTGCGCACGGAGCGTCAGGCCGAGCGCAATATCAGTCTCGAAACCAGTCGCCGGTGGATCGTGGAGAACGCCGCCACCGGGACCGGTTACGCCCTTCTGCCGGGAGAGAACGCCGTGCCGTTCGCGCGTCCCGATTCGTGGGTGCGGAAGCGCGCGGGGTTCCTGAACTCGCACATTTGGGTGACGCCCTTCAGTCCCACGGAGATGTATTCCGCCGGCGACTACCCGAACCAATCGCACGGTGGCGACGGCCTGTCCAAGTGGGCCGCTGCCGACCGGCCCATCGACAACAAGGACGTGGTGCTCTGGTACAACATGGGCATCACCCACAATCCGC